>SHYR01000018.1 GCA_009692705.1 Dehalococcoidia bacterium
GGGGAGGCCCTGATCGCCCGCTACGAGGTCGATCCGCACTACTTGCGCTACATCGTGCTGAAGGGGCCGGTGTGCCTCGACGGCGTCTCGCTGACCGTGACGGCGCGAGACGAGCACAGCTTCGCGGTCTCGCTGGTGCAGTTCACGCAGACGCACACTACCCTGACGCGCCGCCAGACAGGTGCTAGAGTCAACCTCGAAACCGATATCATGGCGCGCTACGTGGAGCAGCTGTTGGAGCAGCGGGCAGCGACCTGACCGGCGGGGCGGCGCTGACCAAGGAGCACGGATGGCGACGAGCAAGGCGGGATGGAAGCCAGCGCAGGACCCCGCCAGTTCCTCCGCGTTGATCAGCGTGCCGGAGGCGATGGAGCGCATGCGCCAGGGCCGCATGCTGGTGATCGTCGACGACGAGGACCGCGAGAACGAGGGCGACGTCTGCATCGCTGGCCAGTTCTGCACGCCCGACGCCATCAACTTCATGGCCATGCACGCACGCGGTCTGATCTGCGTGCCGATGCGCGGCGACTTCCTGGACCGCCTCGACCTGCCGCCGATGACCACGGTCAACAGCTCCCGCTTCGGCACCGCGTTCACAGTGAGCGTGGAGGCGGCCACGGGCGTGACCACCGGCATCTCCGCGGCCGACCGCGCGCGCACGGTGGCGGTGCTCGCCGACCCGAGCAGCCAGCCTCACGATCTCACGCGCCCGGGGCACGTCTTCCCGCTGCGCGCGCGCGAGGGCGGCGTACTCGTGCGCACGGGCCAGACCGAGGCCTCCGTGGACCTCTGCCAGCTCGCCGGCCTCACCCCGGTGGCGGTGGTGTGCGAGGTGATCAAGGACGACGGCACGATGGCGCGCATGCCGGACCTCGAGCGTTTCGCGCGCAAGCACGAGATCGGGATCGTCACGGTCGCCGACATCATCACCTACCGCCTCCGGCACGACCGCCTGATCGAGCGCGTGGAGGAGGCAAAGCTCCCGACGGAGTTCGGCGACTTCCGTGCCATCGCCTACCGCACGCTGATCGACGCCAAGGAGCATCTCGCGCTAGTGCTGGGCGACCTCACCACGGACGAGCCGGTGCTGGTGCGGGTGCACGACCAGTGCCTGACGGGCGACGTCTTCAATTCGCTGCGCTGCGACTGCGGCCAGCAACTACGGGCGGCGATGCACCTGCTGGCAACGGAGGGCCGGGGCGCGATCGTCTACATGGACCAGGAGGGCCGCGGCATCGGCCTGTGCAACAAGATCCGCGCCTACCACCTGCAGGACCAGGGGCTGGACACGGTGGAGGCGAACGAGATGCTCGGCCTGCCCGTGGAAGGCCGCGAGTACGGCATCGGTGCGCAGATCCTGCTCGATCTCGGGATCCGCAAGCTGCGGCTGATGACCAACAACCCGGCGAAGATCCGCGAGATCGCCACCTTCGGCAACCTGCGCAGCGCCGGGCTGGATGGCTTCGGGCTGGAGGTCGTGGAGCGGGTGCCGCTGGAGATGCCCGCGAACCCACACAACGTGGACTACCTGATCACCAAGCGCGACAAGATGGGGCACATCCTCGACCAGGACATGTAGGTGCACACGATCGAGGGCACGCTGGAAGGCGCGCACCTGCGCCTCGCGATCGTGGCCAGCCGCTTCGACAAGGCGGCGGTGCTCGATCGCCTGATCGCCGGCGCCGTAGAGGCCGCGCGCGGCTGCTCCGTGCCGGACGGGGCGCTCGACCTCGTGCGCGTGCCAGGCGCCTTCGAGCTGGCAGCGGCGGCGCGGCGGCTGGCGGCCAGCGGCCGCTACGACGCCATCGTCTGCGTGGGCGCGGTGGTGCGCGGCGAGACGCCGCACTTCGAATACATCGCGCGCGAGGCGGCGCGCGGAATCGCCGCAGCCTCGCACGACTTCGACCTGCCGGTCACGTTTGGCGTGATCACCGCCGACACGGTGGAACAGGCGCGCGAGCGCGCAGACGGAAAATCGGGTAATAAGGGGCGCGAGGCGATGCTGGCCGCGATCGAGATGGCGACACTGTTCGCGCGGCTGCCCGGCCCGATCGGAGTGAACAAACCATGAGCGTGCCTGATGAGCTGCGTCACTACAGCGGTGGCGAGGGGATCGACCGCGCCGCGCAGGATGCCATCCGGCTGGCGCATCGCGCACTGGCGCGCTTCCCCCAGGTCGTACAGCGGCACAAGTTCATCGCCGGCGGCGCGGCAGTCTCCTCCGCCCTGGTCGTGCTGGCAGGGGTCGCGATCGCGCGCCGCATGCGTCGCGGCGCGACCGCCGACGAGGCGGTCGAGGCGCTGACGGAGCAGGAACTGGGCGGGCAGCGCCCCGAGGGCGCTGCCGAGGACCAGCGCCAGGAGGCCGGGCGGCCCGACGCCGCCGTGGCGGCGGTTTCCGGAGCCGCCGCCACGGCGGCCGGTCGCGCCGCTCGTGGCGGTGCCGGCGCGCACCCCAACCTCAGTGCCGTGGAGAGCGCCGTGGAAAGCGCGGTCGCGGGCGGCGCGGAGGCGGCCTCCGCGCCGCGTGTGCGCGAGTTGCGCCCGCTGCGCTAGCCGCCACCCCCACCCCGGCCCCGAGGTATGGGCGCACCCGTACCGGCGCTTCCGCTGCGCGCTTGACCGGCCTAGAACGCGCGTTCTAGGATGCACTCCAGCACGCACTCGCCGGCCGTACCGGCGGCGGGAGGCCTCGGTGCCGCGCTCCGGTCCGCAGCTGCCACAACGCATCGCTCACTTCGACCTCGACAGCTTCTTCGTGGCCGTCGAGCGGGTCGATGACCCGGCGCTGCGTGGCCTGCCCGTGCTGGTCGGTGGGCGCGGCGGGCGCGGCGTGGTCGCCAGCGCGTCCTACGAGGCGCGCCGCTTCGGCTGCCACTCCGCGCAGCCGATGGCGCAGGCGCTGCGGCTGTGCCCGCAGGCGGTGGTGATGCCGCCCCGCTTTGAGCGCTACCGCGCGGTCTCGCGCGCCTTCCACGCGATCCTGCGCGACGTCTCGCCAGTGGTGGAATCGGGGGGCATCGACGAGGCGTACGTGGATCTCACCGGCGTGGGCCTGGACGCCGGCGGCGCGCTGGCCGCCGCGCAGCGCGCGCGCAAGCGCGTGCACGGCGAGCTGGGCGTGAGCGTCTCCGCCTGCATTGCGGGCTCGCGCACCGTCGCCAAGGTCGGCTCCGACCGCGCGAAGCCCGACGGGCTGATCGAGCTCCCGCCGGGCGGCGACGCCGCCTTCCTCGCGCCGCTGCCGGTGCGCGACCTGCCGATGGTGGGGCCGAAGCTCGCCGAGCGCCTGCATGCGGTCGGCGTGCGCACGATCGGCGAGGCGGCGGCGCTCGACGCACGCTGGCTGGAGGCGCGCTTCGGGCAGTCCGGGCTCTTGCTGCACGAGCGTGCGCGCGGCATCGACCCCACGCCGGTGCACGCCGGCGGGCGCGACGTGAAGTCCGTCTCGCGCGAAGTCACCTTCGGCACGGATGTGACAGAGCTCGACGAGTTGCGCCGCGCCCTGCACCGCCACGCCGAGCGCGTCGGCGCCGACCTGCGGCACGCGGGACGGCGCGCGCGCACCGTCACGCTCAAGCTGCGCTGGTCCGACTTCGAGACGGTGACGCGCAGCCGCACGCTGGAGCGCCCGTGCGAGAGCACCGCGGCGCTGGCGCAGGCGGGGTGCGCGCTGCTCGATATGCTCTGGCGCGGCTCGGGGCGCCGCCCGGTGCGGCTGATCGGCCTCGGCGCCTCGAACCTGGTGGAGGACAGCGTGCAGCTGGGCTTCGCCGACCTGGCCGCCGGCGAGCGGGCAGCCACGCGCCGCAGCCCGCTGCGCGACGAACGGCTGGACCGCGCGGTGGATGCGATCCGGGCACGCTTCGGCGAGGATGCGCTGTCGCGGGGCGCGTGAGCGTGCCCGCGACACATCCGTAATAAGCTCGCGAAATCTCCGCGGCCGGCCGTCAGCTTCTCGCTCTGAATCTCTTCCACAAAAGCCTCCGAACCTCACCAAAGCATGGCGCAGCGCCCTTGTCCGTGGCGGCCCGCCGCGCCACGCTGGTGCGCGCTGGCGAGACGCCACCATCCCGACCCGCGATCGCGAAGGGACACCCCATGCGCTACTGCAGGATCGCAGGCACGGAGATCGATCTCTCGGAGATCGGCTTCGGCGTCTGGACCGTCTCCGCCGGGTGGTGGGGCGACCGCAGCGACGCGGAGGCGGTGATGCTGCTCCGTCAAGCCTACGACCGCGGCGTGACCTTCTTCGACACCGCCGACACGTACGGCAACGGCCGCGGCGAGACGATCCTCGCGCAGGCGTTCCCCGGCGCGGACCGCGACGAGATCGTGATCGGCACGAAGTTCGGGTACGACTGGCAGTCGAACATCGGCAAGCGCCGCGAGGGACAGCAGGAGGCGCCGCACCGCTTCGATCCCGCGTTCCTGCAGCAGTCGCTGGAGGGCTCGCTGCGCCGCCTAGACACCGACCGCATCGACCTCTGGCAACTGCACAACGTGCGCATGGAGCACCTGCGCATCGACGCGGTCTGGGACTTCATCGAGCGCGCGAAGCGCGAGGGCAAGGTGCGCAGCGTCGGCGTGGCGCTCGGGCCCGCGATCGGCTGGCTCGACGAGGGGCTGTTCGCGCTGCGCACGCGCGGCGTGGACGTCGTGCACATGATCTACAACGCGCTGGAGCTCGACCCCGGGCGCGCGCTGATCGAAGAGGCGCGCCGCACCGACCGCTCGCTGCTCGTGCGCGTGCCGCACTCCTCCGGGATGCTGGAGGGGGTCTACGACGCGCGCACCGTGTTCCCGCCCGACGACCACCGCAGTCACCGCACGCGCGGCTGGCTGATCAACGGCCTGAAGAAGATCCAGCAGCTGGACTTCCTCACCAACGGCACCGGGCGCACGCTCGCGCAGGCGGCGCTGCGCTACACGCTGCACACGCCGCAGGTGGTGAGCGCGCTGCCGAACATCTACCACCTCGACCAACTCAACGAGTTCGTCGGCGCCTCGGACGTGCCCGACCTCAGCGACGAGGAAGCGCATCGAATCGAGCAGCTGTTCGCGACCAACTACGGCGGCCTGCCGCCGGACGAGGTGGTGGACGCGCGTAAGATGGCGGTGGTGCCGTGACCAGCCCCCACGGCGCGCACGGCCCGCACAGCGCGCACACGGCGGCACCGGCGGCCGGGGCGGGCGACGCGCCCCGGCCGCCACGCGGCGTGCAGTTCGTCAAGTTCAACTTCTACCGCGTGCGCGACGCGGCGCGCGCGGCGCCAGCCGAGCGGCGGGCGGCGCTGGCGCGGCGCCTGGAGGCGCTGCTGGAGCGCTCCTCGCAGCGCATGCTGACGCGCCTCTACACCACGGTCGGCACCCGCGCCGACACCGACTTCCTCGTCTGGCAGGTGGCCGACGACCTGACCACGATCAGCGACTGGCACAGCGAGCTGCTGGCCTCGCCGCTGGCGGCGGCGCTGGCGCGGCCGCACTCCTACCTCTCGATGACGATGCGCTCCCTCTACAACAACCCGCTGCACCCCGGCGCGCGCGAGCGCCTGCGCGAGGACGGCGGCACCAATGGCTACCTCTTCGTCTACCCGATGGTGAAGAGCCGCGCCTGGTACAAGCTCCCGCACGGGGAACGGCAGCGCATCATGGACGAGCACATCGCCATCGGGCACCGCTACCACGACATCAAGATCAACACCACCTACTCCTACGGCCTCGACGACCAGGAGTTCGTGGTCGCCTTCGAGGGCGACGACCCCGGCGAGTTCCTGGCGCTGGTGCGCGAGCTGCGCGACTCGGAATCATCGTCCTACACGGAGCGCGACACGCCGATGTTCACCTGTCGCCGCATTGAAGGCGCAGCGGAGCTGGTGGCGCGCATCGGCCTTGTCGGCGAGGACGCCGCTTGGGGCTAGGCGCAGGCTCGCGCTGGCGGCGGCGCACGGATGGGAAGCGATGAACGGGGAGCAGCGATGACCACGCCGGCCGCCTCGATCCCGGTCTCGATCGACGACCCGGTGAACGTCGCGGTGCTCGCGGTCTCCGAGGACCAACTGCGGGGCTTCCAGCGGGACCCGCTGGGCGAGATCGCGCGGCGCTGCGGCCTCCCGCTGCCACTGGTGATCGAACGCGTGCGCGCGATGCTGAGCGCGGGCACGATCCGGCGCGTACGGCAGACGCTGCTCGCGAACAAGCTCGCCGAGGGCGCGCTGGTGGCGTGGGTCGTGCCGCTGGAGCGCCTGCAATCCGCCTTCGACTACTGCTTCGAGCAGGACCCCTTCTCCGGCCACGTCGTGATCCGCACCACCGACCACGAGACGGCCGGCTCGCCGTTTCGCCTCTGGACCACGCTGAAGGTGCCGCAGGGCTACTCGCTGGAGCGCCACTGCGAGCACCTCGCCATGCGCATCGGCGCACCCGCCTTCCGCGCGATGCCGGCGAAGGCGCTGTTCTCGCTCGGCGTGGGCCACGTGCGGCGTCGCGGCATGGCGCCCGGCAGCCGGGACGACGAGCCTGCCGACGTGATCGCGACGCAGCCGCTGGAGCTGAGCGAGCTGGAGTGGCGCGTGATCACCGCGCTCAAGCGCGAGTTCGCGCCGGACGAAATCGTGCGCGAGCTCTGGCACGGCCGCGCCGTCGAGGCCGGGGTCACGCTGGACGAGTTCGTCGCCATCGCGCAGGGCCTGGAGCGCCGCGGCATCATGGGTCGCTTCTCGACCTTCCTGGAGCACGTCAAGCCGGTGGCGGGCGGCGAGCGCGTGACGCGCTACAACGCGCTCTTCCACTGGGCGGTGCCCGCGGGGCGCGAGATCGAGGCCGGCCGCGAGGTGGGACGGCACCACATCATGACGCATGCCTACTGGCGCGAGGGCGGCGCCGAGTTCGCCAACGTCAACATCATGGGCGTGGCGCACAGCGGCACCGACAAGGCGTTCCTGCTCGAGCACAAGGCGGCGATCGACGCCCACCTCGCAGAGGCGGGCATCGCCGCGAGCTACACGAACGTGTTCTGGGGTGGGCGCAGCGAGATCAAGCCGTCCGAGATCTCGCCCGTGCTGTACCAGCGGTGGTGCGAGCAGCAGGGCTTCGACGCCGACGCGATGCGCGAACCGTCCAGCCGTGAAGGGTGACGAGCCGCCATCGCAGCCGCTACCGTGCGGCCGCGGGGCGCGCCGCGCGAGCGCATCTGCTACACTCCGCATTCCTATGGGAATCTCCGCCGCGGTCGCCCAAGATTTGGCAAGATTATGGCACCGGCCGTGACCTCTGCACCAGACCGCAAGCCACCGGGCGGCGAGGCGCGCGAGCGGGCGACTGCACCCTCCGGGGGCACGCGCTGGGTCAACCTCGGCCGCGCCTGCGAGATCCTCGGCGTCAACGAGTCCACGGTGCGGCGCTGGGCGGACTCCGGCGAGTTGCGCTGCTTCCGTACCCCGGGCGGGCACCGGCGCTTCGCCGAGGCGGAGCTCTACGCGCTCACCGATGGGACGCGGCGCGGCGAGCACGAGATCGAGACCGCGGCGGTGCGCCGCATCCGGCGCCAGCTCAGCGCCGATCGCGACGCCACCGGTTGGTACGCGCGGCTGGAGGTGGACGAGCGCGACGCGCTGCGCCCGCTCGGGCGGCGGCTGCTGGAGCTCGTCGGCGACTACATCGCCGTCTCCAAGCGCACGCAGCGCGATGGGATCGAAGCCGAGGTCGACGAGATCGGCGTCGCCTACGGCCGCCTGCTCAAGCAGCGCGAGACGCCACTGCTGCAGGCGATCCAGGCCTTCACGTTCTTCCGCCGCTCACTGGACGACACCGCAAAGCAACTCGCGGAGCGCAACCGCCTCGGCGCGGACGAGGCGGCGAAGGCGCGCGAGGACATCGCTGGGCTCGCGGACCGCGTGCTCGTCGCCGTGACAGCCGCCTACGACGACACTAGCGCGCCCGGGCACGGCTAGGCGAGGCCATGGGTTACTACCCGATCTTCATGGAGATGAACGGCCGCCCCGTGCTGGTGGTGGGCGGCGGCCACGTGGCGGAGGAGAAGCTGGTGAAGCTCGTGGAGGCCGGCGCGCGCGTGACCGTGGTCGCGCCCGCGCTGATCCCGGCGGTGCGCGCCTTCGTCGACGGCGGCCGCGCGCGGCTGCTCGAGCGCGGCTACCAGCCCGGCGACCTGCTTGGCTTCGAGCTGGTGATGATCGCCACCGACGACGGCGAGCTCAACCGCGCGATCGCCGGCGAGGCGCGCGCCGCCGGGGTGTGGGTGAACGCCGCCGACGACGCCGCGAACTGCGACTTCATCCTGCCAGCGCTGGTCAAGCGCGGCACCGTCACTGTGGCGATGTCCACCGCCGGCACCAGCCCGGCGATGGCGCGCTGGCTGCGCGAGCGCATGGAGGAATTCCTCAGCGACGAGGTCGCCGCGCTCGCCGGCCTGCTCGCGGAGGCGCGCGTGCTCGCGCGCGACCGCGACCGCGCCTGCGCGTCCGGCTGCGCGCTGGCGCGCACGCCGCCGCCGCTGCTCTGCGCGCCGTGCCCCAACCGCATCGCGGCGGATCGCTGGCAGGAGGCGATCGCCGCGGTGCTGCCGCTGCTGCGCGACGGCGACGTGGCACGGGCGCAGCTGGTGGCCGCGCTCGGCCTCGACCGGCCGCTGCTGGCGCGCGCGGAGGCGCGCTGATGCTCACGCTCGTCGGCGCCAGCCACCACGACGCCGCGCTGAACGTACGCGAGCGCCTCACCGTCGCGGCCGAGGCGCTACCGCCGCTGCTGCAACGCCTGCGCGCGCACTTCGGCTCCGGCGCCATCCTCGCCACCTGCAACCGCTTCGAGCTCTACCTGCCGGGCGACCACACGCGCGCGCGCGTGGTCGACTTCCTCGCGCAGGAGTGCGGCTTCGACCGCGCGCTCGCCGACGGCACGTTCCAGCACCGCCGAGACGGCGAGGCCGTGGGCCACCTGTACGCGGTTGCGGCCGGCATCGACTCACTGGTGCTGGGGGAGTCCGAGATCCTGGGCCAGGTGCGCGAGGCGTTCTCCGCGTGCGTCGCGGCGGGCGCCGACCACGCGCTGCTCTCCCGCCTCTTCCACACCGCGATCCGGGTGGGACGGCGCGCGCGCAGCGAGACCGCGATCGGACACCACGCGCTCTCGCTCTCCTCGGTCGCCGCGCAGCAGGCGCGACAACTGCACCCCGAGCCGGAGCACGCCAGCGTGCTCGTAATCGGCGCAGGCGAGGCGGGGCGGCTGGCGGCCGAGGCGCTCGTCGACCGCGGCGTGGGCCGCGTGGTGGTCGCCAACCGCACCGCGCAGCGCGCGCGCGCGCTCGCCGACGAGCTCGGCGGGGAGACCGCGCCCTTCGAGCGGCTGGGGGACGCGCTCGCCGAGAGCGACATCGTGATCGCGGCGTCCGGTTCGCCCGACCACCTCGTGACACGCGGCCAGGTGATCGAGGCGATGGGGCGGCGCGACGGCAAGCCGCTGATCGTGATCGACATCGGCGTGCCGCGCGACTTCGATCCGGCGGTCCGTGACATCCCGGGCGTGCACTACCGCGACCTCGACGGGCTGCAGGCGATCGCGCAGGAGAACGTCCGCGCGCGCGAGGCGGAGGTCGGTCGCGTGCGCGCGATCGTGGCGGAAGAGCAGGAGCGCTTCGTCCAGTGGTGGCGCCATCTCGAGGTCGTGCCGACGATCACCGCGCTGACCGAGCGCGCGGAGCAGCTGCGCCGAGCGGAGGTCGACAAGTCGCTGCGCCGCCTCGGCCTCTCGCCGCAGCAGGAGCAGCAGCTGGATGCGCTGACGCGCGCGCTGGTGAAGCAGCTCCTGCACGACCCCATCGCTATGCTGCGCGAGCGCGGCGACAGCGAGGCGTACGTCGACGCCGCGCGCACGCTCTTCCGCCTCGGCGAGCCGCCGCTGCCGGTCGACGGCGCGTGACCGCGCTACGCATCGCCACGCGCGGCTCACCGCTCGCGCTGGCGCAGACGCGGCTCGCGATCGACGCCCTGCGTGCCGTCGACCCCGAGCTGGAGACGTCTGTGGTGGAGGTGTCCACGGAGGGAGACCGCGACCGCACCACGCCGCTGGCGGTGCTCGGCGGGCGCGGCGTCTTCGTGCGGGCGGTGGAGGACGTACTGCTCGAAGGCCGCGCGGACCTCGCCGTGCATTCGCTCAAGGACGTGCCCGGTGAGCTCGCGCCGGGCCTCGTGCTCGGCGCCTTCCTGCCGCGCGGCGACGCGCGCGACGCGCTGGTGGCGTCCGCGGGCCGGCGGCTCGCCGCGCTGCCCCCCGGCGCGCGCGTGGGCACCAGCTCGCAGCGGCGCGTCGCGCTGCTGCGGGCGCTGCGCCCGGACCTCGCGGTGCGCGAGATCCGCGGCAACGTCGACACCCGGCTGCGCAAGGTGGCCGACGGCGAGTACGACGGCGCGGTACTGGCCGCCGCCGGCCTCGAGCGCCTCGGCCGGCTCGCCGAGGCGACGCAGCTGTTCGAGGCAGCGGAGTTCCCGCCCGCCCCAGGGCAGGGCGTGATCGCGCTCCAGTGCCGCGCCGGCGGCGACCCCGCCGACCGCGCGCTGCGCGCGCTGCTCGCGCGCGTGGACGACGGCGCCACGCGCGCGGCCGCGGCCGCGGAGCGCGGATTCCTGGCGGCGCTCGGCGCGGGCTGCGCGCTGCCGGTGGGTGCCTATGCCCGGCTCGACGGCGGCCTGCTCACGGTGCGGGGCGTGATCGCCGACCCCGCCGGCGGCGCGCCCGCCTTCGGCGACGCCACCGGCGCGCCGGCGCAGGCCGAGGCGCTGGGTCGCGAGCTGGCCGCGCGCCTGCTCGCGGCGCGCGGCGCCACCACCGCCGGCAGCCCCGCGCACAGGGAGCGCGCGCGATGAGCGCGGCGAGCGCGATGAGCGCGACGAGCGGCGTCGGGCACGTCTGGCTCGTCGGCGCCGGCCCGGGCGACCCCGGACTGATCACGGTCGCGGGCCTCGCCGCGCTGCGGCGCGCGGAGGTGGTGCTGTACGACCGCCTCGCGCCGCCGCAGCTGCTGGAGGCGTGCGACCAGACGGCGGTGCTGATCGATGCCGGGAAGGCCGCCGGCGATCACGCCATGACACAGGAGCAGATCAACGCCGTGCTGGTGGAGCATGCGCGCGCGGGACGGCGCGTGGTGCGGCTCAAGGGCGGCGACCCGTTCGTCTTCGGGCGCGGCAGCGAGGAGCTGCTGGCGCTCGCCGCCGTCGGCATCGCGGCCACGGTCGTGCCCGGCGTGAGCTCAGCGATCGGCGGGCTGGCGGCCGCCGGCGTGCCCGTCACGCACCGCGGCGTCGCCTCGTCGTTCGCGGTCATCACCGGGCACGAGGACCCGACGAAGGCGGAGGCCGCGGTGCACTGGGAGCGGCTCGCTACCGCCGTCGACACGCTCGTGGTGCTGATGGGCGTCGGCCGCCTCGACGCGATCGTGGCGGCGCTGATCGCCGGCGGCCGCAGCGGCGATACGCCCGCGGCGCTAGTGCAGGAGGCGACCACCGCCGACCAGCGCAGCGTCGAGGCGCCGCTGGCCCGCATCGCGCAAACCGCGCGCGAGGCCGGCATCAAGGCGCCGGCGCTGCTGGTGGTGGGCGAGGTGGTGCGGCTGCGCGCGCGGCTGGCGGGCGCCACGAGCCCGCTGGCGCGCCGGCGTGTGCTGGTGACGCGCACGCGCGGACAGGCCTCCACGCTGGTGGAGCTACTGCGCGCCGAGGGCGCAGTGCCAGTGGTGTTGCCGGCGATCGAGCTCGAGCGCCGCGCCGATCCCGCCGCGGTATGGTCGAGCCTCGCGCGCCTGCGCGCAGGCGGCTACGCGTGGGCCGTGTTCACCTCGGCGAATGCCGCGGAAGTCTACCTCGACCTGATCGCGGAGTGCGGCGCGGACGCGCGCGCGTTCGCCGGCTGCCGCCTGTGCGCGATCGGCCCCGCGACGGCCCGCGCGCTCGCCGCGCGCGGGCTGCGCGCCGACCTGGTCGCGGAGCAGGCGGCCGGGGAGGGCGTGGTCGCGGCGCTGCGCGCGCAGGGCATCGCGGGGGCGTCGGTGCTACTGCCGCGCGCCGAAGGCGGGCCGGACGCGCTGCCCGCCGGGCTGCGGGAGGCGGGCGCGAGCGTGGACGAGCTGCCGCTCTACCTCTCCGCCCCCCCCGCCACGGCGCCCCCGAAGGCGCTGGCGCTGGTGCGCGCTGGCAAGATCGACGCCGTGACCTTCACCTCCTCCTCGACCGTACGCAACCTCGCCGCGCTGCTCGGCGGCGACCTCTCACCGCTGCGGGGCGCCACCATCGCCTGCATCGGTCCCATGACGGCGCAGGCCGCCGCCGAGGCCGGGCTGCCGCCGCAGGTGGTGGCGGAGGAACAAAGCGTGGCGGGGCTGGTGGCGGCGCTGCGCGCGCAGCTGGCCTCGGGCCCGCGCCCGGAGGTCACGCCGTGACGCTCGCCGAGCGCGGCACGCGGTCGAGCTTCGTGCGCACGCGCCGCACGCGCGGCAGCGAGGCGCTGCGCAGCCTCGTGCGCGAGACGCGGCTGGACCCGGCGTCGTTCGTTTACCCGCTGTTCGTGGTGCACGGCCGCGGCCAGCGCCAGCCGATCGCCTCGCTGCCGGGGCAACTGCGGCTGTCGGTGGACCAGCTCGCAGCGGAGGCGGCGGAGCTCCGAGCGCTCGGCGTGCGCGCGGTGCTGATGTTCGGCGTGCCGGCCACGAAGGACGCGCGGGGCAGCGAGGCCTACGACGACACGGGGATCGTGCAACAGGCGGCGCGCGCCATGAAGGCGGCGGCCCCCGATCTCGCCGTGATCGCGGATGTCTGTCTGTGCGAGTACACGGACCACGGGCACTGCGGCGTGCTCACGGCCCTCGGCGAGGTGGACAACGACCCCTCGCTGGAGCTGCTCGCGCGCATGTCGGTGTCGATGGCGCGCGCTGGCGTGGACGTGGTCGCGCCGTCGGACATGATGGACGGGCGCGTGGGCGCGATCCGCGCCGCGCTCGACGCCGAGGGCCACCCCTCGCTGCCGATCATGGCCTACAGCGCGAAGTACGCCTCCGCCTTCTACGGCCCGTTCCGGGAGGCGGCGCACTCCACGCCCGCCTTCGGCGACCGCCGCGGCTACCAGATGGACCCACCGAACGTGCGCGAGGCGCTGCGCGAGGTGGCGGCCGACGCGGCGGAGGGCGCGGACATCGTGATGGTGAAGCCGGCGCTCGCC
The DNA here is from genome assembly GCA_009692705.1 of Dehalococcoidia bacterium. Taxonomy (GTDB): domain Bacteria; phylum Chloroflexota; class Dehalococcoidia; order UBA2979; family UBA2979; genus SHYR01. Next base: position 13,222 of record SHYR01000018.1, read on the forward strand.
TACCTCGACGTGATCCGCGCGGTGCGCGAGTCGACGCCGCTGCCGCTCGCGGCCTACAACGTCTCGGGCGAATACGCGATGCTGAAGGCCGCGGCCGCGAACGGCTGGCTCGACGAGCGCGCGGCCACGCTGGAGACGCTGACCGCGATCCGGCGCGCGGGCGCCGACATCATCATCACCTACCACGCGAAGGAGGCGGCGCACTGGCTGAGCGAGCGGTAGCCTCCCCGGACTTCGATCCCTCCACCATCCGCGCCGTCGCCTTCGACGGCTACGGCACGCTGTTCGCGTACCACGACGACGAGTTCCGCGCCGCCGTGACGATGGTGCTCGCTGACCAGGGCATCGCCCACCCCGACCATGACGCCGTGTACCGCACGTTCTTCAGTGCCTATGGGAAGGCAGGACCGTGGGGCGACCTGATGCCGCGCACGGCGCCGACGGAGCCCCTCACGGACCAGCAGCGCAGCGCGATCACGAGCCACACGCTCGACGGCCCGCTGCCGCCCTGGATGCCAACCTACGAGATCTGGCGGCGGCAGTGGACGATCACCTTCTGCGCCCACCAGATCGCAGGCGACGTGGACCGCGCCGCCGGCTACCTGCGCGAGGAGCTGGCACGCGCCGACGCCTACCCGGACGCCTACGCCACGATCGAGGCGCTGGCCGGGCGCGGCCTGCAGGTCGCGCTGCTCTCGAACGCCGACGAGGACTTCCTGCAGAGCGCGGTCTCGCGTGCGCGCCTGCGCTTCTCCGTAATCCAGTCGTCGGAATCCTTGCGCGCGTACAAGCCGCATCGCGCGGTCTTCGCCGCGCTCTGCCACCGCCTGGGCCGTGACCCGGCCAGCGTGCTGTACGTCGGCGACTCGCTGCCGGCGGACGTGCGCGGGGCGCTCAACGCCGGCCTGCGCAGCGCGTGGATCAGCCGCTCCGAGCGCGTGACGCCGGGCATCCCGCCGACGCCGCACGTCACGCTCACACAGCTCTCGCAGCTTCTCGACCTGTTCGAAGGAGCCCACGGCTCGTGAGCGCGCCGCGACGCCACGAGCGCTCCGCCGCCGAGATGGCACACGCGCGCGCGCTGCTGCCCGGCGGCGTGAACTCGCCGGTGCGCGCCTACCGCGCCGTCGGTGGCGAGCCGGTGGTGATCGCGAGCGGACGCGGCGCGCTGCTCACCGACGTCGACGGCAACGAGTACATCGACTACGTGGCGTCCTTCGGCCCCCTGATCCTCGGCCACGCGCCGCCGGCGGTGGTGCGGGCGATCTGCGATGCCGCCGCGCTCGGCACCTCGTTCGGCGCCCCGACCCCGGCGGAGACGGAGCTCGCCGCGCGCGTCGTCGCTGCCGTGCCATCGATCGAAATGGTGCGCCTCGTTAACTCCGGCACCGAGGCCACGATGTCCGCGCTGCGGCTGGCGCGCGCGGCGACCGGCCGCGACCTGGTGCTGAAGTTCGAGGGCTGCTACCACGGCCACGCCGACGGCCTGCTCGCCGCCGCCGGCTCCGGCGTCGCCACCTTCGCGCTGCCCGACTCCCCGGGCGTGCCCGCGGCGTTCGCCGCGCAGACGCTGCTCGCGCCATACAACGATCTCGACGCGACGGCGGCCGTGTTCGCCGCGCACCCGGGAGCGATCGCCTGCGTGATCGTCGAGCCGGTCGCCGGGAACATGGGGCTCGTCGAACCCGTGCCCGGCTTCCTGCAAGGCCTGCGCCGCCTCTGCGACCGGCACGGCGCGCTGCTGCTGTTCGACGAGGTGATCACCGGCTTCCGCATCGGCCGCGGCGGCGCACAGCAGCGCTACGGCGTGCGCCCGGACCTCACCGCGCTCGGCAAGGTGATCGGCGGCGGCCTCCCAGTCGGCGCCTACGGCGGCTCGCGCGCGCTGATGGAGCGCATGGCGCCGGCGGGCGACGTCTACCAAGCGGGCACGCTCTCCGGGAACCCGCTGGCGATGGCGGCCGGGATCGCGACCCTGGACGCGCTCGCCGCCGACGAGGGTGCGTACCGCCGCCTCGACCTGCTGGGCGCGCGCCTCGAGGGCGGGCTCGCGGACGCGGCGCGCGGGGCGGGCGTAGCGGTGGCGATCGCGCGCGTGGGGTCCGCGCTCACGCCGTTCTTCCTCGCCTCAACCCCGCGCGACTTCACGCAAGCGCGCGCCGCGGACACCGCCGCCTTCGCGCGCTTCCACCGCGCCATGCTCGAGCGCGGGGTGCTGCTGCCGCCGTCGCAGTTCGAGACCTGGTTCGTCTCGCTGGCGCACGACGAGGCGCTGGTCGATCGCAGCGTCGCGGCGGCGCGAGATGCGTTCGGCGAGGTCGCGCGGCACCGGGCAGGCTAGCCGGACCGGGTGCGGCATCGCCCTTGCTCGCTCCAGCTCTCGAGCACGCCTCCTGGCTCGCTGCCACGAATCTGCACCGGCGGCTGCCCTGGCCGTATGACACGGGCGGCGGCGCTTCGGGTATCATTGCAAGTAAGGTGAACAGTCACTTAAACGGATTGTAGCATCGCCCGCGGCGGCGTTAGTTGGTCGTATGCGTCTGTCCTGTCAGCAAGAGGACCTCCATCGCGGGCTGAGTGCCGTTGCGCGCGCGATCCCAGCGCGCTCCACGCTGCCCATCACCCAGCACGTGCTGGTGGATGCCGCGGACGGCCACATCACCCTCTCCGCCACCGATGCCGAGACGATCGCCATCACCTACACGATCCCCGCCTCGATCCGCGAGCCGGGCTCGATCACGCTGCCCTCGCGGCTGCTCTCCGATTTCGTGGCGACGCTGCCGCATGAGGAGATCGAGATGACGCTGGCGGAGCGCTCGCGCCAGGTCTCGCTCTCGTGCGCGCGCAACGAAGCCTCAGTGGGCGGCATGGATCCAGACGACTTCCCACCGATCCCGCCGGTGGGCGACGCGATCGCGATCAAGGTGGAGCCGGACCGCCTGCGCCGCGCGCTCAGCCAGGTCGTCTTCGCCGCCGCCAATGACGACTCGCGCCCGGTGCTGACCGGCGTGCACTTCGCGATCGACGGCAAGCAGTTGCGGCTGGCCGCTGCCGACGGATTCCGGCTCGCGGTGCACACGATGGAGCTGCGCGCGACGGTGGCGGCGAAGAGCGTGATCATCCCCGCGCGCTCGCTGCGCGAGCTGACGCAGCTGCTGCCGGAGGTGTCGGACCCGGTCACGATCAGCTTCAACACCGCGAACACGCAGGTGCAGTTCGACCTCGGTCACGCGAAGCTCACCGCGCAGCTGGTGCAGGGCACCTTTCCCAACTACCAGCAGCTGATCCCCAGCGCCTACAAGACCAGCACTGAGGTCGCCGTGTCGGAGTTCGGCCGTGCCACTCGCATCGCGCAGATCTTCGCGCGCGACGGCTCCGGCATCGTGCGCCTGATCGCGACGCCGGGGCAGGGGGGCGTGCCCGGCCGCCTGCTGGTCACTGCGCGCGCCGAGGAGGTCGGCAACAACGAGGGCGAGCTGGACGCGCTGATCGAGGGCGAAGAGGCTCACATCGCGTTCAACGGCCGCTACCTGCGCGATGTGCTCGACATCATCGACACCGACCGCGTCGCGGTCGAGACGAGCTCAGCCTCCAGCCCCGGCGTGCTCCGCCCCGTCGGCGACGATCGCTACGTGCACGTCATCATGCCGATGTTCGTTCAATGGTAGCGTAACGACATAAGACTGGGCACGCGGGTAGCGCCTCTCCCGCCCCCTTCGATAGCGCGGCTTCTGCGGTGGGGACCAATGGTCACGTTCTCGGAGACGCCGGGGCGATACGGTCCCGGCGTGCTCGCCGGTGAGCACACCGATGCAATCTGCGCCGAACTCTGGTACAGCGCCGAGGCGATCGCCGAACTCCGTGAGTGCGGCGTGCTCTGGTCGGAGACGCCGGCCGGCTGAGGCTCACCGACTAATCCGGCGTCGCACTCCAGATCACGAAGTTGCTCCACATCGGAAAGAACCCTCCGGAGATCCCGATCTCAGCCGGGATCCTGATCTGGCGCGCCCCGGCTCGGCCCTGGATTTGCTGAATCGAATCGGTGTGGTTCCAGAAGCGCGTCCGGCCGCCTCCGATATTGCCACCGCTTGGCGAGACCGGATTCGGCCCCTCAATGCTGATGTCGGTCTGGAAGAGGTCGAGTGCTTCGCCGCGCTTGATCCCCGCGAACCCCAGGCCCTCGATGTGGAAGACGTGGAAGAGGCTGAATCCGTCGTACATGTTCTCGAAGGCCACATCACCGCTGGTGATCCCGGCGCCATCGAGGAGCTTGCGGCCGGTTGCGGCCGCACACGCTTCAACCTCCTCCAGGTTCGCGATCACGCTTCGCGCCCTGACGCCGGCGGAGGTAGCCCCGCCCGGGGTGCCGGCCCCGGCGTGGTTGAGGACGTAGACGGGCTTCTGGCGCATGTCCTTCGCCCGCTCGGCGGTCGTGATCACGTACGCCGCAGCCGTATGAATCGGAATGTCGTTGTCGAACAGGTTCGCCGGCTTCGCGACCCAGCGTGCGTTGATGTAGTCCGCCACGGTCAAAGCTTCCGGGCGGTGCTGCGCCCAGTACCCTTCCGGGAAGAGTAGGCCGTTGCGCCGGGAGTTCACCATGAACGGCGCCATCATGTCGTGGTTCTTGCCGTACTTGTGGCAGTAGCGCTGAAACTGCATGGCAGTGGCGTAGGACGCCGGGCCGGCGAGTGAGCTGCCGTACTTACCGGGGCCCGCGACCGTTGGCAGCGCGTTCGCGCCGCCCTGGTAGTAGCGGCCGGAGAAGTTATGCCACCCCTTCACGACGAGGCAGGTGTGGGTGAGGCCGTCACCGACGGCCTGGATGGCGCCCGCCATCGCCATCGAGGTGCACGTCGTCGCGTGCCTCGCCCACTTCACGTTCTTAAGCTCGGGCATGTTTGCGAGAATCCAGTCCGCGCTCAACTTCGCGATCCCATCCAGCGGATCGCCGGTCTGCTTGAACGCATTCCGGAAATCCGCCGGGACCTGTCGACCCTCCGGCCAGTACGACCCCGTGGTCGTGTCGGGCGGAAGCACAAGGCCGTCGACCTGGTCGGGCGTCACCCCGGCATCTTCCATCGCCTTCCGGATCGCCAGGATCGCCCACGCGCCCACGCTGGTCTCGGGCCGGTCATCCCAGCGCCGAGCGGTGGGTGCGTGCCCGATCCCGACCGCGGCGACCTTACCCCGGTGCTCCCAGATACCCATGCCCTCCTGGGTCCGATACATGGATGCCGGCACAAGTTGCGTTGCCATTGCTCACCCCATCCCCGTCGTGTCCGCCTCTTCAATCCTCGCCAGCCGCCTAGCGGGCTACTCGCCATTCGGGCACTTTCTGGCCATTGCCGGGTGTCACCTCGAAGATCAGGGTCACGGGAGCGCCGATCGGGACTTCGTCGACCGGAGTGCCCGGCAGATGCGACATCATGTTGATCCCGGGCGCGTCTGCCAGCTCGATCACGGCCACGTTGTAGGGCTGGTCTCCCTGCAACGCGGAAATGGGCGTGTCGTATACCACGCCGTAGCTGTAAATCGTCCCGCGACCGCTCACCTCGCGCCACACGAGCTGGGCAGCGGAGCCGCACGAGTCACAGACCGGCTGTGGCGGGTGCTGAAACCTGCCGCACGCGTTGCAGTGCTGGATGACAAGCCGTTCTGCGTTGCAGGCATCCCAGAAGGGCCGGTCGAGGTCATCGGCTACCGGTGACTGCTTTGGCATCGCTACTGCTCCCCCCACTCATTCTCGCCTGCCCGTGATGCGCGAGTGAACACGTAGCCACAGGCGTCGCTGTCCCGAACGCCCAACATGTTCGCACACTACAAGAAGTCGCCTGCGCTAGGAACATGACTCGGTATCGAGCCCGGGATTCTCGGCCGGGTGGGAGGATCGACGCTGCGAATACCCGCGCGAGGCGCCCGCGTGGGCCTGCTACGCGAACGGCACGCCGAAGCGGCCGCGGTGCACGACCTCGCCGAGCGGCTTGCGGTCCTTCTTGCCCAGGCCGGCGCGGCGCGCTGGGTAGCCGAACGGGACGACGGCAACGAGATTCAGGGTGCTGGGGGCTCCGAGCAGCGTCCTTACCTCGTCGGCGCGTGCAATGCCCACCCAGTTCGAGCCGACGCCGGCCTCCCATGCGGTCAGCACCATCGACTGGATGGCGCGCGCGGCGTCGGCGGTTCCGGAACGCGAGTCGGCGTTGACTCCGACGACGATCGCGAACGCCGCGTCGGCCGTGTACGGGCCCGACGTGCAAAGCGCACCGAGCTGCCGCAGCGCCGCGCGCGCCTCGACCACGATGAAGTGCCAGGGCTGGCGGTTCTGGCTGCTAGCGGTGAGGCGGGCGGCTTCTGCGATGCGGCTCACCACTTCGGCGGGCACCGCCCTGTCTTGATAGCTGCGAACGGCGAGCACCGTACGCACGGCCTCGAAGACTCCCATCGGCTGGCTCCTCACCCCGTGGTTGCAGGCAGCATCGTACAGTGGCTTCGCTCGCGTGACGGCCGCGCACTACGGGCCCGCGCGTACTGCGAGCGGCGCCGCCCTCGCGACCGAGCCGCGCTCGAGGGCCAGCTCGAGGGCCAGCTCGAGGCTAGGGCTGCTTCACGGGCACGTACTTCTGCACGCGGTGAGCGGCCAGCGTTTCACCGATGTAGAGGGCGCCGGTGGAGTCCAGCGCCACTGCGTGCGCGCACAGCAGGTCGGCGGGGTCGTCGGTGCTCATGCCCCATCCGCCAAGCCACTGGCCCATGGGGGTCATGAACTTGATACCCGCCGGTGGCGCCATCGGACCCGGCGGCGGCGCGCCCGCTCCCAGGCCAGCGCGGAATCCAAGCTCGGGAATCATCAGCGAGCCATCGGGGGCGAACACCACCTGGTCCGGCCGGTTCACGCCCATGAACTGCCGGATGAACTGACCGTCTTCGGTGAAGACCTGAATCCGGAAGTTCTCCCTGTCCACCACGTACACCTGCCCGTCGGGACTCACGCGCACGCCGTGGGGGGCCTTGAACTGGCCGGGGCCGGTGCCGGGCTCGCCCCAGGAGAGCAGGTGCTTGCCGTCGGCGCTGTAGCGGTGGACCCGGGCGTTGCCGTAGCCGTCGGTGATGTACAGCGTCCCGTCCGGGGCGACGGTGACGTCCGTGGGGCGGTTGAACGGCTTACCGCTCATCGCTTCCGCGGGCTCGTTTGCCTTGCCGAGCTGCATCAGCAGCTTGCCGTCGGTGGTCCACTTGCGGACGGTGTGGTCCCCGATGTCGGTGGTGTAGAGCGTGTCGTCCGGGGCGGCGAACACATGGTGGGCAGTGCGCAGGATGCCCTCCCCCCAGGTGCTGAGGAGGTTGCCGGCAGTATCGAAGACCATCATCGGATGCGGGCCGCGGTTGTAGACGTAGATGCGGTCCTTGCTATCTACCGCGACACCGGCGCAATCGGCCCACTCCCAGCCTTTCGGAAGCCTTGCCCAGCCGGGAACGTGCTGGTACACGTACCTGCCGTACCCAACCGTCGCACCTTTCGTCACCGCGCCCGCGCGCTCCGCTGCCGTGGCCATACGCTCCTCCTTCAAGCCTCGACGTGTCCACGGTCGCGTCCCGCCGACCTGCACGGCGCGCTGTCCCGCGATTCTATCGCACATCACGCGCGGCCTGAGGCGCTCGCCACATTCTGGGAGCGTGACAGCCGACCTTCGCGTTGATGCCCGGGATACCTGATCAGGAGCCAGCACCGCTTACGCCCGCGCGCGGCACAGCCGATACTGGTGGCGAATGCGGCTCGCCTCACCGTGCAGGCACTGCGTCGTTGCCCCCGCTGGCATGTCGTGCACGACCGCGCTGCGGTCGGTCGGGAGTCGAGCATGCGCCCGCGCACGCTGTGCCTGCTGGGCCTCGCGTTCGGCACCCTCGTCGCCGCCGGTTGCGGCGGTACGGCCTCGCCGGCCGCCGACTCGCCGGGCCACCCGCAGGACGCCCCGGCCGCGGCGACCGCGTCGAGCCCCGCCACGGCCGCAGCGGCCGCCGAGCGCGGGACCGCCGGAGCCGCCGC
>SHYR01000019.1 GCA_009692705.1 Dehalococcoidia bacterium
TGGGTGCGCTGCTCTCATCGAAGGTCAACCAGTGGACGCTGCTGGTCGGCGGGCTGCCCGTCTTCTTCGCGCTGGCCAGCGGCGGCTGGCACGGCCTCCCGCTGGACGCCCGTTCGAACGAGGAGATGTTCCTAACGGCGGCGCAGTCGGTGTTCGCCGTCGCGGTGGTGCTGACCCTCAGCCTGAGCACCCGCGAGGCGATCGCGCTCTTCGCGCTGTTCGCGGTCACCTTCGTGGTGCCCAGCGCGGAGGTGCGGTTCATCGCCGCCGTGATCTACCTCGTGCTGGCCGCCGGGATGCTGGTAGCGCAACGGCGCGAGATCCCGAGGATCTGGCGCAGCGCGCGCGATACGCTCGCGGAGACCAACGCCGCGAGCCGGGAGGCGAAGGCGACGGTGCGCCAGTCCGGGGGCTAGGTGTAGTGCCCACTCACGTTGTTGACACTGCCGCCGAGCGGTTTGCGGTGGGCGGCCCATCCCCCTGCCCCCTTCCCTACCTTGGACACAGAACAGAGCTTCGCGCGGGGCGCGGGAAGGGGGATGAAGAGTTGTGGTGACACCCCAACGGCTCCCGTGAACGAAGCGCGGGCGAGCGCGTTCCGGTTGGCCGGGATGTCGAAGGGGCGCAGCCCCTTCGTTCTCAACCCCTCGTACCGTTGCGGCGGATGCTAGCCCCTGCGCCAGCACCCTGCACAGAGGCCCCGCTGCAGACGGCGCCCGCCGCCCGCGCGCCGCTGCGGTACCATCGACGCACACCCGGAGGCGCCGTGCAGCAGCCCGTGACCCTGGCGTGGGAGACGCTCCCCGGCCGTCCCAGCGTGCCCGCGGCGGGCGGCGGAGGCGCGCGGGTGCTGCTGGTCTCCGCCTACGAGCTCGGCCACCAGCCGCTCGGCCTCGCCGCCCCCGCCGCGGCGCTGCGCGCCGCCGGGCACGAGGTGCGCACGCTGGACCTCGCCGTCGACGCGCCCGCGCCCGCGGTGCTCCGCGACGTCGACCTCGTCGCCATCTCCATGCCGATGCACACGGCGGCGCGCATCGGCCTCGCCTTCGCGCGCGCGGCGCGGGCCGCCTCGCCGGCGATCACGATCGCCTGCTACGGCCTGTACGCCTCGCCGCTGCACGCGCAGCTCGTGGGGCCGGACCGCGCGGACCTCGTGATCGGCGGCGAGTACGAGGCGGGGCTGTGCGCGCTCGCCGATCGCGTCGCCGGCCGCACCGCGCGCGACGCCGCGATCCCAGGCGCCGGCGCGATCCCGTTGCGCACGCGCCCGCGCGCTGCGGTCCCCGACCGGCGCGGCCTGCCCGGCCTCGACCGCTACGCGCGCGTACGCCGCGCCGACGGCGAGCACGCGGCGGGGTACGTGGAGGCGAGCCGAGGCTGCGCCCACCGCTGCACGCACTGCCCGATCACGCCGGTCTACGGCGGCGCGCTCCGCCTCGTGCCGCGCGAGGCGGTGCTCGCCGACGTCGCCCAGCAGGTGGCGGCGGGGGCGCGCCACATCACCTTCGGCGACCCGGACTTCCTGAACGCGGTGCCACACTCGCTGGCGATCGCCGAGGAGCTGCACCGGCGCTGGCCGGATCTCACTTACGACGCCACGATCAAAGTCGAGCACCTGATCGATCACGCGGCGGTGCTGCCGGCGCTGCGCGACAGCGGCTGCCTGTTCATCACCTCGGCGTTCGAGTCCTGCAACGACGCCATCCTCGCCACGCTGGAGAAGGGGCACACCGCCGCCGATCTGCCCGTGGCGCTGCGGGCGGCGGAGCGCGCGGGGCTGCCGGTGCGGCCGACGTGGGTGGCGTTCACCCCGTGGACGAGCATGGAGGACCTGCTCGCCATCCTCGACTTCGTCGCGGAGCAGGGACTGGTGCGCCACGTGCAGCCGGTGCAGTACGGCCTGCGCCTGCTGCTTCCGCCGGGCTCGCCGCTGGTGGAGCGGCTCGCGCACGAGGGACGCCTTGGCCCCTTCGACGGCGAGGGGCTCACCTACATCTGGCGCGCCGTCGATGCGCGCGTGGACGCCCTGCAAGCGGAGATCGCCGCGCTCGTGGAAGCGGCGGCGCAGCCCGCGGCAGCGGCCGGCTGCGATTGCGGCGACGACGCCTGCGCGCGCGCCGCCGAGCCGGAGGACGCCGCGATCACCTTCACGCGCGTGCGCCGGGCGGCGTATGCGGCGGCGGGCCGCGAGCCGCCCCCGCCGCTCACCGCCCCCGCCGGGACGCTCGCCGGCGCGCCTGCCGTGGTGATCGTGCCGGGGCTCACCGAGGCGTGGTTCTGCTGCGCGGAGCCCACGGCGCGGCAGCTCGCGCCCTTCGCGCTCTAGGCGGTCGCGCTCTAGGTGTAGTGCCCACTCACGTTGTTGACACTGCCGCCGAGCGGTCTGCGGTGGGCGGCCCATCCCCCTGCCCCCTTCCCTACCTCGGACACAGAACAGTGCTTCGCGAGGGGCGCGGGAAGGGGGATGAAGAGTTGGGGTGACACCCCAACGGCCCCCGCGAACGAAGTGCGGACGAGCGCGTTCCGGTTGGCCGGGATGCTCGAAGGGGCTGCACCCCTTCGTTCTCAACCCCTCCCGCGCCCCGCGCGGAGCGCTGTTCTACGTTCGGGGCACGATGGTCAGGGGTGGGCCGTCCCTCGCCTGCGTCGAGGGCACCGTTTCAGTGTCACCTCTGTGCTCAGTACATCTAGGCGGCGCTCCGGGCGGCAACGAGCGGCGCGAGCTGGGTGGCACGCTGGGTGGCACAGAGCGGCGCGCGTGGCAAGAGCGGCGCGTAGCGGGCGCCTCCGCTACCGTGTGACGCGTCGGCGCGCCCCAGCGGCGGGACGCCTGACCACCGCGCGATCCGAGAGGCGATTCGAGAGGGACGTCCCCTATGCCGATGCTGAACACCCGACCCGCCTCGCTGCTGGCGCTGCTCGCGCTGCTCGCGCTGCTCGCGCTCGCCGCGGCCGCGACCGGCTGCTCCGGCGGCGGCGCGGCGCGCCAGCAGCGCGACGCGGCGCAGCAGGCGCTGGCGACGCGCGCCGGCGGCCTCCAGATCGCCACCCCCGGCGCCGCCGCAGCGAGCACGGCCGCGGCGGCGCCGGCCGGCGGCGGTGGCGGCGCCGCGACCACGATCGCGGTCACGATCACGGAGTGGAGCGTGACGCCGGCCAGCGCCCGCACGAAGGCGGGGCGCGTGGAGTTCGCCGCCAAGAACGGCGGCGCCATCCCGCACGAGCTCGTGGTTTTGAGAACCGACACCGCGCATGACAAGCTCGAGCAGCGGGCCGGCTCTGTGGACGAGTCGAAGGCGCGGCTGGTGGGCCGCATCGCGCTGTTCGGCGGCGGCGAGGAGAAGAAGCTGACGGTGGACCTCCCGGCGGGGAAGTACACGCTGCTCTGCAACGTCGTTGGCCACTACCAGCTCGGGATGCACGTCGCCTTCACCGCCGACTAGCCTACTGAGCCACGGGGGCTGGTGAGAGCGGGGGGCGGCCCACCCCTGCCCCTCCCGGCGCGGGGGGTTCTGAAATTCTGGTGGGGGCTGCGCCCCCACTGGCCCCTGCCCTCGGGAGGCAACGGGTGGGGCCATGTGCGCGCGCGCAGCAGCACAGTCCGGATCTCCTTCCCGACAGGGAAGGGGGTTGGGGGATAGGAGAAACTCCGCTCCGGCTCCGCCCCCTTCCGCGCCGGGAGGGGCAGGGGTGGGCGCCCCCGCCTACCTCACCGGCACCGGCCCGGCACCATGACGCGCATCCTCAGACAGGCAGAGGAGACGCGCGCAGGCAGGGCCCGTTGGTGGTGCAACCCCCAACCCATTCATCCCCCTTTCCCGCGCAGGGAAGGGGGCAGAGGGGTGGGCCGCCCCTCCGCTGTCACCAACTCTGCGCTCAGTGCAACGAGCCGCTGCTGTCGCTACACGGGCGCCCGCCGCCGCTGCACGTCCAGCGCGGCGAGCACGGCGGCCGCGGCCAGCCGCGTCTCGCCGAAGGCCGCCGACACCCGTCCCAGCACTACGTCCGACGCCTCGGCGCCCGCTGGCCGCGCGATCAGCGCGCCAATCTCGGCGAGCGCCGTGTCGAAGCGCGCCAGCGCCTGCGGCGCCACCGGGGCGCCGCAGGCGCTCGCTGCGGTTCAGCACCCGCAGCAGCTCCGCCGCCGTGATCGCCGGGAGCAGCTCGGCGAGCACCGCCTCCGCCGCCACCGCCAGCTCGCGCGCGTGGCGCGCCTGCGCCGCCCGGTAGCGCTCCCACCACCCCCCCGGCGTCCCGCACCGCCGCGTCGAACTCCGCCAGCCGCTCGAAGTACCGCAGCGGATCGAGGCGCTCGAGGATTGCCAGCCGCTCCCGCGCGAGCGCGCCGAAGGCGCCGTCCGGCTCGATCTCGGCGCCGTCCACGCGACGGGCAGCCCCGCCTCGGCGCACCAGTCGACGGCCAGCGTGGACTTGCCGTAGCCGGCGGGCGCGCTGACGACGGTGACGTCGTACTCCAGCGCGGTGCTGAGCATCGCGAGCAGCCGCTCCCGCCGCACCGTGTCGCCGCGGCGGCGCGGCGGCACCAGCTTGGGCAGGAACACGCGGCCACGCGGTCGGGGGGCCGGGGGGCCGGCGCGTGGTCCGGCGTCGAGCTGACGGGCGGCCCAGTCACGGGCCCATCATAACCGCGTGTGCTCGCGCCCGCCGGGACGCTACGCTGCCCGGAGGTAACGGGAATGGGGGCCGCATGAGCAGCGCAGCGGGCCTGCCGGGCGGGCTGAGCGAGCTGGCGTTCCTGCACGCCTATGCCGCGACGGCGTTGCGCAAACCGCAGGTGGTCGCCGACAACGTGCTCACCGGCATCTTCCTCGCCGACGCCGGATACCGCGCACCACTCGCCGCGCTGCTCGCGCAGGAGGCCGTGGAGGCGGCGCGCCGGCTGAACGCGGTGTGGGACGCGCTCTCCGACCGCACCCGCCCGGTGGCGCAACGGCTGGCCGGCCCGCTGCCCGGCGTGGCGGCGTGGGAGCGCTTTGCCGCGGCGGTGGAGGCGCACGCGGAGCGCCCCGCGGCGCTGCTGGAGGCGATGGCGCTGGACGCCAGCGCGCTGCAGAGCGCCGAGGAGCTGGCGGCGTTCAGCGGCCTCGCGCGCTTCGCGGTGCCGCTGCGGGTGTTCGCGCCGGGACCGCCCGTGGTGACGGTGGTGGCGGGGCCGGTGCCGTCGCTGCTGCTCTCCAACGTCGGCGCGGACGGCGCGGCGGTGGAGGCGCGGCTGTCGCTCGCCGACGAGCAGGTGATCGCGCTGGGCGACGCCGCCGGCGACTTCGTGACCTGGGCCGGCGACTTCCTCGGCGCCTTCATCGACGCGCGGGAGGCGGCCGCGAGCCGCTAGCGCGCCCCTGCGCTAGCGCGAGAGCGCGGCGATCAGGATGCCGGCGGGGGGCGGCCCACCCCTGCCCCTCCCGGCGCGGGAAGGATTCTGATGCTGGTGTGGGCTACGCCCCCACTGGCCCCCGACTGCGAGACGGGGGCTCCGTGTTCGGTTCGTTCTCGGTTCGTTCCCGCGCCCTGCGTAACCGGGGCCCAGTTGGGGGGTGCAACCCCCAACTCATGCATCCCCCTTCCCTCGCAGGGAAGGGGGCAGGGGGATGGGCCGCGCCGCATGTCACCAACCCCGTTGGATATGACCGCTAGCGTGACAGCGCGGCGATCAGGATGCCGGCGGCGACGGCGACGTTCAGCGAGGTGACGGCGGCGGCGCGCGGCGCGACGCGGCAGAGCTCGTCGCAGGTCTCGATCGTGAGGCGGCGCAACCCCTCCTCCTCGTTGCCCAGCACCAGCAGCCACGGCCGGTCGCGGGGCACCGCGTCCACGCCGCGCTCGGCGTGCTCGGAGGAGCCGAGGATCCAGAGGCCGGCCGCCTTCGCCGCCTCCAGCGCGCGCCGCAGGTTCGTCTCGATCGCGAACGGCACCGCCTCCACGCCGCCGCTGGCGACGTCGTAGACGACGGCGGAGAGCGGGGCCGCGCGGTCGGCGGTCATCACCACGCCGCGTACGCCGAAGAACGCCGCGGTGCGGAAGATCGAGCCGACGTTGTGCGGGTCCTGGATGGAGTCGAGCGCGAGCCACACGCCGCCCGCCGCCGCGCCCGCGTAGACGCGATCGAGCGGCTGCGGCGCCCGCTCGCGCACCGACGCCTCCGGTCCGGCGCGCCCGCCCTCCCGCTCGCGGCGACGGGGATCGGCGCGCTCGCCCTCGACCACGGCGACGGCGTGCTCGCGGGCCAGCGCCGCCACGCGCTCCCACGCGCCCGGGGCGCGCCCGCCGGGGAGCCGCACCTCGCGCACGTCCGCCGGGCGGGCCGCGAACGCCGCGATCACCGCGTGCGGATTGCGCAGCATGATCGTCATGCTCGCACGGTAGCGCACGGTGGCGCGCGGTGGTGCACCGTAGCGCACGGTGGCGGTGCGCGGGCGCTGGTACCGCATGGCCGCGCCCGGCCTTGCCTCAAAAGCCCGGATTCAGCGCGAGTATTGGGGCAGCCTCGTGACTTTTGAGGCAGTCGGCCTCGGCCCAGAACGCGGGCTCGATGTCCAGTTCGTAGATGGACTGGATCAGCACGACGATGTTGTGGCAGAGGAACTTGAGCAGGGCTTCGTTGACCTGAGCCGTCGGCGTCTTAGCGCGGACGGAGCCGCCGAACTTCGCCTTCACCATCGAGAACGTGGTCTCGACATTCGACCGCTTGTGATAGTGGGCGAGGAACTCGGGCTGCCGGTACTGGTAGTAGGCCCACATGCGGGACCAGAGGCCGTCGAACCCCTGATGGTGGTGGCTCGTGGGCGAGCCCGTCGTGCCCTTCTTGAAGGGGATGAACGGCATCGCGCCGACGTTCTGGATCGCGTGGAGGTTACGCCGCGACGAGTACGCCTTGTCGCCGGAGACCTCGCGGACGGTGAAGTTCTCGGCAGTGCGCGCCAGCAGGTCGGGCAGTTGCGGGGAGTCGTTCGACTCGGTGGCCGTGGCCTTGATCGCGGTCACGATGTTCGTCGTAACGCCCGTCATGGCGTGGACTTTGACCCATGCTTGAGTCGAGCGTTCCTTGCCCCACTTGTGGTCGTACCAGCGGCGGTAGGTCGTGGTGCCGATGCCGGTCGAGTCCACGGCGAAATCGGACTCGGTATCGGCCAGCGGCTTCGCGCTCTCCTCGATGAGCGTCGTCAGCACGTCGGTCATGTCGGGTGTAGCGCCTTGTGCCTTGACGTACGGTGCCTGGCGCCTAGCGAGTGGTGCTAGCGCTTGGTGATGCGGTCGACCTCCGCCATCTCCTCGGCGGTGAGCGTCCAGACGGCGGCGGCGGCGTTCGCGCGCACCTGCTCGGGGCTGGTGGCGCCGGCGATCACGCTGGCGATGTACGGCTTCGAGGCGAGCCAGGAGAAGGCGAGATCGAGCATGGTGTGCCCGTGCGTCTCGGCGAACCCCGTGAGCGCCTCCACCACGTCGTAGTTCTGGTCGGTGAGCAGGCGCTGCGCCTGCGGCCCGGCGGAGAGGCGCGCGCCGGCGGGCGCGTCGGCGCCGCGGCGGTACTTGCCGGTGAGCAGGCCGCTGGCCAGCGGCACGTACGGCAGGATGCCGAGGCCGAAGGCCTGGGCGGCCGGCACGACCTCCGCCTCGGCGCGGCGATCGAGCAGGTTGTAGGCGTTCTGCGCGCTGATGAACGGCGTCAGGTGCTGCGCGCGCGCGATCCACGCGGCGTTGGCGATCTGCCAGCCGGCGTAGTTCGAGTTGCCGATGTAGCGCACCTTCCCCTCGCGCACCACGTCGTCCAGCGCGCGCATCGTCTCCTCCTGCGGCGTCCGCTGGTCCGGGAAGTGCATCTGGTAGAGGTCGATATAGTCCGTGCCGAGGCGGCGCAGCGAATCCTCGACGGCCTCGATGATGTAGCGCCGCGAGCCGCCGCTGCGCATCGGCCCCTCGCCCATCGGGCCGGCGAACTTGGTGGCGATCACGGCCTGTTCGCGCTTGCCCTTGAGCGCCGTGCCCAGGAACTGCTCGGAGCGTCCCTCGCCGCCGTAGATGTCGGCGGTGTCGAAGAGGTTGATGCCGCAATCGAGGCACTCGTTCACCACCGCGGCGACCGCGGCGGCGTCCATGCGGCGCCCGAAGTTGTTGGTCCCCAGCCCCACGGTGGAAACGGAAAGCCCGGAGCGGCCGAGATTGCGGAACTCCATGTGCTTCCCCTTGATCGCCGTCTGAGGCCGTTCTGTATCCGCTGGTAGGCTGCTGGTCCTGCCGGCCCCCGTCACCCCTGCCAGTCGCCCGATGCATCCGCGTGCGCGCGCGGCGCCGCGAGGCGGGCGAAGGCCCGTGCGCCCGGCAGCGCGCAGGCGGGGCGAGGCCGCCGCGTTACGGCTCGGACGGATTCTTCTTCGTCAGCGCCCGCTCGGCGGCCAGGGCGCGCCGCTTGGCCGCCTCCGTCACGCGCGAGCCCTTCGTCTGGACCATGCGCTTCTTGATCTCCCGGTCGGCGCGCACGACGTCATCGATGACGGTCGCCACGAGTTCGGGGTCGGTCTTCGCCCGCACCTCCTGGCGCTGCTCGAAGTCCTCGATTTCCTCGATCGAGGGCGCCTCGGGCGGCTCGGGGCGGTCGATCTCGGGGTGGGAGAAGCCATCGCTGGGGCCCGTGATCAGGCTCTTCACCTTCTTGCCGAAGTGGTAGTAGCCGCCATCGTCCGGCAGGCGGCGCGCGTAGCCCTCGCGGAAGATGAACGCGGACCACTGCCTGGAGATGATCCGTTTCGCGTCTTCGTCGCAGGCGGGACACGGCTGCTCCAGCGAGGCATCCCGCGTCGGCCGGATCAACTCGAACACCCCGTCGCAGGAGGAGCAGTAGTACTCATACAGCGGCATCAGGCGAACCTCCGTCCGGTGCGTCCGGTGCGAAGGTACAGCGTATCGCGTGCGGTCGAGGCTGGCGCGCCCGAGATGCGGGGCGCCCCACACGCGTCACGTTATGTCAATGCGGACCGCCGCGCGCGTACCCCGCGATCTCGATAGGATCGCCGCGGAGGATGAGCCATGGTCAAGCCGCACGCGACGAAGTCCGACTTCGAGGCCGCGTTCAAGGGGTTCCACTACCCGATCTCCCGCGCGGCGATCGTGACGATGGGCCGCGACAAGGGCGGGCTCGACCGCGAGGTCGGCTACGTGCTGGGCCTGCTCCCCGAGCGCCGCTACCGCAACGTCGACGAGATCAAGGCCGCCGTGCGCGACGTCTACCGCGCGCAGGGCGTGCCCGAGGAGGCGCTGCCGCTCTAGGTGTAGTTCCACTCACGTGGTCGACAGACGGCGGGGAGCGCTGCGGCCCGCAGTGCGCGTGGGATAGCCGCTCAACGAGGGGTCGTGTGGCGCTGACACGATGCGCGATGCGGCCCACCCCCTGCCCCCTCCCTGCGCGGGAGGGGGTTCAGAACAAGAGGGGAACGATCGCCCATCCCCCAACCCCCTTCCCACGAGGGAAGGGGGTTGGGGGATGGGCCGCCCACCGCGGGCCACTCGACGCTCCCGCGCGGGAGGGCGGGGCAGGCTGTGCGCGGGCGCGGAGCCTCACTTCGCTACCTGGTCTAGCTGTGGTTGATTCTGACCAGCTCGATCTCGAAGTTGAGGGCCTGGCCCGCGAGCTCCGAGTTCGCATCCACCGTCACCGTCCCCGCGGTCACCGCCGTGACCACCGCGGGCGAGTTGCCCAGCGCCACACGCGCGCCGACGGTCAGCCCCGGCGGCGCCTGCGCGATCGGCACGACGCGCACGAGATCGGGGCGACGCTCGCCGTAGGCGTCCTTCGCCGCGATGTGCACCTTCACGCTCTGGCCGACGCGCAGCCCGATCACGGCCCGGTCGAAGCCGGGGATCAGCTGCCCGGAGCCGACGGCAAAGGTGAGCGGGTCGCCGCCACGCGAACTGTCGAACTGCGTGCCGTCGTCGAGGGTGCCGGTGTAGTGCACGGAGATGTTGTCGCCGATCTTGACCACACCGCTCTCCTGACCAGCGGCCGCGGTTCCTGGCGCTGCCGGTGCCGCCGTGGTGGAGGCCCCGCTCCCGCCGCAGCCGGCGGTAGCGAGCAGCGCGGTCAGACCCACGAGCATCGCCGCAACGCGCAGCGAGTGCAGCGAGCGCAACAGGTGGAGGGGGCCGCAGAGCGTCGCGTGTCTCACCCGGTGCACGGTACCACGCAGCAGCGGTACATCCTGCGGTGCAACTGGTGACGGCTGGTGACGGCGCCGCGCCCGGCGCGTAGGCTCGTGCCGTGAAGCGCGATCCGCTCAACTTGGTGTGGATGGACCTCGAGATGACGGGGCTCGACCCCGAGCGGCACGTGATCATCGAGATCGCCTCGCTGATCACCGACGCCCGGCTCGAGGTGCTCGCGGAGGGCCCGCTGATCGCGATCCACCGGACGCCGGAGCAGCTGGCGGCGATGGACGCCTGGAACACGAAGACCCACGCCGCCTCCGGCCTGCTCGCGCGCGTCACCGCCTCGACGGTGGAGGTGCAGGAGGCCGAGCGGCAGACGCTTGCCTTCATCCGCAGGTGGGCGGCGAAGAGCATGTCGCCGCTCGCCGGCAACTCCATCGCGCAGGACCGCCGCTTCCTGCGGCGCGAGATGCCGAAGCTCGACGCCTACCTGCACTACCGCAGCGTGGACGTGAGCACGGTGAAGGAGCTGGT
Source organism: Dehalococcoidia bacterium (assembly GCA_009692705.1). Classification (GTDB taxonomy): domain Bacteria; phylum Chloroflexota; class Dehalococcoidia; order UBA2979; family UBA2979; genus SHYR01. The sequence continues at coordinate 10,693 of SHYR01000019.1, forward strand.
GCGCCGCTGGTATCCCCTCGGGCCCACGCCGCCGGAGAAGCGCCAGGCGCACCAGGCGCTCGACGACGTGCGCGAGAGCGTGGAAGAGCTGCGCTGGTACCGCGACCACGTGTTCCTCCCGCCGCCGCCCCCGCCCGATCCGGCGGCGCCCGCCGAGGCGCCGCGCTGACGCCCCCTCCACTATCGGCAGCGCGCGGCCCTGCCGACCACCCGGCCTGCACAGCCACGACGCGCTGCCGATAGTGGAGACATGAGGGCGCGCTGCGGGCGCCCCGGATAGAGTCGGCGATGACTCCGCACCACACCCCGCCCGCCCCGGACACCCCTGCGGTCACCGTCGAGGCGATCATGTCGCACCCGTTGGTCACCGTGACGCCGGAGGCGCAGCTCTGGGAAGCCCGCGCGATGATGACGGCGCACCACGTCCATCACCTGCTGGTGGCGGACCGCGGGCGCATCGTGGCGATAATCTCCGACCGCGACATTGCCTACCGCGTCAGCCTGTACGCGAGCGGCCCCACCGCCTCGCGCCACGAAGCGGCCGCGCTGCACCGGCGGGTGCACCAGGCCGCCACCTTCCGGCTCGTGACGATCCGCGACGACGCGAGCGTGGAGGAGGCGACCGCGCTGATCCTCGATCGGGAGATCTCGGCGCTCCCCGTGGTGGACGAGCAGGGCCAGGTGATCGGCATCGTCACCTCGCGGGACCTGTTGCGGGGGCTGCTCTCCTGCGTCCTGCCCGCCGCCGCCTAGAATTCAGTTGGGGGTTGCACCCCCAACTGCCCTGCCTGTAACACGCGCGAGGAAGCACCGAGCACGGAGCGCCCGTCTTGCAATCGGGGGCCAGTGGGGGCGTAGCCCCCACAAGCACTCGCGATCGAGGGCCAGTGCGGGCGTAGCCCCCCAAGAGCCCGCGCCGGGAGGGGTAGGGGTGGGCACCACACGCTGTCACCAACCGCTGTGCTCAGTACACCTGGCCGCCGCCCAGCGACCGCACCGGCCACCGCCGCGACACCCGCTCGCGCACCTGATCGCGTCGCCGCCGCCCGCCGCTCAGCGCGCCGTGAACACCGTCACGTGGCCGTTCACGCGCACCGTGTAGGCGACGCCGGGCGTGAAGTGCGCGCCCAGGTCGATGGTGTGCTCGACGGTGCCGTAGACCATCGTGCACGCGAGATCGTCTCGCGCCGGAATCGCGTTGCGAACCGTGACGTCGACGACGGCGTCGTGGCGCGCGATGGCGGCGTCGTGGTAGGCGTGGCAGCCGTCGGGCAGCGCCGAGACCACGCGCAGGCCGTACCGCGCGGGGAGCGTCGACGGAGGCACGACCGTCACCTCCACGATCGGCGCCTCCACGAGCCGCAGGCCGTCCGCCGGCGGGGCGTCGCCGCGGCAGGCGACGATCAGACCGATCGCGCAGACGAGGGCGGCTAGCAGCGACGGCGACATGCGCGCACTCCATACTGGCGGCGAGCGCCCCTCGGCGCCGCCCCCTCAGCACAGAACGATGCGCACGCGGCGGGCGTTCCCGCAGCGCGCGCCCGGGCGCCTGTACCCTCCCGTACACTGCGGCTCCGGCGCGCGACGGGGTGGCGATGGGGTGACGATGAACGAGACGGTGACGATCGACACCGCCCGCGGCGCGGTCGCGGGGCGGTTCGACGAGGCGCCCGGGGCGGTCGCGGCGGTGCTGCTGGTGGGCGGTGCCGACGGCGGCTTCGACGGCCCGGCGGAGGCGCTCTACCCCACGCTGGCCGCGGACCTGGTGGCGTGCGGGGTGTCGGCGCTGCGCCTCGACTTCCGCCTGCACCGCTTCCCGAACGACGTGGAGGAGGGGGTGCGGGACGCGCTCGCCGGCCTCCACTGGCTCGAGCAGCGGGGGTACGCGCGCGTCGCGCTGGTCGGGCACTCCTTCGGCGGCGCAGTGGTGATCGAGGCGGGCGTGCGCGCAGCGAACGTGGCGGGGGTGGCGACGCTGGCGACGCAGACGGCGGGGGCGGAGCGCGTCGCGGAGCTCGCGCCGCGGCCTCTGCTGCTGATCCACGGCGCGGCGGACATACGGCTGCCGCCGGCCTGCTCGGTGATGCTGCACCGCATGGCCGGAGAGCCGCGCGAGCTGGTGCTGATCGAGGGGGCGACGCACAGCCTGCGCCAGGCGCGCGAGCAGGTGCGTGCGCGCCTGCTGGAGTGGGTGTGCGCGGTGCTGGCGCCGCGCTAGCGGCCGCTCGCCCGCCCGGGGGGCGTCGGAAGCCCCAGGTACCGCGCGATCACGGCGCGCCAGTCCGCGGGCCGTACCGGCTTCATCAGCACGCGATCGCTGCCGATGGCGCGGGCGCGATCCTCCTCGTCCGGCATCGTAGCGTCGAACATCGGGATCAGGATCAGGTCGGCGGCGGGAATCGCCCAGTCGCGCATCCAGCCCATCGCCATCTCGTCCATCACGCTCACGTCGGCGAGCACCAGCACCGGCCGGTCGGTGCGCTCGATCCAGGCCTGACCCTCGTCGAGCTCGGCGAACATGCCCACGGGCATGTCGGGCCGCAGTTCGCCCGCGATCGCGGAGACGATCGCCGCGAGATCGAGCCGCGGGTCGACGATGGCGAGCGATGCGGGGACGCTTGCGGAGAACGGTGCGGTCATGACCTGTCTTGCCTCTCGGTCGCGGCCTCGGCGGCGCTGCGCCACCGCGGCGCGGGCCATGAGTGTAGGCTGCCCGCTGCGGGCCACCAAGGGGGGCGGCCGGGGAGCGGATCATGGCGGGGTACTCGGGCACGCCGCTCCCGCGCAAGCTGGGCATCGCGCCCGGCGCGCTGCTGGCGCTGATCGAGGCGCCGGCGGGCTTCGCGGCCACCCTCGGCGCGCTGCCGGAGCAGGTGACGACGCGCACCGCGCTGCGCGGCGGCGCGGACGTCGCGCTCTGCTTCGTGACCGAGCGCCGGGCGCTGGAGCGGCGCATCGAGGCGCTGGGCCGCGCGATCTTCCCCGCCGGCGCCGCGTGGATCGCGTGGCCGAAGCGCGCCGCGCGTGTGCCCACGGACATGACGGAGGAGGTGGTGCGCGCGGTCGCGCTGCCGCTCGGGCTGGTGGACACCAAGGTGTGCGCGATCGACGAGACCTGGTCGGCGTTGCGCCTCGTCTGGCGCAGGGAGCGGCGCGCTGGCCCCGAGGCGCGCGGCGCACGCTAGGTTGTCTAGTTGTACTGAGCACAGGAGCTGATGACCGCCGAGAGGCGGCCTATCCCCCTGCCCCCTTCCCTGCGCGGGAAGGGGGTGAATCAGTTGGGGGCTGCACCCCCAACCGCGCTCTGCCTGCGCACGCGCGAGGAAGACGAGGCAGCACCGAGCAGGGAGCGCCCGTCTCGCCATCGGGGGGCCAGTGGGGGCGAAGCCCCACAAGAATCAGAACCCCTCCCGCGCCGGAGGGGCGGGGGTGGGCCGCCCCCGCCTACCTCACCGGCACCGGCCCGGCAGCATGACGCGCATCCTCAGACCCGCACCGGGGACGCGCGCCGGCCCGATTGGATCGATCGGGCGCACCTCCTCCGGTGTCCTCTGTCACCAACCGCTGTGCTCACCACACCTAGGCGACGAGCGTCCCGTACAGCATGAGCACGAGCGCAGCGAGCACGGCGAGCGCCAGCAGGTAGTTCGCCGCCCGCGCGATCGCGTGGCTGCGGCGCGCGCGGCGCTGGGCGGTGGCGCGCTGCGCCTGCGGGGACGGCGCCGCGCGCGCGGGCGCGAGGTCGTGCAGCCCGCTGGACTGGCCGCCGGAGAACGCCCTCGCGCCGGAGGCCGCGGCCCACAGCAGGATCAGCGCGCCGAACAGGAACGGGATCATCTGCGTCAGGTCCATCGTCGCTGCCTCCAGCCCGCGCGACTGCGCGCCGGTCGAGCGCCAGTCTCGAACGCGGGACGGTAACGGACAACCGCGGCCGGCCGCCGCCCGCCGTCCCGGCGGGGCGTCTACGCGGCGAACGCCCGCCGCAGGCTCTCCGCCGCCGCCGCCACCGCGCGCATCCCCTCCGGGAAGGCGTGCGCGTTGTTGAAGAACCCGTGGATCTGTCCGGCGTAGCAGTGCGCCTCCACCGCGACCCCGGCCGCGCGCAGCGCCTCGGCGTAGGCGTTGCCCTCGTCGCGCAGCGGGTCGTACTCGGCGGTGATGACGTGGGCCGACGCCAGCCCCGCGAGGTCCGGCGCCCGCAGCGGCGAGAGGTACGGTTGCGTGCGGTCCACGCCCGGCGGGCAGTAGTGGTTCCAGAACCACGCCATCAGCGGTGGCGTGACGTCGTAGCGATCGTTGTCGCGGTAGGAGGCCGTGTCCATCGCGCAGTCCGTGACGGGGTAGACCAGCAACTGCTGGCGCAGGCTGGGGCCGCCGCGGTCACGCACGAGCTGCGCCACCACCGCCGCGAGGTTGCCGCCCGCGGAGTCGCCGCCCACGGCCAGGCGCTGGTGGTCGCCGCGAAACCGCTGCGCGTTCTGCGCCGCCCACGCGACGGTGGCGTAGGCGTCGTCGACCGCGGCGGGGAACGGGTGCTCCGGCGCGCGCCGGTAGTCCACGGAGATCACGATGCAGCCGGCGCCGGTGCAGAGCCGGCGCGCCGTGGCGTCCGCCGACTCCAGGTCGCCGACCACCCAGCCGCCGCCGTGGTACCAGACGAGCATCGGCAGCGGGGCGTCCGCGCTCGGCCAGTAGACGCGGACCGGGATCGGCCCCGCCGGGCCTGCCGCCTGCATGGCGTCGACGCGGTGCACGTCGGGGCCCGCGGGCGGCCGGATGCGCGCCTCGCGCGCCTGCAGCGCGGTCATCGTGTAGAGCGGAGGCGTGCCCATCGCCGCGAGCCGGTCGAAGAACGCCTGGGCGGCCGGGTCCAGCGGCATGCGACCTCCCGCCGGCGCGCCACCGCGCCCCAGCGGCAGGAAGATACAGGCCGCGCCACGGGGATGCACGCCGCGGGGGGCGCGCCGCTGCGGTGCGCTGGTGCGCACGGATGTTCGCGGCGGGGGCGGCGATGGCGATCACTGCGGCGCTCACGGCGGCGGACCGCACCGGCGTGCCATGTGCCTTCCACCCCGCCGTGCGCGTCTGGTTCGAGCGGCGCTTCGGCGCTCCCACGGACGCGCTGGCGGCGGGCTGGCCGCCGATCGCCGGTGGACGCGACGTGCTACTCGCCGCGCCCACCGGCTCCGGCAAGACGCTCACCGCCTTCCTCGTCGGCATCGACTCGCTGATCCGCGACGCCGAGGCGGGGACGCTCGCCGCGGGCACCGCGATCGTCTACGTCTCGCCGCTGAAGGCGCTCTCGAGCGACATCGAGCGCAACCTCCAGCAGCCGCTCGCCGAGATCCGCGCGGTCGCCGAGGAGCTGGGGTACGCCCTGCCCCCGATCACGGTCGGGCTGCGCACCGGCGATACGCCGCCGGCGGAGCGGCAGGCGCTGGTGCGGCGCCCGCCGCACATCGTGATCACCACGCCGGAGTCGCTCTACCTGATGGTCACCGCCCAGCGTGGCGCGCGCACGCTGGGCGGCGTGCGCACGGTGATCGTGGACGAGATCCACGCGCTGGCGCGCGACCGCCGCGGCAGCCACCTCGCGCTCACGCTGGCGCGGCTCGACCACGTCGTCGCCGCCGCGGGGCACGCGCCGCCGGCGCGCGTCGGGCTCTCCGCGACGCAGCGCCCGATCGAGGAGATCGCGCGCTTCCTCGTGGGGCCCGATCACGCCTGCGCGGTGATCGACCTCGGCCATCAGCGCGACCTCGAGCTGCACGTCGAGGTGCCCCCGAGCGACCTCGAGGCCGTGGCCCCGCGGGAGCAGTGGGGCGACGTCTACGACCGCCTCGCCGCGCTGGTGGCGGCGCACCGCACGACGCTGATCTTCGTGAACACGCGCCGGCTCGCCGAGCGCGTGGCGCACCACCTCGCGGAGCGCCTCGGCGCGGAGGCTGTCGCCTCGCACCACGGATCGCTCTCGCGCGAGCGGCGGCAGCGCGTGGAGCAGCGGCTGGAGTCCGGCGAACTGCGCGCGCTGGTCGCCACCGCCTCGCTGGAGCTGGGCATCGACATCGGCGCGATAGACCTCGTCTGCCAGGTGGGATCGCCGCACAGCATCGCCACCTTGCTCCAGCGCATCGGGCGGTCCGGGCACGCGCTCGGCCTGCGGCCGCACGGCCGGCTCTTCCCGACGACGCGCGACGAGCTGATCGAGTGCGCCGCGCTCGTGCGCGCGGTGCGCGCGGGCCGCCTCGACCGCATCATGCAGCCGCTCGCGCCGCTGGACGTGCTGGCGCAGCAGGTCGTCGCCGAGGTGGCGTGCGGAGAGTGGCGCAAGGACGACCTGTACGCGCTCGTGCGCCGTGCGGCGCCGTACGCCGCGCTGACGCGCGCAGCGTTCGACGAGGTGGTGGAGATGGTGGCGAGCGGCGTCGGCGAGGGGGCGGGGCGGTCGCCCGCGCTGCTGCACCGCGACCGCATCCACGGCGTGCTGCGCCCGCGGCGGGTGGCCCGCCTCACCGCGATCACCAACGGCGGCACGATCCCGGAGCTGGGCGACTACCGCGTGGTGACGGAGCCGGAGGGGATCTTCGTCGGCACGGTCAACGAGGACTTCGCGATGGAGTCCGCCGCCGGCGACATCTTCCTGCTCGGCTCCACCTCGTGGCGCATCCAGCGCGTGGAGCAGTCCACGGTGCGCGTCACCGACGCCCACGGCGCGCTGCCGACGATCCCGTTCTGGCTGGGCGAGGCGCCCGGCCGCACGCGCGAGCTCTCCGAGGAGGTGGGCAGCCTGCGCCGCGACGTCGCCGCGGGCCTCGACGACGCGGACGCGCTGCGCGCGCGGCTCGTCGCGGAGTGCGCGCTCACTGAGATCGGCGCGCAGCAGATCATCGACTACGTGCGCGCGACGCGGGACGGGCTCGGCGTGGTGCCCTCGGACACCGACGTGGTGTTCGAGCGCTTCTTCGACGAGTCCGGCGGGATGCAGCTGGGTAGACAGCGCTCACTCCGTAATTATACTCGTGGTCTGGCGCCAGCCAGTGCATGGCACTGGTTCGCTCTCCGGCCCGAACGATCTGTCGGGGCCATGTCCTCCGAAGGGGGTACCGGATGGAATCTGGGAGCTACTGGTCTCACATGGCGCCGCGTCAGGTGACGCGCCGCACCGTCCTGCGTACGGCCGCGCTCGGGGGCGCGGGCCTCGCGGGGGCGGCGCTGATCGGCTGCGGCGGCGGGAGCAGCGGCGGCGGCACCGCCACGGCGACGAAGGCCGCAGGCGCGGCGGCAGCGAAGCCCCGCTTCGGCGGCACGCTCAAGACAGTGCTCGGTGCCGACCCGCCGGGCTGGAGCGTGCTCTCGGCGGCATCCGTCACGGGCGGCATGAACAGCATGGCCCAGGACAAGCTGCTCGAATTCGCGGCGGGGCCCGGCGTTGACCCTACCTCGACCGACCTCATCCCGGGGCTGGCGACGGCGCTGCCGGAGCAGCCGGACGGGCAGACCTACGTCTTCAAGGTCCGCCAGGGCGTGAAGTTCCAGAACGTGCCGCCGGTCAACGGCCGGCCGCTGACCGTCGAGGACGTCAAGTTCGCCATCGACACGATCCGCAGCACCGGCTCGTTCAAGAAGGACTTCGAGGCGGTCACCAGCGTGACGGCGGCGGACGCGCAGACGCTGGTGGTGAAGACGGACAAGCCGTACGCGCCGCTGCTCGTCTCGACGGTGGGCCAGTACGGCTGGCCGATCTTCCCGAAGGAGCTCATCGACACCAAGCTCACGGACAGCACCACGATCGGCACCGGCGCCTACATCCGCGCCGAGTGGCAGCAGGGCAACAAGATCGTCTTCAAGAAGAACCCGGACTACTGGAACAAGAATCTCGGGTTCCTTGACGAGATCGCCTTCCTGATCATCCCGAACGCGGACGGCGCGGTGGCGGCGTTCAACACGAACCAGCTCGACCTCGTTGTGAGCGGAGCTTCCACCATTGCGATCCCCTGCGAGACGATACGGGCGGTCACGAACGCCGAGGTCCAGTCGTTCACGGGGAGCAACGCATTCTCCTCGTTCGACACCACGAAGCCGCCCTTTAACGACGTGCGCGTGCGCAAGGCGGTGTGGCTGCTCTACAACCGCGAGGCGGAGATGCAGGCCGTCTACTGCGGGAAGTCCAGCCCCACCGGACTGCTCACGCAGGCGCGGGCGCTCAAACCCACGGAGACGCACGGCGACCTGCTGAAGCGGGACGTGAAGCAGGCTAAGGAACTGCTGGCCGCGGCGGGCTTCGCGAATGGCTTCAAGGCGGACATCGCCTGGACCCCACAGTACGGTGCCGCCTACGCGGCAGCGCTAGAGCTGTTCGCCACCGCTCTCAAGGAGGGCGGGATCACGTTGAACCCGATCTCCTACGAGTACGCAAAGTGGATCGCCGAGATCTACCGGCCGCCGTTCAACTGGAGCGGCATGTGCTGGTCGTCCGGGCGGGGCTACCCGGAGCCAGACCAGGAGATCCGCTACTGGCTGTACCCGGGGGGGAACACTAACCAGAGCCGCGTGAACGACCCGGCGTTGAACGCGCTGATCGACAAGCAGGTCGGCCAGCTCAACGTCAACGAGCGCTGGGACACGCTGCACGCGATCGAGCGGCTCGAAGCCAAGAACCTCTACTACATCTTCAAGAACGGCTCGGGCAGCACGAACTTCTACCACAAGAACCTGCACGACTTCGTGGGCGACGGGCACTACAGCTACCACGAGTTCTGGTACGCCTGGCTCGACGCCTAGTCGAGCCACCTGCTCGCGGAAACGAGTAGCGGCGGCGCCGGGGACTGTTCGCCGGCGCCGCCACCGCATCTACGAGCGAACGTCTGCGCGTGTTAGGGCGACCCCAGACCCCCCGCTGCTCAGCCATCCCGCAGCGCGCAGGACGCGGCCAGCGACGAAGTGCACTACCGAGCGGACGCGACCGCCGACGAGAACACGGCCACGCGGCGGCTGGCCACCGACGTGGAGCAGGGGCGGCGCGCGATCGCCGGCGGGCGCGGCGGCGGGCGCGGCGGCGGGCGGCGCGAGCCGGGCC
>SHYR01000003.1 GCA_009692705.1 Dehalococcoidia bacterium
GTCCGCCTGCCCCTTCAGACTCAGATACTTGGTGATCGCCGCCGTGAGCGTGGTCTTGCCGTGGTCCACATGACCAATCGTCCCCACGTTGGCGTGCGGCTTCGTGCGCTGAAACTTCCCCTTCGCCATCGCCCCTCGCTCCTACGCCCTCACCGCGGCGCCAGTGTTGCGCCGGGTGATCTCCGCCGCGACATTCGCGGGCACCGGTTCGTAGTGGTGAAACTCCATCGAATACGTGGCGCGCCCCTGCGACAGCGAGCGCAGGTCGGTAGCGTAGCCGAAGGTCTCCGCCAGCGGCACCATCGCCTGCACCACCTGCGCGTTGCCGCGCGTGCTGGAGGACGTCACCATGCCGCGGCGGCTGCTGATGTTCGCTACCACGTCGCCGAAGTACTCGTCCGGCACCACCGCCTCGAGCTTCATGACCGGCTCCAGCAGCACGCACGCCGCCCTCGCCAGCGCCGCGCGCATGCCGATCGAGCCGGCGGTCTGGAACGCCATCTCATTGGAGTCCACGGCGTGGAACGAGCCGTCGACCACCGCGACGACCACGTCCACCACCCGGTAGCCCGCGATCGCACCCGAGCCGAGCGCCTGCTCCACGCCGCGGCGCACCGCCGGGATGTACTCGCGCGGGATCGAGCCGCCGACCGTGCGGTCCTCCCACAGGAAACCCTCGCCCGGCGCGCGCGGCGCGATCTCGATCTCGCAGACGCCGTACTGGCCGCGGCCGCCGGTCTGGCGCACGAAGCGGCCCTCCGCCTTCGCGCGGCGCGTCGCGGTCTCGCGGTACGCGACCTGCGGGCGGCCCACGTTCGCCTCCACGCGGAACTCGCGCTTCATGCGGTCCACGATTACCTCGAGGTGCAGCTCGCCCATGCCGGAGATCACGGTCTGGCCGGTCTCCTCGTCGAAGCTGACGCGGAACGTGGGGTCCTCTTCGGAGAGCCGCTGCAGCGCCTCGCCCATGCGGTCCTGGTCGTCGCGCGTCTTCGGCTCGATCGCCACCGAGATCACCGGCTCCGGGAAGACGATCGCCTCCAGCCGCACGGGGTGGTCGGGGTCGCTGAGCGTGTCTCCAGTGAAGGTGTCCTTGAGCCCGATGCCCGCGGCGATCTCGCCCGCGTAGACCTGCGACACCTCTTCGCGTGAGCTGGCGTGCATGCGCACGATGCGCCCGAAGCGCTCGCGCTTGTTGCGCGCCGTGTTCAGCACGCGGTCGCCGCTCTTCACCACCCCGGAGTAGACGCGGAAGAACACCAGCCGCCCCACGAATGGGTCCGTCACCACCTTGAAGGCGAGCGCCGTCAGCGGCTCCTCGTCCGAGGGCAGGCGCTCGATCAGCGTCTCCGCCTTGTCCATGCCGTGCGCGAATATCGGCGGGACATCCAGCGGCGACGGCAGATAGGCGATCACCGCATCGAGCAGCGGCTGGATGCCCTTGTCGCGCAGCGCGGCGCCGGCGAGCACCGGCGCGATCTTGTTGGCGATGGTGGCGCGCCGGATCGCCTTCTTCAGCTCCAGCACGTCGATCTCGCGCCCATCCAAGAACGACACCATCGCCTGGTCGTCGTTCTCCGCCACGCGCTCCACCAGCCGCGCGCGCGCCTCGCGTGCCTGCTCCAGCAGCGCGGCCGGGACCTCGCTACGCTCGACGTCCATGCCGTGCTGGCCGCCGAAGCGCAGCGCCTGCATCTCTACCAGGTCGATCAGGCCCTCGAAGCGATCCTCGGCTCCGATCGGCAGCTGCAACGGCACGGGCACCGCGCCCAGCCGCTCGCGGATCATCTCCACGGTGCGGTCGAAGTCCGCGCCGAGGCGGTCCATCTTGTTCACGAGGCAGATACGCGGCACGCGGTAGCGGTCCGCCTGCCGCCACACGGTCTCGGACTGCGGCTCCACGCCGGCCACGCCATCGAACACCACCACGCCGCCGTCCAGCACGCGCAGCGAGCGCTCCACCTCCACCGTGAAGTCCACGTGGCCGGGGGTGTCGATGAGGTTGATCTGGTGGTTTGCCCACTCACAGGTGGTCGCGGCGGAGGTGATGGTGATGCCGCGCTCGCGCTCCTGCTCCATCCAGTCCATGACGGCGGTGCCCGCGTGGGTCTCGCCAATCTTGTGCGTGCGACCGGTGTAGAACAGCACGCGCTCGGACACGGTGGTCTTGCCCGCATCGATGTGCGCGATGATGCCGATGTTCCGTACGCGGTCGAGCGGTGCCTGGCGGGTCATGCAGTTCGCGTCGCGTTCCCTGAATAGTCCGTGCGTAGGTCCGTGTTCACTCGTGATGCTCTCGCGGGATCGACGGCCCGGCGTCGCGTCACCGCGCGCGCAGGCGGCCGAGCGCCGCAGGCACTACCAGCGGTAGTGCACGAACGCCCGGTTGGCCTCTGCCATCCGGTGCGTCTCTTCCTTGCGGCGCACGGCGGCGCCACCGTTGTTCGAAGCTTCCATCATCTCGACCGCCAGCTTCTCCGCCATCGAGCGCCCGCTGCGGGAGCGCGCGGCGTCGATCAGCCAGCGCAAGGCCAGCGCCTGGCGGCGCTCGGTGCGGATGTCGACCGGCACCTGGTAGGTGGCGCCGCCCACGCGCCGCGGCTTCACCTCCAGCACCGGCGTCACGTTGCGCACCGCCTGCTCGAAGATGTCGATGCCGCGGCGGCCCGACTGATCCTCCACGCGGTTGAACGCCGTGTAGACGATGCGCTCCGCGGTGCTCTTCTTGCCCTCCGCCATCACCTTACTGATCAGCGCGGTGACGACCGGGGACTGGTACCGCGGGTCGGGCGGCGGCGGCTTGCGCTCGGCTCGTGAACGTCGCATCGCAGTTTCGCCCTAGCTCTTCCGCGTGCCGTACTTGCTGCGGCCACGCTTGCGGTCCTGCACGCCGGTGGCGTCCAGCGCGCCGCGGACGATATGGTAGCGTACGCCCGGCAGGTCCTTCACGCGCCCGCCACGGATCAGCACCACCGAGTGCTCCTGCAGCGTGTGCCCCTCGCCCGGGATGTACGCCGTCACCTCGATGCCGTTGGTGAGCCGCACCCGCGCCACCTTGCGCAGCGCCGAGTTCGGCTTCTTCGGCGTGACGGTGCGCACCTGCGTGCACACGCCGCGCTTCTGCGGCGAGCCGCGGTTGCTGCGCGACAGGCGGTTGGTGAGCGTGTTGAAGCGGAAGCGCAGCGCGGGCGCCTTCGTCTTCTTGCGCACCGGCCGGCGGCCCTTGCGCACGAGCTGGTTAATCGTCGGCACGAACGCTCTCTCGATTCCCTGTCACACCCGCGCGCGGGCAACACGAACGGCCGCGCTGTGTGCGGTGAGCCAGTGCGCGACACCGCGCGCTTCGCCCGGTGGCGGGGTGCAACCTGTGTCGCAGGTCCTCACCGCGGTTCGGCCAGCCGGCCGTGTCTAGAAAACCCACGCTCCCGTGGACACGACCTTTGATGCTATGGGGACCCTACCCGTGTGTCAAACTAGCTCTGATTCGCGCTGATTCCGGCGCCTGCGCTCGCCCCGCCTCACCGTCGCAGTATCTGCCGCCGGAACGACTCCCGGTAGCGCGGCCCGCCATCGCCGGGTGCGCCCTGCGCCCGCGCGCGCTCGCGCCACTGCCGCAGCAGCTCCGCCTCGGTGCGCGCGCCGATCTGCGAGCCGTGAGCCAGCACCGCCCGCACCTTCTTGCGCAGCACCGGCCCGATGTCGACATGGTAGTCGGGCTGGTCGGCCCCGGCGAACAGCATCGCCGCCGGGCGGTGCGGCACCAGCCCTTCCTCCTTGTCCAGCGGGTAGTAGAGGTGGTCGTCGGCTGCCGGGTAGATCGCGTCGTAGACCGCGCGGCCGATGCGGCGGTGATCGCGGTGGTTGGTGCCCGCACGAAAGCCGTCCCACGTGATCACCAGCTCCGGCCGCCGCCGCCGCAGCTCGCGCACGATCAGCCCCCGCAGCTCGTCGTCGTCCACCAGCCCGCCGTCGGGGAAGCCGAAGAACACCGGCTCGTTCGCGCCGAGGATCTGCGCCGCCCGACGCTGCTCCTGCTCGCGCGTCCCGGCGAGGTATTGCGCCGTGACCTCGGCATCCTTGGTGCCCTTGTTGCCGCTGGTGGCGACCACGATGTCCACCGCCCAGCCCCGCTTACACAACAGCGCCACCGTGCCGCCGGCCGCGAACTCGCAGTCGTCCGGGTGCGCCATGATCACCATGCCGTGGCCCGGCGACAGCTGGTCGATCAGGTCCCTGCCGAGGTCGATCGGCCGCCGCCGCGCGGCTCGCGTCACCATGACGGCGCCGGCCCCGCCACCGTTGCGACCATCGCTACTGGCCGCCCGGCGCGGCGGCGGGCGTCGCCGCGCCGGTCTCCGCCTGCTCCAGCACCAGCTCGTACAGCGCTCGCAGCGCGGTGGCCACGTGCGCCCACGCGTACTGCTGCACCGACTGCCGCGCCGCCGCGCCCAGCGCGCGCCGCAATGCCTCGTTGCTCAGCAGCAGGTCGATCTTCTCCGCGAACGGCTCCGGGCAGCGCCACGGCACCAGGTACCCGGTGCGCCCGTCGGCGATCGTGGAGACGAGCCCGCCCACACGCGACGCCACCACCGGCACGCCGGAGGCCATCGCCTCCAGCGCCACCAGTCCAAACGACTCGTAGAACGACGGCGCCACCACCACGTCGGCGGCGTTGTAGTAGACCGCCAGCCGCTCGTGCGGGATCGCGCCCAGGAAGTGCACGCGGCCAGCGACCCCCTCCTCTTGCGCGATCGCGCGCAGGCGCGCGAACTCCGCCGCCGCGCGCTCGTCGCCGCCCACCAACAGCAGGCGCACCCGCTCGCGCTGCGTCATCTGCGCCAGTGCGCGCACGATGATGTCGAAGCCCTTCAGCGGCTCCATGCGGCCGACCGCCAGCAGCACCCGCTCGCCGGCCGGCAGCGCCAGCGCGGCGCGCGCGACCGCGGCGTCGCGGGGCTGGAAGCGCTCCAGGTCCACGCCCAGCGGGATCACCGTCACGCACTGCGGGGGGACGCGGAACATCTGCCGCAGCAGCTGCCGCTCGTGCTCGGACGCCGCCACGATGCGGTCCACGCAGTGCACCAGCCGCCGCTCCGCCTCCAGGCGCTGCTTCGGCTCCCGCTCCGAGGCGCGCGCCCGCAGCTTTACCTCGCCCAGAGTGTGGAACATCGCGAGGTGCGGCGTGCCCCACGCGCGCGCCAGCTCGTCGCCCGCCTCCACGGACAGCCAGTAGTGCGAGTGCAGCAGGTCGTAGCGCAGCGCTTCGCGCGCGCGGAACGCCTCCACCCCAGCGGCGAACTGCGCCGTGAACGGGATCATCGGTTCGTTCTCCAGCGGCTCCGCCGGCCCCGCGGCGACGTGCACGAGTCGCGCGCCGGGCGCGATCAGCACCACCTCCGGCGTCGCCGGGGCGTCGCGGCGGGTGAATACATCGACAGCGACGCCGCCGGCGCCGAGCTGCTCGGCGATGCGCCGCACGTAGTAGTTCATGCCCCCGGCCTTACTGCTCCCCAGCGAGGCCAGCGGCGAGGTGTGCAGGGACAGCACCGCGATGCGAGTCAGGCGTGCCACCGGGACGGCCACCTCTCCCTGCTCGCGGCGCCGGGCGCGCCCGGCTAGCGGGCGCGGATCAACCCGAGGAACTCCTGCCGCGTGGCGGCGTCGCGCCGGAACTGACCGCGCATCGAGGAAGTGACCATCGTCGCGCCCGACTTGCGCACGCCGCGCGCAGTCATGCAGCTATGCTCCGCCTCGATCACCACCCCGACGCCCTTGGCGCCCAGCACCGACTCGATGCACTCGGCGAGTTGCGTCGTCAGGCGCTCCTGCACCTGCGGCCGACGCGCGAAGATGTCGAGCGCGCGCGCGATCTTGGAGAGCCCCACGATGCGCCCGTCCGGCAGGTAGCCGACGTGCGCCTCGCCGTGGAACGGCATGAAGTGATGCTCGCACAT
The DNA here is from genome assembly GCA_009692705.1 of Dehalococcoidia bacterium. Classification (GTDB taxonomy): domain Bacteria; phylum Chloroflexota; class Dehalococcoidia; order UBA2979; family UBA2979; genus SHYR01. Next base: position 5,955 of record SHYR01000003.1, read on the forward strand.
GGAGTAGAATGGAATCTGGCGCAGGATCACCATCTCGTCGTGACCGGCTTCGAAGCCCACGGAGAGCACAGCGGCTGGGTCCTGGCGCACCCCCTCGAACATCTCCTCGTACATCTCGGCGATGCGACGGGGGGTGTCGCGCAGCCCCTCGCGCTCGGGGTCTTCGCCCAGCGCGCGGATCATCTCGCGCGCCAGCCGTTCGACCGTCGCGAGGTCTGGGGCGACCGGCACGGTGCTGGTCACAGGGCTGGTCACAGGCGCCTCGTTCCAGGCCCGGGAGGGCCACGCCGGCGGGCGCCCCTCGGCGTCCGCACCATCGCCCAAAATCGTAGCACGCGACGCGGACCGCCCCCGCGCGCCGCTAGCTCCAGCCGAGAGCGCGCTCTACTGCCTCCACGTCGGCCGGCGCATCGTGGCGCACGGCTTCGATCGTGAGCGCGGTGTCGGGGTCCTTAAGGCCGCTGCCGGTGAGCACGCACACGGCGGTGCGCCCGGCGAACCGGGCGCCGGCGCGCGCCTGCGCGAACAGCCCGGCGACCGACGCGGCCGAGGCGGGCTCGCAGAAGATGCCCTCCTCGCGGGGCAGGCGGCGATAGGCTTCGAGGATCTCGTCGTCGGTGACCGCGGCGATGCGCCCGCCGGAGGCGTCGCGCGCCTCGATCGCACCCTGCCAGGAGGCGGGGTTGCCGATGCGGATCGCGCTCGCCACCGTCTCCGGGCGCTCCACCGGCGCGCCGAGCACCAGCGGCGCGGCGCCGGCGGCCTGGAAGCCCCACATCTGCGGGCGCCGCCGCGCGCGCTCCAGCCGGTAGTACTGCTCGAACCCCCGCCAGTAGGCCGTGATGTTACCGGCGTTCCCCACCGGGATGCTGAGCACGTCCGGCGCGTCCGCGAGCTCGTCCACGATCTCGAACGCCGCCGTCTTCTGCCCCTCCAGTCGGTAAGGGTTCACCGAGTTCACGAGCGCGACGTGGTGCCGCTCGGCGAGCGCGCGCGCGATGCGCAGCGCATCGTCGAAGGAGCCGTCGATATGCACAATCTCCGCACCGTGAGCGATCGCCTGCGCGAGCTTGCCCGCCGCGATGCGCCCCGCCGGCACCAGCACGAACGCGTCCAGCCCGTGCAGCGCCGCGTACGCCGCCGCCGATGCCGACGTGTTGCCCGTCGACGCGCACAGCACCGCGGTCGCGCCATCCTCCACTGCCTTCGCCACCGCCACCACCATGCCGCGGTCCTTGAACGAGCCGGTGGGGTTCATGAAGTCGAGCTTGAAGTAGAGTGCGTCCAGCCCCAGCTCCGGCCCCAGCACGCGCGACCGCACCAGCGGCGTGTCGCCCTCGCCGAGCGAGAGCCGCGGCGTGCGCTCGCTCAGCGGCAGCAGATCCGCGTAGCGCTCCAGGATCGACCGCGGCACATCGCGCTTCCCCGCCGTCATCGCGCTGCCCCTGCCGCCGGCTGATCCGGCGGCTGCTCGATGCGCTCCGCGAAGCGCACCAGCAGCTCGCGCGCGCGCCGCCCGCTGCGCTCGATCTCGTCCACCTCGCGGCGTCCGGCCTCCAGTTCCACCTCGGTCCAGCGCCGAAACTGCTCCAGCACCAGCAGCCGCTGCGCCTCCAGCGCCTCGGCGAGCGCGCGCAGGCGGTTCTGCGCGGCGCCGGCCTGCTGGTGCAGCATCAGGCGCTCATCGACGCTCGACGTCAGATCGCGGCGCAGTTGCTCCAGCGTCTCCTCCACCGCGGCGAACCGCTGCTCCACACGCTGGCGCGTCGCGCGCTGCTGCTCCACCAGCTCGCGCAACTCCCCCTCCACCGTGCGCGCCGCGCGCAACGCCGCCACGGCGTCTTCCAACCGCCGGTGCTCCTCCGCCGCACCGCGCACGCACACAGCGAGGTCCGCGACCGCGGAACGCAGCTCCGGCAGCTGGGCGAGCGCGCGCGCGCGCTCGTCGCGCGTCGCCCGCGCCGCGTCGCGCTCAGCGCCCCCGGCCTCCTCCAGCGCCTCGACGCGCGCCACAAGCGACCGCACCTCGAGCCCCTGCGCCCCGAGATCAGTGGCGAGCCGGCGCCGCTGCTCGCCGTCGGAGGCGAGATGCTGCTCGGCCGCCGCCAGCCACGCGGCGAGCTGTTCCACGCCGCGCTCGGCCGCCGCCAGCTGCTCGTGCTCGGCCTGCGCGCGGCGGTCGCCGACGGCGGCGTGCTGGCGCCGCAGCTCCGCCTCCGCCTCGCTGCGCTCTGCGAGCGCGCCCAGCTCCTGCCTCAACTCGCGCGCGGCGTCCTGCCCCGCCTCGTGCCGGCGCGTGCGCCCGTCCAGCAGCGCCAGCGACTCATGCAACCGCACCAGCTCGGCCTGCTGGGCGGCAAGCGCCGCCTGCACGCGGGCCAGCTCGTGCGTCAGTTCATCCACCCGCGCGCGCGCGCGTTGCAGCTCGTCGCCGATCCAGCCGCCGCGGGCACGCTCCGCCTCGGCCGCTCCGGCGACAGCCGGCTCGCCGGTCATCTCAGCCCGCCATCTGCAGCACGCTGCCGATCTCCACCACCTCGTCGAGCTCGCGGATCGTGGCGAGCGCGGCGTCCAGACGCCCACCGCGCGCCTTGTGCGTGGTGATCACCAGCTCCGCCGTGCGTGCATCCTCATCCACCTCGAACTGCACCACCGAGGCGATGCTGATGTCGTTGTCGCCCAGCGCCCCCGCGATCTTCGCCAGCACGCCCGCGCGGTCCGCGACCGTCACCCGCATGTAGTAGCGCGACTCCTGCTCCGACGGCGGCCGCACGACCGCCTTGCGATAACGGATCGCCTCCAGCGGACCACGACCGGCGACGACATCGCGCGCCACGTCGAGCACGTCGGCCAGCACCGCGCTGGCGGTCGGCTTCGGCCCGGCGCCCGGGCCCTCGAACAACACGCGGCCGACGAGGTCGCCCTCCACCTGCACCGCATTCAGCACGCCGTCCACCTTGCCCAGCGGCTCCTCGTAGGCGATGAGCGTCGGGCGCACCGAGACATCGAGCGCGCCGTCGACCAGCCGCCCACTGGCCAGCAGCTTGATCGTGTAGCCAAGCTCGTCGGCGTAGCGGAAGTCGCGCGCGGAGAGCCCGCTGATCCCCTGCCGCGCGATATCGTCGGGCGACACCGTGACGTGGAACGCGAGCCCGCAGAGGATCGCCAGCTTATACGCGGCGTCGATGCCCTCGACATCGTCCGTCGGATCCGGTTCCGCGTAGCCCAGGCGCTGCGCCTCGGCCAGTGCCTCCGCGTAGTCGCTGCCCTCGTAGGTCATCGCCGTGAGCACGTAGTTGGTGGTGCCGTTGATGATCGCCGTCACCGCCGTGATCTCATTCGCCAGCAGGTCGCGCCCCAGCGGCCGCACGATCGGGATGCCGCCGCCCACCGACGCCTCGTACAGCAGCCGCACGCCGTGCTCCGAGGCGAGCTCGAGCAGCTCGGGGCCGCACTTCGCCATCACCTCCTTGTTCGCCGTCACCACGTGGCGGCCGGAGGCCAGCGCGCGCGCGATGTATTCGCGGGCGGGGTGCTCTCCACCCATCAGCTCCACGACGATCTGGGTCCGCTCGTCCTCCAGCACGTCCTCGAAGCGGTCGGTGAGCGCGCCCGCGGGCGCGCCCGCGCGCGGGCGCGCGCGGGCGCGCACCAGCACGCGCCGCAGCTCCAGCGGCCGGCCCACGCGCGCAGCGTAGCGCTCTGCGCCACGCTGCAGCGCCGCCAGCACGCCCGCGCCGACGTTGCCGGCGCCCAGCAGCGAGACGCCGATCGGCTCCATCGGCTCGCTCGCTTCGCTCATCGCACCTCTCCTGCCGCCGCACGCAAACGGGCGCGCACGCGCTCCTCGATCCATCCTCGCTCGCCGCCCGAGAGGTTGCTGCGCACGCCCGCCTCCCGCCGCGCCCCCGTCAGCCAGTCCTGGTACTGGCGCTCCGTGATGCGCGCGATCTGCGGCTCGTCCAACGCACGCGCCTGCTCGCGCCCGTCGACGCGGTAGAGACCGTAGAACGCGCCGCTGCGCACCAGCGCCGAGAAGCCGCCGACCGCCACCGCATCGAGGCTCTTCGCAGCCTCCTCGTCCAGCAGCATGGCGGGCAGCCAGCCCAGGTCGCCGCCGCTCGCCGCGGTGGCCGGATCCGGGTTGTGCGCCGCCGCAGCCTGCGCGAAGTCGCCGCCCGCGATCAACTGCTCGCGCACCCGCTGCGCCGTCGCCTCGTCGGAGAAGCGGATGCGCATCAGCTTTAGCTGCGGCGCCTGCGCGGGCACCTCGGCGCGGAAGCGATCGCGCATGCGCTGCGCGAGCACGCGCGCCCGCATGATGTCGTCGAACTCCGTGCGCGTCAGCCCGGAGATGTCCAGCGCGCGGCCGATCACCGTCTGCAGGTCGGCCCGCGCGAAGGCTGGATTGCCCGTGTCGGCCAGCCTGAACAACACCTTCACCGACTGCTCGATGTCGTCCGCGGTCGGCGCGGCGACCAGCGCGGGGGCGCGCTCGCGCAGCGCGACCTCCTCGGCGAGCCGGTCGAGCGCCGTTTCCGCCGGTGAAGGGCTACCGCCCGCGCTCTCGAAGGCCACCATGTAGGTGGCGCGGCTCGCCACCGCCGCGGCATCGAAATCGCTACCGCCCACGGTCAGCACATGCGCGTGCGGCGCGCGGTACTGGGTGACGTAGACGCCTGCCCCGATGATGGCTGCCACGGCCGCGAGCAGTGCGCCAGCGACCCACAGCACCTGCCGCTGGCGTCGTTGCGCCGCCCTGAGAGCCGCCCGTCTCCCCGAAGCCGCGGACTGCGTCCTGCCGGCCACCGCGCGTTCCCCTTCACCCCGCCAGCGAGGTCGGACCGGGGAGCTGCGGCGGCGCGCGGCCCGGCGGGACCGTCCGCTAGTAGCGCCTACTGCTGCCGGCCTGCACGCCCGTCACGCGGATGTGCTCAGCGGTGTAGGGGAGCAACGCCATGAAGCGGGCGCGCTTCACGGCATTGCGCACCCAGCGCTGGTGCTTGGCGCAGGTGCCGACCTTGCGCCGCGGCTCGAGCTTGCCGCGGTCACCGACGTAGTGCCTCAGCCGGCCCACGTCCTTGTAGTCGAGCACGCTGATCTTGTTCACACAGAACTCGCAGCCGCGCCGGCGCGCGCTAAAGCGCCGTCCGCCGCCATCGTCGTCGCGACCGCCGCGATCGCCGCGATCGTCACGGTCGCGTCCCTCGCGGCGCTCGCCCGTGCGCACCAGCGCGCGGCCCGCGCGCTCGCCAGCGGCCTGCTCGCCGCCATTGTCGCGTGTCTCGGGGTCGTTCGTCATTCGCTCGCGCTCACTTCTTCTCCGCCACCGCGGCCGGTGCCCGGCTCCCCGGCCTGATCAGAACGGCAGATCGTCTGCCTCGAGATCGCCCTCGCCGTCGGCGCCCACCGGCAGGCCCGGCGAAGCGGCTGCGCCGCTGCTCTCGCCGCGGCCCCCGAGGAACTGCACGTTGTCCGCGCGCAGCTCCCATGCGTAGTGCTTCTGCCCGTCTTGCCCGTCCCAGGAACGCGTCACGATGCGTCCCTCGACCAGCACGGCGCGACCCTTCTGCAGGTACTGGGCGCATGTCTCCGCCAGGCGCTCCCACGCCACCACGCGGAACCACGTCGTGTCGTCGCGCCGCTCGCCTTCCTGCCCGCCGGCCCGGCGGTTCACCGCTACGTTGAACGTCGTCACGGCCTGGCCGTTGGCCGTGTACCGCATCTCCGGATCGGCCCCGAGGTTGCCGGCGATGATTACGCGCTGGAACAATGAAGCCCCCTCCGCTCGCGGGGAGACGCCCGGTCCACGCCCTGCGGCGGCCTACTCCGCCCCCACGGTGGCCGGTGATGGTTCCGCGACCGGCCCGGAGTCTCCGCCGGCATCCGGGCGCGAATCGGCCTCCCGCGGCGCGCTCACGCGCTCCTCGGACCCCCGGCTCACCGCTCCGGCGTCGCGGTCGTCCTCGCCGAGCGGGATGATGCCACGGATCAGGATGTGCCGCATGATGTCCTCGGAAATCGTGAGCTGCGACTCCAGCGCGCGCGTCGCCTCCGGCGGCAGGCGCAGCGTCACCAGGATGTAGGTGCCCTCGAGCTCGTGCTGGATCGGGTAGGCCAGCCGCTGCCGGCCCCAGTCGTCCGCCGTGAGCATCTCGCCGCCGACCTGCCGCACTACGCCGTTCACCCATTCGACCACGCCGGGCACGTCGTCGGCGCCCTTGCGGGGGTGGACGATGTACAGCAGCTCGTACTCGTTCAAGCGAACCTCCGCCGGTAGCAGCGTCGCGTACCGGGCGCCCCATGCGCCCGACGCGCCGCACCAGATCAGTGGCCCCCGAGATGAGCGTGCCCGGCGCCGTTCAGCGCCCGGGCCACGGCAGTCGCTGCGGACCCACAGCCGAAGCAGTATAGGGAATGCCCCGCCGGGGGGTCAACGAAAAAAATGACCGGGTAGCTGGCAGGACTCCGGTAGCCGGTGCCCGATCTTCGCTTCATGGGCGCACTGGCTCCCCACGTCGGGGCAAAAGCCGTGCTCTTGCCCGCTCACGACGAACTCGACCACCGTGTAGTTCCCTTGACCGGCGCATCTGCCGGACGGGTCACTGTGGACGGTTGTGACGATCGCAGACGATTCGCTGGACGCGCGGTCATGGGCGACCCAACCGCCGCCGAAGGCTGCTAGAACGATAGCCACCGCAGAAACGGTGCGCGCTAGGCGGCGCTTCAGTTGCTTGTCCCCCCCCCGTGAACGCGCTCGCCGCTATCGTAGCGGCGGACGCCGCCGCGCTCACGCCGCGGGCACGCCCGGCGCCGGGTGCGCGGCGCACAGTTCCAGCACCTGCGCCCGCACCCGCTTCGACACCGCCGCGTCCTCCGGCGCGCGCATCACCTCGGCGATCAGCGCGCCCACGCGCCGCATCTCCGCCACGCCGAACCCGCGCGAGGTAAGCGCGGGCGTGCCGATGCGGACGCCGGACGCGACCGCCGGCGGCAGCGTGTCGAACGGGATCGCGTTCTTGTTGACGATGATGCTCGCACGCTCCAGCGCGTCGGCGGCGCGCTGGCCGTCCAGCTTCAGCGGCGTCACATCCACCAGCAGCAGGTGCGTGTCGGTGCCGCCGCTGACGACGCGCAGCCCGGCGTCCACCAGCACCTCGCCGAGCGCCTGCGCGTTCTCCACGATCTGCGCGGCGTGGGCGCGGAACTCCGCCGTCGCGGCCTCCTTCAGCATCACCGCCTTGCCGGCGATGACGTGCATCAGCGGCCCGCCCTGCTCGCCCGGGAACACGCCACGGTCGATGCGGCGCGCGAACGGGCGGTCGCAGAGGATCATGCCGCCGCGCGGGCCGCGCAGCGTCTTGTGCGTGGAGGTCGTGATCACCTGCGCGAAGCCGGCCGGGGAGGGATGCACGCCGCCCGCGACCAGACCGGAGATGTGCGCCATGTCCGCCATCAGCATGGCGCCGGCCGCGTCGGCGATCGCGCGCGCGCGCGCGAAATCGATGCGCCGCGGGTAGGCGGTGGCGCCGACCACGATCAGCTTCGGGCGGTGCTCCTGTGCCAGCGCCTCCATCTCGTCGTAGTCGATCAGCTCGCTCTCGCGCTGCACGCCGTAGGACACGAAGTGGTAGAGCTTGCCGCTGGCGTTGACGCTGTGCCCGTGCGTGAGGTGCCCGCCGGCATCGAGCTTCATCCCCATCACGGTGTCGCCTGGCTTCAGCAGCCCGATGTAAACCGAAAGATTCGCCTGCGTCCCAGAGTGCGGCTGCACGTTGGCGTGCTCCATGCCGAAGAGCGCCTTCGCGCGCTCGATCGCCAGCGATTCCACCTGGTCCACGAACTCGTTGCCGTGGTAGTAGCGCGCGCCGGGGTAGCCCTCCGCGTACTTGTTCGTGAGCACGCTGCCCACCGCCTCGATCACGGCGGCGCTGGCGTAGTTCTCCGACGCGATCATCTCGAGCGATTCGCGCTGGCGTCGCTCCTCGTGGCCGATCATCGCGGCCACGTCCGGATCGACCCGCACCAGCATCGGGTGTGCCTGCGTGCTCATCCCTGTCCCCCGTCACTCCCGCCACCGCGCACGCCGCGCGCCCGATGGACTGCCGATCGCAGGCCGACAGTATCGCAGCCGGGCGCTGAGCGCCGCCGCCGCCGTCAGGCGCCGGATGCACGCTCCCGTTCGCCCCACGCCCAGTCGTTGAGCAGCATCAGCACGCCCGCCACCAGCGAATGGCCACCGAGCACCACCGGCACGGACGCGGCCGCCGCCTCCTCGGTCAGCGTGCGCAGCCCGCGGTCCGCGATCTCCCCCACCAGCCCGAGGTCGGAGGCGAAGCGGTCGGCGCGCGAGGGCGCGAGGCCGAGCTGCACCAGCGCCGGCCGCGTGTCGATGAACGCCGCGTCGCAGAGCTCCGGCAGCAGCTCGCGGAAGAACCGCGCGGGCCCCACCGCCGCGATCAGCTGCCCGAGCAGCGAGCGCGCCTCGCCCCCGCTGTCGCGGCCGGCCGCGCCCATGCCGCGCTCCTCGGCGAGCACGCGCACGCGGCAGGCAGTCTCGCGCTCTAGGTACTGCCAGCTGCGCGAGCTGACGCGGCCCGCCACCAGCACCTCCGCCTCGCGGTCGGTGAACGCCCTCGCCGCGCTCGCCAGCCGCTCGGTCGGCGGCGCCCAGCCCGCGAGCAGCGCGCCGAGCCGCGGTCCCGCGCTGCCGGCCAGCGCCAGCGCCGCAAGGTCGACCGGGGAGTCGAGGTTGAGCTGCGTGGCGAGGCTGCGCGGCAGCTCGCTCACGGCCACGCCGAGCTCCTCGTGCAGACGGCGCGGCACCGCGTTGTCGGCGCCCGGCGCGGGGTCGAGCCGTGCCAGCAGCGCGGCCGGCGCGAGCGCGAAGAGGTCCGCGGAATAGAAGTTGTTGGTCACGCACACCGGTTCGCCCGGAGCCCCGCCGGCCACATCGCCCGCGACGCCGTCGGCCAGCGCCTCGAACTGCTCGCGGCCCAGCAGCGGCGCGCTGCCCCCGCCGAGGTACAGCAGGCGCTCAATGCCGTGGGCGGCGACCGCGCCGGCCAGCCGCCCGCCGTAGCTGAACGTCGTCCCGGGCGGGTCGAGGTCGACGATCGTCCCGGCGGGGACGGGTAGCGACGGCACGCGATCGGCCAGCAGCAGCGCGCGCTCGAAGCGGCCGGTGGCGAGCGCCGCCTCGATGCCGTCGAGGGCGCTGGCCTCCAGCGCCCGGCGCAGCAGCGTCTCGAGCGGCCCGCCGTCCATGCCGCCGAGCATGACGACGAGCGAGAGCGGCGCGCTCACGGCGGCGCCGGGGTGAGCGGGGGCGGGACGCGACGCGGGCTACCAGACGTGGGTGGGCTCCAGCACCGGCTCCACGCGCACGTCCCGTCGCAGCATCGCCACGTCGGCGGCACGGCAGAGCGCGGTGCCCGGCGTCATGCAGACGGCGGACCCGGCCGCGCACGCCAGGGTGAGCGCCGCGCGCCAGTCGCCCTCGCGCTTCAGGCCCAGCAGCAGCCCGGCGAGGAAGCCGTCGCCGGCGCCGATCGAAGAGTCCACCTCCACCGGCGGCGCGAGCACGCGGAACACGCCCGCCTCGGTCACGGCGACCGCGCCGTAGGCGCCGCGCGTGATCACCACATTGGGCACGCCGCGCATGTGCAGCTCGCGCGCGGCCTCCAGCGCATCCTCCTCGCCGGGCAGCGGGCGGTGCAGCACGCGCCCGGCCTCGTGGTCGTTGAGCTTGAGCAGCGTCGGTCGCGCGTCGGAGCGCAGCACCGCCTCCACCACCGGCCCGTCAGCGTCGAGCGCGGTGAGGGCGCGGGCCGCCGCCGCCGCGCCGATCAGCTCGATGTGCAGCGAGGGGTCCAACGGCGGCGGGATCGAGCCTGCGAGCACCAGCCAGTCGCCCGCGCGCACGCGCCGCCGCAGGCGCTCGCACAGCAACGCCACGGCCTGCGGCGGCACCTGCGGGCCGGCCGTGGCCAGCACCGTCAGCGTGTGGCTGGAGCGATCGATGATGTGGATGTTGGTGCGGGTCTCGCCGGGGAAGCTGATCAGCTCGGTGCCGATCCCCAGATCCTGCAGCGAGTCCTCGATCATGCGACCGAGGTGGCCCGCCACGAACCCAGTCGCCACCGGCTCGAAGCCCAGCTCCTTGAGCACGCGCGCAACGTTGATGCCCTTGCCGCCGATGTCGCGGCGGATGGCGAGCACGCGGTTGGTGTCGCCGTAGATCAACCGCCCGACATCGACCATCTCGTCGATCGCCGGGTTGAGCGTCAGGGTGATGATCACGGCGCACCCCACCTGCGATCGCAACGGCCGCCGGATCAGTCTACGCAGCGCGTGCGGGAGCAACCAGCCCGCGCCGCCTCGACGAGCAACAGTTGCACCGCGCAACCCGGCCGCCGCGTAGCCGCACCACCAGATTCCACCAGATTCCACCAGATTCGAGCCAGCCACGCCCCACCGGGCGCCCGCGCGCTAGTCCTCGCGCGCCAGCGCCAGCGCGTACACGCGCTGCGCGCCCGCCCGCCGCAGCGCCCGCGCCAGTGGTCGTGACGTCGTCCACCAGCAGCAGCCGCGCAGGCGGCTCGCCCGCCACCGCGAACGCGCCGTCGAGGTTGCGCGCCCGCTGCTCGGCGCTGAGCCCGCTCTGCGGCGGCGTCGCCCGCACACGCCACAGCAGCGAGCAGTCGAGTGGCCGCGCCAGCGCCGCCGCGACCTCGCGCGCGACGATCTCCGACTGGTTGTGGCCGCGCCGCCGCTCGCGCGCCGCGTGCAGCGGCACCGGCACCACCGCCCCCAGCGTCGCCACCTCCCACTGCGCGGGGACGGCCGCCGCGGCCGCGCGCGCGAGCGGCGGCAGCAGCCGCGTCACGCCCCGGAACTTCGCCTCCAGCACCGCGCGCCGCGCGGCCCCCGCAAAGCGAAACGGCGTGCACAGCGCCGCGAAGGCCGGCGGCGCATCGAGGCAGCGATCGTGCAGCGCCGCGCCGAACGTGCCGCAGGCCAGACAGCGCTGCGGCAGCAACACCTCCGCCAGCTCCCCGGCGAGCAGCCGCCACCAGGCGCCGCCTGTATGCGGTCTATAATCGAGGCACGAACCCGCACACCCCGCCGCGAGTGGAGCACACCCCGGTGCGCGTACGCGTCAAGCTCTTCGCCGGCCTCAAGGACGTGATCGGCGGCGACCTCGAAGAGCGCTTCGAGGGCCCCACCGTCACGGTCCAGCAGCTGCACGAACGGCTGGAGCGCGCCTACCCGCTGCTCGCGCCCCGCCTGGCCGGCGTGGCGATCGCCGTCAACCAGGAGTTCATGCTCGACGGCGGCCACGAGCTGCACGACGGCGACGAGGTGGCGCTGATCCCGCCGATCTCGGGCGGCTCAGGCGACGTCGAGCCCGGCGCTGACGCCGCGGGCACGCCGCACTTCCTGATCACCGAGCGCCCCCTCGACCCGCGCGCGCTGCGCGAGCTGGTGCGCGGCAACCACAGCGGCGCGATCGTGATCTTCGAGGGCGTCGTGCGCGACCGCCACGAGGGCTACGAGGTGCAGCGCATCGAGTACCACGCCTACGAGTCGATGGCGCTGAAGCAGCTGCAGGCGGTCGCCGAGGCCGTGCGCGCCGAGCTGGCGGTGCACGACATCGCGATCCACCACCGCACCGGCAGGCTCGAGATCGGCGAGGCCTCGCTCGTGGTCGCCGTCTCCGCGGAACACCGCGCCGAAGCCTTCGCCGCCGCGCTGCGCGCCGTCGACCGCGTGAAGGAGAGCGTGCCGGTGTGGAAGCGGGAGTTCACGCCCGATGGCCCACGCTGGCAGGAGGGCTCGCCAGCCCGCCCGGTCAGGTAACGGGAGCCCCAGATACGCTGCGGCTAGAACGTCGGCCCAGCGATCAGCTCGGAGCCTCGGCGCTATCGTCGTTGTCCACGCCATCACCGTCGCCAGCGCCAGGACCTGCCTCCGCCCGCAGGCGCGCCGCCAAAGATTCCTCGCGCCGCGCGACGACTTCCCGGTTTGCTGGGATCAACCGAATCAAGATCAGACCGAGGACGCTGAACATCGCGCCCAGACTTCCCACGCAGCCACGGGCTGCGTCCCTTGTTTCGCGCAATATCAGCGCTAGTCCAGATTGAGAAGATCAAGAGCGCAGCGGGGACAGCTATGAAAAAGAAAAGGAGGAAAAAAAGTATACGAAATATCAGGGCGTGACGGAAGTTGGCACGACCGCATTCTAGCAGAGCGGCTAAGCGCGGCCCATCAGCGCCGCCCATCGGGGCGTGCTCGCGACTGCCACAACCACCGGAGCAAGCCGAGGCCGGACCCGTCGCTAACCCGCCGCCGACCCCGCGAGGCGGTAGTCCGGCGCGAGGATCTCGTACACCACCACGGTGTCGAGGTCGGCGAGGCGCGAGCGGATGCGCGGCTCGATCTGCTTCAGCTCGAGATTGGTGGTGATCACGGTCGGCACCCGCCCGAGGTGGCGGTGGTTGAGCAGCTGATACAGCTTCTCCTCCGCCCACGGGCTGGAGTGGTGCGCACCGAGGTCGTCCAGCACCAGCAGCCGCACCTCCAGCAGCCGCTGGAACGCGGTGTCGAAGCGCTCCGTCGCGGCCGGCGCGAAGGTCGAGCGCAGGCGGTCGAGCAGGTCGGGCACGGTGGCGAAGCAGACGGTGTCGCCCTGCTCCAGCCGCGCCCCCGCGATCGCCGCCGCGAGGTGCGTCTTGCCGCAGCCGTTGGCGCCAATGAACACCAGCCAGCCGTCCGGCGCGGTCGCCCAGCTGCGCGCGGCGCGAAAGGCCCCCTCCAGGTTGTCGCGCTGCTTGCCGCGCAGCCCGCGCCCCGCGGGCTTGAAGGCGTCGAAGCTGAACGCCGCGAGCCGTTCGCGCGTCATGCCGCCGACCTCGAAGTAGGCGGGCAGCGTGCGCTCCTCCAGCGTCACGACCTGCGCGATCGCGGGGTCGGTGAGCCGCGCGCCGAGCCGCTGGTCGACCTCCGCCGGCGGGCGCTCACAGGTGAAGACGGTGGGCAGCGCGGCGTGGAAGCGGTGCGAGACCAGCTGCAGGAACTTCTCGCGCGCCCACGGCGTCTCGGCGTAGCTCTCCAGGTCGTCCAGCACCACCAGCGGCGCGGCGCGCAGCTGCTCCAGCAGCTGATCGTACGGCAGCTCCGCGCCCTCCTGGTAGGACGCGCGCAGATGGTCGAGCAGGTCCGCCACCGAGAGGAAGAGCGCCGGCTCGCCGCGCTCGATCGCGCGGTTTGCGATCGCCGCCGCCAGGTGCGTCTTGCCGCAGCCGGGCACGCCCGCGATCACCAGCCAGCCCTGCGGGTGCTCCGCGAAGCGCTCCGCCGCCGCCACCGCGTGCGCGTAGCGCTCGCGCGCCTCGCGCTGCGAGGAGCGCCCCTCGCGCAGCAGCGTGCCGAAGGTGAAGCGGGCCAGCGCCCCCAGCCGCGAGTAGCGCACGAGGCGGTCGCGGCGCGTGTGCACGTCCTCCTGTCGCACGCACTGACACGGCTCGGGCTGGCCGAAGCGCGGGTCCGCGGGATCGCCGCTGACGCGCACGAAGCGCGCGCCGCCGCAGATCGGGCAACCCTCCGGCGTCTCCGGCGACGTCACGGCCGCGTCAGGGCCAGGAGCGCCGGGCGACCTTTGCAAAGGGGTCGTGGTCGCGAGAATCTCCCCCAGCCGTCGCATCGTCCCTCCCTTCCCGCTCCCAGCGGCGCAGCACCGCCTCCGCGTAGCGCCAGGAGCGCGCGTTGCGCTGCGCCGCCAGCCGCAGCGCCTCCACGATCCACGCCTCCGGGTAGCGCCCGGAGGCCTCCGCCAGCGCCTCCGCCACCGCCGGCGTGAGCGTACCGATCTCCTGCTCGTAGACGCGGGCGGGCGGCTCCGCGCTCTCGGCGGGCGGGGCCGGCCGCGCGCCCACGCCGGGCGCCGCGAGCGCGCCGCTGCGCACGCGCAGCAGGTTGCGGCGGCCGCCCTCGCTGTTCACGAAGTAGAGCGTGTCGCCATCCTCCAGCGGGCAAGCGAGCAGCGTGCCGCGCGCCGCCGCGCGCGCCAGCGCGCCGTCCAGCGCGTCGACACCCCCGCAGGGCGCGAGCCAGCGCGCGAGCGGCGGCTCCGCGCGCAGCTGGCTCGCCCGCACCGCGCGCAGCGCGCCGCGCCGCAGGGCGATCGCGTACAGCGCGTAGAGCGTCGCGCGCAGCTCCGCGGCATCCTCGATCGCCGGCAGCACCTCGACGAAGAGCTGCCCGGGCAGCGTCACCGCCGCGCCCCCGGTGATGAAGCCCGCAAACGGCGCCTCGGCCATCAGTCGAAGTCCGGGCTGGGCTCGCGCAGCACGAGGTCCTGGAAGGAGGCGGTGCGGTCGCGGAAGCGCACGGTGACGGTGTCGGTGGGGCCGTTGCGGTGCTTGGCGATGATGATCTGCGCCAGCCCCGACGGGTGCTGCCCGCCCGGCCGGTCCGGGTGCTCGTCCTGCCACTGCTCGGCGGTCTTGTAGACGTCCTCGCGGTAGATGAACATCACCACGTCGGAGTCCTGCTCGATGGAGCCCGACTCGCGCAGATCCGAGAGCATGGGGATGTGCGGCGTGCGCGACTCCACCGCGCGCGAGAGCTGGGCCGCCGCGATCACCGGCACATGCAGCTCGCGCGCCAGCTCCTTGAGCGAACGCGTGATGCCGCTGACCTCGTTGGCGCGGGTGTCAGCGCGGCCCGCGCCGTGCACCAGCTGCAGGTAGTCAACGACCACCAGATCCAGCCCGCGGTCCGCCTGCAGGCGGCGGCACTTGGCGCGGATCTCCGGCACCGTCAGCACCGCCGAGTCATCGATGTAGAGCGCGCTCTCGCTCAGCACGCCGATGGCGTGCATGATCCGCCGCTCCTCGTCGTCGCGGTGCTGCCCGAGCCGCAGCCGCGTCGCCGGCACATCTGCCTCCGCCGACAGCAGGCGCATCGCGAGCTGGTCGCCGCTCATCTCCAGCGAGAAGAAGGCGACCGCGGCGCGCTGCCCGATGGCGGCGTTGCGCGCGAAGTTCAACAGCAGCGCGGTCTTGCCCACGCCGGTGCGCGCCGCCAGCACCACGAGGTCGCCGCGCTTGAAGCCCCCGAGCACGGTGTCGAGGTCCATAAAGCCGCTACGCACGCTCTGCTCGAGGCTGCCGGGCGCCTCGCCGGGGTCCTCCAGGAACTGCTCCAGCAGCTGGCGCAGGCTCTTGAACTCGCCCGCGCGCTCGCTGGAGCGCACGCCCAGCAGCAGCTGCTCCGCCTCCGCCAGCACCCGGGCGGCGTCCGGCCCGCCCTGGTAGGCGGTCTGGGCGATGCGGCCCGCGACCTCGATCAGGCGGCGGTAGAGCGCGTCCCGCGCCACGATGCGCGCGTGCGCCTCCACGCCGACGGCGGTGAAGTACTTGCCCGCGATCTCGACCAGGTAGGCCTCGCCGCCGGCGGCGTCGAGGCGGCCCTGACGCTCCAGCTCGTGCGCCAGCGTGGGCAAGGTGACCGCGTCGCCGCGGTCGGCGAGCGCGATCGCCGCCTCGTAGCACCAGCCGTTCTGCTCGCGGAAGAAGTCGGAGACCTCGAGTATGGGCAGGACGCGCGGGTAGGCGTCCTCGTCCAGCAGCAGGGCGGCGATCACCGCCTCCTCAGCGCCGACGTCGTGCGGCGGCAGCCCGCCCTGGGGACGGCTCTGCGGCCGCAGCTGCGCCGGGCGGCCCTCGATCACCACGGCCTGGGACCGCGAATCGCGCGCGACCGCTCACGGGACGGCTGCCGCGCCGCCGGGCGGCGCTCTGCGTGCGGCAAGGCCGGGGGCCTAGGGGGCCGGCTCGTCCTCCCCCGCAGCGCCGCGAGTGCGCGCGGAACCGGGGGCGGAGGCGGGCTCGGTGGATGTGTCGTTGCCCGGCTCCGACGCGCCAGCGGCGCTGGCGTCGCCGGTGCTGCCCACCGCTGTGACCGCGGGCGCGGCCGCCGGCTCCGCCTCGAGAGGCGGGGCCAACAGGCGTTGCACGGCCGTCTCGACGCCTTCCGGCGCCTCGACGTCCACCACGGCCACCTGCACACTCGCCGTCACATTACGCGACAGGCGGATGGGCACGGTGTACAGCCCGACGCTCCGAATCACCTCGGGCAGCAGGATGCGACGCCGGTCCAGTTCCTCGCCAAGAATCTCCCCAGCCTTCTCGGCGATGTCACCGTTGGTGACGGAACCGTACAGGCGCCCCTGCTCGCCCACCCTGACGGCCACAACGAGCGTCCGGTCCGCGAGCTTGCCGACGAGCTCGCGAGCCTGCTCGTCCTGGACCCGCTGCCGCTCCGCCTCGATCGCGGCGAGCGTTTCGGCCCGCCTGAGGACGTGCGGCGTTGCCGGCGCGGCGAGGCCGCGCGGCAAGAGGAAGTTGCGGGCGTACCCATTGGCGACGTCTTTGACATCGCCCATGGCGCCCGATCCCTCAACGGACTCCAGGAACACGACCTTCACGGTGAACACCCTCTCGGCGTGTCGGAGCCGGGACGCCGCACATCGTAGCGGAGCGCACCCGGCGCGGAAGCGCACTTATCGGCAGAGCTGTCCAAAATCCACCGAGCAGCGGCTCCGCGCGAATCTGGGAGACAGTGGATAGCGTGTGGCTCCTTGTGGGGAGCCGCGCCCCGCCCCTCGCGGGCCGGGGAGGTAGCGTACCGACGGCCCCTGCCGAGCGCAATCCGGGAACCGGCTCGCCCAGCGCCGCCTCGACGGCGGCTGCATCAATGCAAGAACAGGTGTTCCACTATTGTCAAACTGATGTTCTGAGGAGGGAAGTGCAGAATCCAAGCGTGTCCGGGAGAAGATGACGCTGAGCGCGGCCACTTATGCGACCCGCCGCAACACCTCCCACACACGCTCGATCTCCCCGCCCGCAGCAGTGGCTGCCAAGCGCGCGTTCCCCCCTACGCCGCGGCGCCCCCTACGCGAACTCCACGCGGTACCGCACCTGCACCGCGCCGCGCTCCAGCTTCTCCCCGCCGTCCTCGCGCCAGCCAGCGATCGTGTAGAACCGCCGCGCGCGCGCGTTGTCGCGGAACACCCACAGCGTGGCGACGCTGAAGCCACGCCGGCGCAGGTCGTTGACGGCGTGCGCGAAGAGCGCGCGGCCAACCCCGGCGCCCGCCCACTCCCGCTCGAGGTAGATCGCCGTCACCTCGCCGGTGCCAGTCGCGGCCTCCGCGTCGTCGCTCGGCGCGGTGTGCGCGAAGCCCACGATGCGGCCACCGCCGTCCGCAACCCACAGCCGGTGCTCCCCCGGCAGCTCGCTCGCCATGCGCGACCAGTAGTCGATGTAGCGCTGCTCCGGCAGCGTCGCCAGCACCTCGTCCGGCACGACTCCCGGGTACGCCCAGCGCCAGCCGCGCACGTGCAGCGAGCCGATCGCGGGGCCCTCGTCGGCGGCCGCCCGCCGCAGCGTGATCTCCATGCGCTCCGCGATCTCCGCGATCTCCGCGCCTACCCCGCCAGCGCGCGCTCCAGCCCGCCCTCGCAGGCCTCGCGCATGGCGTCCAGCGCGGCGTCCAGCGGCCCCAGCCGCAGCCGTGCCCCGCCCGCGCGCCCGAGCAGCGTCGCCGGCACGGCGGCGTCGCGCGCGAGCGCCAGCAGCGCCGCCAACGCGGCGGGCTCGCACACCCCGACCAGGAAGCGCGACTGCGCCTCGCCGAAGAGCGCGGCGTCCAGCCGCGCGCCCAGCTCCAGCCCCGCCGCCGCCTCGAAGCCCGTGCCGCCGGCCAGGCAGCACTCCGCCAGCGTGACGGCGAGGCCGCCGTCGGAGCAGTCGTGCGCGGCGGCGAGCAGCGCGCGCGCGTGCGCCTCCAGCACCAGCCGCTGCACGCGCGCCTCCAGCTCCAGGTCCAGGCGCGGGCGGCCCGCGACGCGGCCGTGCGCGCGCGCCAGGTACTCGCTACCGGCCAGGCTCTCCGCGGGCTGCGCGGGCGAGGCGCCCAGCAGCACCACGGCGTCGCCGGCGCGCAGCGCGGGGGTGAGGTGGCGCTCCACGTCCTCCAGCACCCCCAGCATCCCCACCGCCGGCGTCGGCAGCACCGCGCCCTGCGGCGTCTCGTTGTACAGCGAGGCGTTGCCGGAGACCACCGGCGTGCCGAGCGCGCGCGCGGCCTCCGAGAGCCCGATGATCGCCTGCTCTAGCTCGTAGGCAACCTCCGGCTTCTCCGGGTTGCCGAAGTTCAGGCAGTCGGTGAGCGCGACCGGCGTCGCGCCGGTGGCGACGACGTTGCGTGCCGCCTCGGCGACCGCGATCTGCGCGCCCACGCGCGGGTCGAGCCACACCAGCCGCCCGTTGCCGTCGGTCGCCAGCGCGATCCCGCGGCGCGTGCCGCCGCCGAGCGCCAGCACCGCGGCGTCGCCGCCCGGCCGCACCACGGTGTGGTTGCCGACCTGGTGGTCGTACTGCCGCCAGATCCAGCGCCGGCTGGCGATGTTCTCGCAGCCCAGCAGCTCCAGCAGCGCCGCATTCGCGCGCGCGGCGTCGAGGTCCGGCAGCGCGCCGAGGTTCTCGCCGTGCAGGCGGTCGAGGCGCTCCGGGCGGCGGCCCTGCAGCGGGTACTGCGGCGCCTCCGCCAGCACCGCCACGGGCACGCGCGCCACCACCGCGTCGCCGTCGCGCACGGTCGCCATGCCGTCGTCGGTGACCACGCCCACCACGTCGGCGTGCAGCTCCCAGCGCCGGAAGAGCGCAACCACGTCGTCGAGGTGCTCGCGCTTCGGGATCACGAGCATGCGCTCCTGCGACTCCGAAAGCATGACATCGTAGGGGGTCATGCCGCGCTCGCGGCGCGGCACCTTCGCTACATCGATCTCGATGCCGGTGCCGGCGCGATGCGCCGACTCCACGGCGCTGGAAGTGAGGCCCGCCGCGCCGAGGTCCTGCAGCCCCTCGATCCAGTCGCGGTGCTGCTCCGCCAGCTCGACGCAGGCCTCCATCAGCAGCTTCTCGAGGAAGGGGTTGCCCACCTGCACGGCGGGGCGGCGCTCCCCCGAGCCCTCGTCGAGCTCCACCGAGGCGAAGGTCGCGCCGTGGATGCCGTCGCGCCCGGTGTCGGCGCCCACCAGCAGCAGCGGGTTGCCGGGGCCGCGTGCGGCGGCGGAGAGCAGGTGCTCGCGCCGCCCCACGCCCACGCACATCGCGTTCACCAGCGGGTTGCCGCTGTACGCGCGGTCGAACTGCACCTCGCCTCCCACCGTCGGCACGCCGACGCAGTTGCCGTAGCCGCCGATGCCGGCCACGACGTTGCGGAAGAGGTAGCGCTGGTGCGCGTCGTCCAGCAGCCCGAAGCGCAGCGAGTCGAGCAGCGCCACCGGCCGCATGCCCATCGCGAAGATGTCGCGCAGGATACCGCCGACGCCGGTGGCCGCGCCCTGGTACGGCTCCAGCGCCGAGGGGTGGTTGTGCGACTCCATCTTGAAGACCGCGATCCAGCCGTCGCCGAGGTCGATCGCCCCCGCGTTCTCCTCGCCGATCTTGGTCAGCACGTAGGGGCCGGTGGTGGGGAAGTGGTGGAAGAGCGGCCGCGAGTGCTTGTAGCCGCAGTGCTCCGACCACAGCGCGCCCGCCATCCCCAGCTCCACCTCCGTGGGCTCGCGGTCGAGGCGCGCGACGAGCAGCGCGTACTCGTCGCGCGACATCGCCACCTGCTCGAGCGTACGGTCGTCGACGGTCATGGAGCCCTCACCCTCACCCCTGCCCCTCTCCCATCGGGGAGAGGGTGGCGAGCCGGAGGCGAGCCGGGGTGAGGGCCTCAGCGTAGCAGCGGCGCTCGCTTGCCTCACCCCCACCCCTCTCCCCCCGGGGGAGAGGGGTGGGGGTGAGGCAAGCGAGCCGGGTGAGGGTCCTAACGCATCGAGAACGGCGGGTAGGCGTCCACCTGCAGCAGAATGTACGCGGTCACCCGGGCGCCCCAGCGGCCGACGCCGACGAGGTAGTAGAACGCCCCCCGCGGGAAACGCCCGGTCACGACCACTGCCACCACCGCGAACAGCCACACGAACACTCCCACGAAGACAAGGAAGCCAAGCGCGACGTAGTGCGGCACCACGATCAGCCACTTCACCAGCGGCAGCCAGCGGTTGTACCGTTCCTGCCTCGACACGTCATAGCGCAGGTGCGGGTAAGCGCCGGCGTCGAACGAGAACGGCGGATACGGACCGTCGCGGAAGAGCGCGTAGGCGCAGACGTTGTACTGCCAGCGCGTGGCGCCCACCACCAGGCGGAAGATACTCTCCGGATAGCGCGACTTAAACAGAATCACCCAGAACGCGAGGAACGCCAGTACCGCGGCGAGGTTGCTCAACACGTTCACCACCAACAACTGGGGGATCACGAGCAGCCAGCGCACGAGGATCAGCCCGCGCGACACCTGCTCCTGGTAGTCCAACTCGAAGCGCACCGGGTACTCCGGGGACTTGCTGACGGCCATCGCGCTCATCACCACCTCCGTTCCCGCTCGCATACGCGTGCGCGCACACCGTAGCCCACAGCGGGGGGCGCGCCAAACGGCCTAAGCGCGCGACTGCGCGGGCGGCCCTACGCCGACACGCCCACCGAGGCCAGCACCGACTGCCAGATCGCGTTGCCGTCCTCGCCGCCCAGCAGCGGCTCGCAGGCGCGCTCCGGGTGGGGCATCATCCCCAGCACGTTGCCGCGCTCGTTGACGATGCCGGCGATGTTACGCAACGAGCCGTTGGGGTTCGCCTCCGCCGTGGCCGCGCCCGCGCCCGCGCCCGCGCCCGCGCCCGCGCCCGCGCCCGCGGCGACGTAGCGGAACGCCACGCGCCCGGCGTCCTCGAGCCTGTCGAGCGTCGCCTCGTCGGCGTAGTAGTTGCCCTCGCCGTGGGAGATCGGCATGCGCAGCACCCGCCCGCGCGCGATCCCGCGCGTGAACGGCGAATCGTGCTGGGCTGCAACGAGCAGCACGTCCTGGCAGCGGAACTGCAGCGAGTCGTTGCGCATCAGCACCCCGGGCAGCAGCCCCGCCTCGCACAGGATCTGGAAGCCGTTGCAGATGCCGATCACCAGCCCGCCCGCCCCGGCGTGCGCGCGCACCGCCTCCATCACCGGCGAGAAGCGCGCCACCGCGCCGCAGCGCAGGTAGTCGCCGTAGGAGAAGCCGCCGGGCAGCACCACCAGCTCGTCGCGCGCGAATGGCGCCGCCTCGCGGTGCCAGACGCGCCGCGTGGCCACGCCCAGGCGCCCGAGCGCGTAGCCGCAGTCCCGATCGCTCCAGGTGCCGGGGAAGACCACGATCGCGACGCGCAGCGCGGGCATGCCCAGAGTATAGGCAGGCGCGACGGCAGCCTCGACCGCACAGGCCGCGAGCGCTAGGCGTCGTCCGGCGGGCCGGCCGGCGGCGTCCCACGACGCGACGGGGGCCACGGCTCCGGCGCGGGTGCGGCCTCGTCCTCCCCGTCGCCGCCGGCGAACCGCGAGCGCCGCTGGGCGGGCGCCGGCGTAGCGGCGCGGGCGGCGCGCTCGCGCGCGGTGGGCTGCGGGTACTCCACGCGCTGGTGGAAGGCCGCGTGCAGGGTGTCAATGAACGTGCCGGCGACCACGCGCAGGTCGCGCAGGTCGCACTGGCCCTCCTCGAGGCGCTCGCGGAGCGTGCCCTCCACGATCGCGCGCAGGCGCTCGTCGGAGCGGTCCGGCGAGGCGCGCGCGGTCGCCTCGCAGCCGTCGGCGAGCATCACCAGCGCGGTCTCGCGCGACTGCGGCCGGGGGCCGGGGTAGCGGAACGGCTCGGCGTCCGCGTCGACGTCCAGCGCGGCGGCGCGGCGGTAGAAGTACGTCATCAGGCGCGTGCCGTGGTGCTCCGAGATGAAGCGCGCCCGCACGTCACCGGCAGCCCCTCGCGGTGCGCCAGCTCGAGCCCGCCGGTGACGTGCGGGTGGATCACGCGCGTGCTCTGCAGCAGGTCGAGCCCGGCGTGCGGGTTCGCGCCGGCGGCGAAGTTCTCGATGAAGAAGTCAGGCGCCACCAGCTTACCGATGCCGTGGTAGTAGGCGCCGACGCGCACCAGCAGCGCATCCGCGCCGATGCGGCCGGCGTCGCGTCCGCCATGTTGCCGACCAACACCGCGTGCTGGAAGGTCCCGGCGCCTCGTCCTGCAGCCGCCGCAGCAGCGGATGGCTAAGTTCTGCGAGCTGCATCAGCGCGGCGCGCGTGGCGATCCCCAGCGCCGGGCTCAGCAGCGCGAACGCGCCCGCCGCGATCAGCGCCGACAGCAGCCCGTCTGCCGTCGAGACGCCCGCGATCCGGAGCAGGTCGGCTGCGCTGCGCTCGGGGGCGAGCAGCCAGAACAGCACCAGCGCCGCGGCGATCGCGAGCGCGGCGCCCAGCCAGGCGAGCAGGTAGCGCGGCAGCCGCTCCGCTCGCAGCGCCAGGTAGCCCCCGGCGACCGAGGCGCCGCTGACCGCGAACCACGTGCGCGCCGCCTCCAGCTGCACCGCCGCGGGGTCGATCGTGGGCAGGTAGACGGGACGAAGACCGCGATCGCGGCCAGCAGCATGGTCAGCAGCAGTGCGGTGGTGAGATCGAGCAGCACCGCCGCCGCGATCGGCGCCACGGCCAGCGGCACGGCGTAGGCGAGGAAGTGGCGGCCGCCGTCCGGCAGCAGCGCCGGGAACGCGAACTTCGCCGCCAGCACCGGCACCACCAGCAGCAGGCCGAAGAGCGTGAGCCGGCGCATCCCCGCTAGCGCGCGCGGCGCCGCCACCACGAGATACCCGGCGGCGGCCGCTCCCGCCAGCGCGGCGACCAGCGCGCTCGCGGCGATCTTGCGCGGCTCCGCGTTCTCGGAACGCAGGCCGAGCGCCCCCAGCAACTCGTTGCGCGACGCGGTCAGCGCCTGGCCCGCGGCGACCAGCACCGCGGCGGAGCGCACCGACAGCTTCACGCCCCCCACCGCGCGCATCCGCGACTCCTTCGTGGACGCGGCCAGCGACTGGGTGGCGCGGATGGCGTTGATATCGCGCAGCTGCGTCGCGAGCTGGGCGAGCTGGCGGTCGCGGATGCGCGAATCGAACACCAGCACATCCTCCACCGCGCCGGCGGCCTGGTCGCGCCGCTACTCCGTGAGCACGGCGGACTCGTAACTGAAGTCGCGCAGAGCGGTCACGGTGCGAGGGGCGCGCGCGCCCTCCCGCAGCAGCGCGCGGCCGGGGAAGACCGGGAACAGCGCGGCGAACAACGCCAGCGCGAGCAGCGCCCCGAAAGCGACGGCGCCCCCGTGCCCGCGCGCGCGGGCCGCTGCCGGGAGCCGGCTTACCAACCCACCAGCGCGATCCCGCCCGGCGCGATGCATGGCATCAGCCAGAGGCGAGCAGCTCCCGCACCAGCTCGCTGGCGCGGCGCCCGTCGGCGCGACCCTCGAGCCGCGGCACGAGCTGGCCCATCACCTTGCCGAGGTCGCCCGGTCCGCTCGCGCCCGCAGCCGCGATCGCGGAGCGCGCAAGCGCCCGCAGCTCGTCGTCGGAAAGCGCGGCCGGGACGAAGGAGGCGATCACCTCCAGCTCTTCCTCCTCGGCGCGGGCTAGGTCTTCCCGCCGGCCCTTGCGGTACTCGGCGATCGAGTCGCGGCGCTGCTTCGCCTCGCGCTGCAGCACGGCGATACATTCGCGGTCGTCGAGCTCGTGGCCGGCCGCGATGCGGCCGTTGCCGATGGCGGAGAGCAGCAGACGCATAATGTCGCGACGGCGCGTGTCGCCGCCCTTGATCGCCGCGGTCAGCTCGAAACGGACAGTCTCTTCGATCGGCATCGCGCCTCCCGGGACCAAGGCCCCGGCGTGGCCGGGGGCTCAGACGCGAAGCCGCTCCTCCTGCTTGCGCACCACCTTGCGCAACTTGCGCAGGCGTGCGGCCGCCTTCTTCTTGCGCCGCTCGGAGGGCTTCTCGTAGTACTCGTGCCGCCTGGCTTCGGTGAGGATCCCGTCCGCCTGCACGCGCTTGTTAAAGCGCTTCAGCGCACCCTCCAGAGACTCCCCTTCGCCGACATGGACTTCGCTCACGTGCCGCCCGTACCCCCTGCCGCACCACTCGGGCGCAGCCTCGGCGCCCGTTCCACACAGCGCGCGCGTCGATCGCGCGCACAGCCAGCGTAGGCAGGCGGCCGTGAGCGCGTCAAACGTGCGCTGCCGCCGCCACGCCCCGCCCGACCGGTCAGTCGGCCGAGGGCAGCACCTTGGGCTGCAACTCCTCCAGCGGACGGCCGTCGATCTTGAGGTCGCAGGTGCCCGGCTTGATGCAGAGCAGTTCGACGTTCGTCTGTGCGTCCTTGTAGCGCTTGCCGAGAGCTACCGCCATGCCACGCTCCTATACTCGCACGAGTTCGTCGTCGCCATGGCGCAGGGTGCCTTCCCCGCCGCGCGTGACGATGAACTCGGCCCCGCACTTCGGACAGCGGTACCGCTTCCCCGTTTCGAGAGCCATCGCCTCCCCCGCTCCCTGCCGGCGCGTTCGGTGCGCCCGTGCTCCCACCATCAACGTACCGCGCCGGCGCCCCGCGCAACTACTGGACCGTCAGCGCCACCCGCATGCCAAGCTGGTAGTGGCCCGGCAGGTTGCAGATCAGACTGTACTTCCCGGCCGCCAGCGTCAGCGTGAGGTCCTTCGTCTGGCCCGCCGGTAATTGCGCGATGCGCCCCAGCACCTTGAGTTGCTTCTCGTCCACCGCGCCGCCGGCCTGTGGCAGCGCGTCTATCGCTGCTCCGCTCTGCGTCACCACGAACTCGTGCGCGATCACTCCCTTGTTGGCGACACGGAAGGTAGCCAGGCCGGCGTCGAGCGTTGCCGCCCCCATCTTGATCCCGTACGGGGCATCGCTGAGGGTAACCTCATTCAGCCTGGAGCCCGCGGGCGGTGGGCCCTGCGTCGCGGTCGCCACCGGCGTGCCGGCGGCCGCGGGCGCCGCTGGCGTCGCTGAGAAGGGGTCGCGCATGCGGAAGCTCTGCGCGGTCTCGCTGGCGAACTGGCCGCAGTTGTTGCTGGTGACGGCAAGCGTGGCAGGGTCCTTCACCACGATCGCGGCGACCTGCTGCGCGGTCAGGCCCTCATCCGCATGCGCGGACTCCTCCGCCACTAGGTCCCAGCGGCCATTGGTGATCATCGTCACCACGTGGTTGACCTGCGTGTCGGAGAGCGGCCCCCCGAAGTGCTGGCTCCACGGCGGCATGAAAGTGTTGCTGCGCCCGCAGGAGATGGTGCTAAAGAGGAAGCTGCGGATGCCGTCCGCCTCCGCCGGCGAGGTCGGCGCAAGGCCGTACCGGTTGCCTTCGCCGAGGATCAGGAACGCGGGGCTGTTCAGCTTCGCGCCGACCCCGCCCTCCTCGGCGCCCCAACCTTCCAGCCCGTGGCAAGTGCGGCAGTTCTGCACGAAGAGGCGCGCGCCGCGGTTCGCGTTGCGCTCCGTGACCTCCCGGCGCGCGTCCACCTCGCGGCGCTGCTCGTTCACGAAGTAGCCACCGAAGAGCACGAAGCTGATGAACAGCAGGCCGATCATCACGTTCACTTGCTTGCCGGTGTTCATCGACCCGCCGATCCGTCGCAGCGTGACACGCGGGCGCTAGGTGGCAAGGCCGGGGGCCTGGATCGCGCGCTGCGGGTTGTCCGGTCCGCCCGGTACGCGCGCGCCCGTCTGCACCGTGATGTTGCCGCTGGCGTCGACGTCGATCTTCATCGTGTCCATCGAGCGCGGTGCCGGCCCGAACACGCGTACCCCGGCCTTGGTGTACGTGGAGCCGTGGCATGGGCAGCGAAACCAGCCGGTGTCGCCCTCGAAGGTGAAGTTGTTGCGCCACGGCACCGTGCAGCCCAGGTGCGGGCACTTGTGCCACAGCGCCAGCAGCCCGGCGGCGGCGCCGCTGCCGCCCGGGCGCTTCTCGGCGGGGTCCAAGTTGACGATCCAGAACTGCCCCTCGAGAAAGTGCTTGGGGTCCGCGCCCCTAGCGTAGTCCTTCACATTGCCGGCCGGCACCGGCGCGCCGAAGCCGCGCACGTTTCGCGGGTAGAAGAAATCGAGGAACAGCCCGACCGAGCCCAGCAGCGTGGCGCCGAGGCCGGTCCAAAACGAGGCGCGGATGAACCTGCGGCGCGAGAGCTCCGCCGACAGCGGCTGCGCCTGCGCGGCGGGCACGATCTGGCCCTCGCGCAGCTGCGTCCTGCGCGTGGCGATCGCCTCACGCCAAGCGTCGGGCGGGCCGCCCGCCGTCCCCGCGGACTCGGTGGTCCGGGTTTCGCTGCTCACTGCACCACTCTCACTCGCTGCGCCGCCCTAGATTCGCTCGTCACGACACCGCAGGCTTCACGTCCCAGAACCAGAACAGCTCCATGCCCGAGCCACGGAAGAAGGTGCCGCTGATCGTAAGCGTGAGGAAGACGGCGATAAAGCCGGAGAACTGCACAATCATGTGGTCGCGTCGCGTCTTCGCGATCCCTAGCCGCCAGAGCACCAGCGAGAGCAGCAGCGGCAGCCCGACCATGAAGCTCACGGGGATGACCTGCTCCACCAGCACCGCCGGCAGGTTCACATCCAGATCGACCTTCGGCAGTCCCAGCAGGTCGGTGCGCAGCACCTTGCTTCCGAGCGGGATGTGCCGCCACGACTCCGGCCAGGCGATGTTGTTCTGGATCGAACGCGCGTTGCGCAGCCAATTCAGCTTCGCCGGCCACTCCGCCACGTCGTGGCCCGTGAGTCGCGCCCACAGCACCACGTGCTTCTGGCCGTCCCACAGGATCAGCAGGATCGTGCCGACCGTGCCCACCACCGCACCGATCGCCGTCATCGTCCACGCGCGTGGGGTCGCCAGCCACTCGCCCTGGTGCTCGAGACTGCGGTCGAAGTATGGGATCGCGGCCAGCGCGGCCAGCGCCACCGTCGGTACGATCACGCCGGCCAGCGCCGGGTGCATGTGCAGCAGCAGCTCCTGCAGGTTGAGGAAGTACCACGGCGCCTTCGAGGGGTCGGGCGTGTGTGCCGGGTTCGCGCGGTCCTGCAGCGGCGCATCGATCAGCACCGACAGCAGCGTGAAGGAGAGCGTGAACAGCACCGCCGAGATGAACTCGACGAAGACGAGGTCGGGCCAGACCAGCAGCTCCTCTTCGCGCGAGCGGCGGGAGCGCGCACGCACGGCCGGCGACTGCGCCGCCGCCTGGGTGCTGATGACCATCGCGGTCCTCCGCCCCTACGGTGCTACAGCGGTCTGGCCAGTCCGCCGTCGCGGCGAATGCGCCAGAAATGCACGGTCATGAATACCGCCGCCAGCAACGGCAGCCCCACCACGTGCAGCGTATAAAAACGGATCAGCGCCGACGCCCCGACGTCGAAGCCGCCGATCAGCACGAAGCGGTTCGGCTCACCGAGGATCGGTGCCGAGCCCACCATGTTGGTGCCCACGGTGATCGCCCACAGCGAGAGCTCGTCCCACGGCAGCAGGTAGCCGGTGAACGACAGCAGCAGCGTGAGCACCAGCAGCACCACGCCCACTACCCAGTTGAACTCGCGGGGGGGCTTGTAAGCGCCAGTGTAGAAGACCCGCATCATGTGCATCAGCACCGCCAGCACCATGCCATGCGCCATCCAGCGGTGCAGATTGCGCATCAGCATCCCGAAGCGCACGTCCGTCTGGATGCGCTGCATGTCCTCGTACGCGCGCTCCACCGAGGGCACGTAATAGAACATCAGCAGCACGCCGGTGATCGTGAGCCCCAGGAAGAGGAAGAACGAGAGCCCGCCGAGGCAGAACGTATGCGTGATCTTGACGTGCGTGCGGTGGATGCGCGTCGGGTGCAGGTGCAGGAAAACGTTGGTAGCGACGGCCAGCATCTGGTTGCGGGGGGTATTGGGGTAGCCGGAGCGGAATACCGAGCGCCACACGTAGTTGTGGAAGATCGCGTCGTAGACGCGGTCGCCGAGCGGGCGGCTTTCCGGGCGCTCCGTCGTCACCATCAGCGTCCCCGTTCCCAGCGCGCTCGCGACCGCACCTGCGGCTGTCGCGCTCGCGCCCTAGGCTTCCCACCAGCGGCCGAGCACGACCAGCACCGCCAGCGTGCCGAGCAGGGTTACGAATACGCCCACCAGCTCCAGCGCCTCGCCGACCTCGCCGAAGATCACCGCCGCCTCCGAGTCCGAGCGCTGTCGCGCGACGCGCCTGCGGCGACAGCCGCCCGTCGGTGACCGCCTTCACAAGCGGGCCGATGCTAGCCCCGGTCCGATCTAGCGTCAAGGAATCCGGCAGGCGGCGCCCCAGCGGCGGCGCCGCCGCCGCTGGGGCGCCGCCGCACGTAACCGCCTCACGCTCGCGGCACCAGCGGCACGCCGCCCGCGCGCAACCGCCAGATGCCGCGCAGGTCCTCAATCGCGGTGCGCACGATCGCCACGCGGCTGTCTGGATCGTCGGTCCAGCGCACCGGCACCTCGCGCAGCCGGAAGCCATTCGCCTGCGCCACCACCAGCAGCTCGGAGTCGAAGAACCAGCGCGTATCCCGCACCAGCGGCAGCAGCTGCCGCGCCGCCGCGCGCGAGATCGCCTTGAAGCCGCACTGCGCGTCGCTCACCCGCAGCCCGATCACCAGCCGCAGGATCGCGATGTACGCGCGAGAGATCAGCTCGCGCCGCAGCCCGCGACGGGTCTGCGAGCGCGCGTGCAACCGCGTTCCGTAGGCGATGTCCGCCTCCCCCACCGCAATCGGGTCGACCAGCTCCGGCAGGTGCGCCAGGTCGGTCGCCAGGTCCACGTCCATGTAGGCGCACACGTCCGCCGGCGAGGTCAGCCAGGCGACCCGCAGCGCGATGCCGCGCCCCTTCGCTGGCACGTGCAGCGCCACCACCCGACCGGGGTGTTCCTCCTGCAGCCGCCGCGCGATCGCCAGCGTGCCGTCAGTGGAAGCGTTGTCCGCCACCACCACGCGCCAGTCGTGCCGCGGCTCGCCGGGGTGGTCGTCGAGCCAGCGCAGCACGCTGGCAACGCTCTGCGCGAGCGCACGCTGCTCATTGTAGACTGGGAGCACGAGGTCGATGGAGGCCACAGCGGCCATGCTAGCGCGCCGCGCGCCTAGCGGCGGCCGGCGCGCGGACGCAGCACGCACCGGGGCGCTGCGCGCGGCCTAGCTAGTGCCGGAAGTGCCGCACTCCGGTGGTGAGCAGCGAGACGCCGAGGCGGTTCGCCGCGACCACCGAGGCGTCGTCGCGGATCGAGCCGCCGGTGTGCATCACGCAGCTGACGCCGAAGGCGGCGCACACCTCCACTGTGTCCGGGAACGGGATCAGCGCGTCCGTGGCCGCTACCGCACCCCGCGCGCGCTCCCCCGCCGCCTCGCCCGCGATGCGCGCGCTGGCGGCGCGGTTCGGCTGTCCCGCGCCCATCCCCACCAGCACGCCATCGCGCACCATCGCCACCGCATTCGACTTCACGTGCTTGCAGACCTTCCACGCCAGCGCTAGGTCGGCGAGTTCCAGCGCCGTGGGCTGCCGCTCGCTCACCACCTCGAAGCGCGTCTCCTCCGAGACGTCGGCCTCCTGCACCAGCACCCCCCCGCGCACGGCGCGGAAATCCAGCCGCGCGCGGTGCGGGTCGCCAGCGGGCGCGGTGAGGATGCGCAGGTCCTGCGACTTCTTCTTCAGGTGCTCCAGCGCCTCCGGATCGGCGCCCGGCGCCACTACAATCTCGTAGAACATCCGCTCCCCGCTGGCGGGGCTGCGCAGCTCACGCAGCGCGCGCGTGGTGTCCATGTCCAGCGGCCGGTTGATCGCGACGATGCCGCCGTACGCGGAGAGGCAGTCGCCCTCGGTGAGCGCGCGCTCGTAGAGCCCCGCCATGCCAGCGCCAGCACGCCCGGCGGCGAAGCAGCAGGGGTTCGTGTGCTTGATGATCGCCACCGCCGGCTGCTCGCACTCCAGCACGAGGTTGTAGGCGGCGTCGGCGTCGAGGATATTCACGAACGACAGTGCCTTGCCGTGGTGCTGCGTGTAGGCGCCGATGCCCTCCGCCGGCACAAGCACCGAATCATGCGCGTAGAACGCGCCCCGCTGGTGCGGGTTCTCGCCGTAGCGCAGCAGCTCGCGCCGCGTCATCGCCACCGTCAGCTCAGCGGGCAGCGCCGCCGGCTCGCCGCGCAGGTACTCCGCCACCAGCGTGTCGTAGCGCGCCACGTGCGCGAACGCCTTCGCCGCCAGCGCCCGGCGCGCGGCGGCGTCCGGGCCGCCCGCCCACAGCTGCTCCAGCACGAGGGAGTAGTCGGCGGGGTCGACCAGCGGGATCACCGCCGGGTGGTTCTTCGCGGCGGCGCGGATCATCGTGGGACCGCCGATGTCGATCTGCTCCAGCGCCTCGGCGAGCGTCGCGCGCCCGCCCGCGACCGTCTGCTCGAATGGGTAGAGGTTGCCCGCCACGAGGTCGATGCCGCGGATGCCGTGCCGCGCTACCTCGGCCTCGTCGCCAGGGTGGCCGCGGCGGTAGAGCAGCCCGCCGTGCACCAGCGGGTGCAGCGTCTTCACCCGCCCCTCCAGCATCTCGGGGCTGCCGGTGAGCTCGGTGATCGAGGTCACGGCGACGCCGGCCTGCTGCACGGCGCGCAGCGTGCCGCCGGTGGAGTAGAGCTCCCAGCCGAGCGCTTGCAGCCCGCGCGCCAGATCCTCGATGCCACTCTTGTCGTACACGCTGAGAATCGCGCGCACCGCTTCCCCCTCCCTGCCCCGTCCACTCCCTGACCCGGCCCACCCGTCTTGCCCGTCTGGCCCATCGACGCTAGCGATCGCCCTCCAGCCCGCGCACCGCCGGCTCGTCCGCCGCCCGCGCGACGGCCTCACCGATGCGCCACGCCCCCGGCAGCGCGGCCAGCACCGCGCCCGCGTCGGCCGCCGCGACCGCGACGATCGCGCCCACGCCCATGTTGAAGGTGCGCCACATCTCACGCTCCGGCACGTTGCCCGTGCGGCGGATCAGCTCAAACAGCGGCGGCGCCGTCCACGAGCCGCGATCGAGCCGCGCGCCGAGAGCGGCCGGCAGGATGCGCGGCAGGTTGCCCGGGATGCCCCCGCCGGTGATGTGCGCGATGCCGTGCAGGCGGGGCCGCAGCGGCCGCAGCGCCTCCCAGAACGACGGGTGGGCCGCGACCAGCGCCTCCCCGAGCGTGCCGCCCAGCTCCGCGTAGCGCGTCTCCAGCGCCGCCCGGTCGTGCGCGAGGCCGCGGCCCTTGCCGAGGCCCCAGATCGCGCGCACCAGCGAGTAGCCGTTGGTCATCAGCCCGTTCGAGGGCAGCGCGATCAGCGCGTCCCCGGCGGCGATTGTCGAGCCATCGATCAGCGCATCGCGCTCCACCACGCCCACCGCAAAGCCTGCCAGGTCGAAGTCGCCCGCGCGGTAGAGGTCCGGCATGTCGGCGGTCTCGCCGCCGAGCAGCGCGATGCCCAGCGCGTCGCAGGCCTGCGCGATGCCCTCCACGACCTCCACCCGCGCCTCCTGCGGCAGCGCGTTGGTCGCGATGTAGTCGAGGAAAAAGAGCGGCTCGGCGCCGGTGGTGATGAGGTCGTTGACGTTGTTGTGGACGGCGTCGTGCCCGGCGAGGCGCAGCGTCCCCAGCGCCGCGTGCAGCAGCACTTTCGTGCCCACGCCGTCGGTGGTGCCAACGATCACTGGGTCGCGGTAGCCGGCGCCGAGGCGGAACAGCCCCGCGAACGCCCCCGGCGGCGTCAGCACCCGCGGGCCGTGTGTGCGCTGCGCGATCGCGCCGAAGCGCGCCGCGGTGGCCTCGCGCGCGTCGAGGTCGACGCCGGCGGCGGCGTAGCTGTGCGGGCGGTCGCTCGCGGAGGTCATCGCCGGATCAGCTTCCTCGCGGGCGGGGAGCGCGCGGGCGGGCGCCGCGCCGGGCACGGCGACGCCTCAGCGCGCCGGCCTCAGCGCGACCAGCGGCAGGTCGTGACGGTCACGGCGCGGGCTCGCCTCGAGCACGAGTTTGTCGAGCTCCAGTGGCACCTCGCTGGGGTAGCGGCCGGAGAAGCATGCGGTGCACAGCGCGCCGTCGGTGGAGCGCGTGGCCCCGATCGTGCCCTCCAGCGAGAGGTAGCCGAGCGAGTCGGCGCCGACGTGCCGGCGGATCTCCTCCACGCTCTGGTTGGCGGCGATCAGCTCGCCGCGCGTCGCCATGTCGACGCCGTAGAAGCAGGGGTGCATGATCGGCGGCGAGGTGATGCGCATGTGCACCTCGCTCGCGCCGGCGCGGCGCAGCATCGCCACCACGCGCGGCGTGGTAGTGCCGCGCACGATCGAGTCGTCCACCACCACCAGCCGCTTGCCCTCCAGCACCTCCCGCAGCGGGTTGAACTTCAACTGCACGCCCTGCTCGCGCAGGCGCTGATCGTGCTGGATGAAGGTGCGCCCGACGTAGCGGTTCTTCATCAGCCCCTCCCCGTAGGGGATGCCGGACTCCGCCGCGTAGCCGAGCGCCGCCGCCGTCGCCGAGTCCGGCACGCCGATCACGAGGTCGGCCTCCACCGGGTGCTCGCGCGCCAGCCGCGCGCCCATGCGCATGCGCACCGGGTGCAGCAGCTCGCCATCGAGGCGCGAATCGGGCCGCGCGAAGTAAATGTACTCCAGCAGGCACAGCGCCCGCCGCGGCCGGTTCGCTTCGCCCAGCGGGAAGCTCGTGTGCAGGCCGCTGGCGTCCAGCCGCACCAGCTCGCCGGGTTCGACCTCGCGCAGTAACTCCGCGCCCAGGTGATCCAGCGCGCAGCTCTCGGACGCGATCACGTAGCCGCCGTTGAGCCGGCCGATGCACAGCGGGCGGATGCCGTTGGGGTCGCGCACGCCGTACACCGCGTCCGCCGTCAGCACCGTGAGCGAGTAGGCGCCGTTGGCCCGCCGCATCATCACACGGAAGCGACCTTCCCAGTCCACACCGGTGGCGGTGGCGAGCAGTTGCGCGATCACCTCGGTATCGCTGCTGCGCGTGAACTCCACGCCCTGCTCGACGAGGTCGGCGCGCAGCATCTCGGCGTTCACGATGTTGCCGTTGTGTGCCACGGCGACCGGGCCCGCCGGCCCCTGCACGAGGATCGGCTGGGCGTTGCCCACCACGCTTGACCCGGTGGTGGAGTAGCGGGTGTGGCCGATGGCAGCGATCCCGGGCAGCCCCTCCAGCACGTCCTCGCGGAAGATCTGCGTCACCAGGCCCATGTCGGCGTAGATGTGCAGCCGCTGGCCGTCACTGGTCGCGATCCCGGCGGATTCCTGACCGCGGTGCTGGAGCGAGAAGAGGCCGAAGAAGGTGACGCGGGCTACGTCTTCACCCGGCGCGTAGACGCCGAAGACGCCGCATTTCTCGCGCAGGCTCGGGATCAAATCTCGGGCTTCCGGCTGCGGAGACCGCTAGGTAAGGAGTATACCAGCCGCGTACCGCGGCGGCTACGCAGGCCGGGCCCCCAGCCGCCGGTGCTCCACCTTCGTGCAGCGGTCCATCACCACCTCCATGCCGGCGCGGCGTGCGCGCTCCGCCGCCTGCTCGTTCTCGATCCCGAGCTGCATCCAGACCGCCCGCGCGCCCGCCACGATCGCATCCTCCACGACCGGCCCCACGAACTCCGAGCGGCGGAACACGTCCACGATGTCGACCGGCTCCGGCAGCTCCCGCACGCTGGCGTAGACCGGCCGCCCCAGCAGCGGCTGCGTTAGCGTCGGGTTGACCAGGTACACGACGTAACCCGCCTCGATCAGGTAGCGGGCGACATCGTGCGAGTCGCGCCGGGGGTCGTCGGACACCCCCACGACAGCGATCGTCCTGGCGTCCCGCATCAGCTCCACGGAACGGTCCACCACGCTACTCCTCTCCCGCACCGGCCGGCGGTGGAAGCCGCCGCCGGTGCAGCCTGCGGCGGCCGGCTGGCGCCGCCTCGCGCTGCGCCCCGCCCACACGCTCGCCGGCCGCCGGCGCCGCCGCGGCCGTCACCGCCGGCAGCTCCGCCGGCCGCGCCTCCACGCCGGTGAGCGCGCCCACGGCCTGCGCCAGGCGGTTGGCGCGCGCCAGCGCCTCGGCGGCGAACGGCCGTGCGGCGACCGCGGTGCCGAGCGCCAGCACGCGGCCGTTGTCCTTCACCAGCCGCACGTCCCACTGCACGAAGTCCTGCCGCTCGCCGCTCGTCAGCTCCTGCTCGTAATCGCCCGCCACCGCGACGTGGTCGATGCGCGAGAACGGCACCATCTCGGCGGTGCCGAGGCCCAGGCCCAGCAGCCCCTGCTGGAAGCACACCGCCTGCTTCGCGCGCTCGATGCTCACGGTGCTGCCGGCGACGTTGTAGACCAGACCGAGGATCGCCGCCGGGCCCAGGATCAGCGTGCAGACCAGCAGCAGCATCAGCAGCCACAGCGGGCCGTCGCGGGCCAGCAGCTGCACCACGAGCCACACCGCGCCGCCAGCGAGCAGCGCCTGGATCAGCGGCGCGACCAGCCGCCCTCGGCCGGGGCGTACCGTGATCGAGTCGTCGCGCACCACCGCGACCGCCCGCTGCAACGGGATGCGTTCGAGCTGCGCCACGCGCTCCCGCCTCTCCCTGCCGGTGCGGCCCCGCGGCCGCGAGTCTAGCGCGCCGGGCGGTTTGCACGCCGCCCGCGCGCGTTCCTATCATCCCCCGGACGCGCCACAGGGGAGTGCCGCATGCGCCGCGACCTGATGGAAATCCTCGCCTGCCCCGTCTGCAAGGGCGAACTCACGCTCCACATCGAGGCCGAGGAGGGCGACGAGATCGTCGCCGGATTCCTACACTGTGCGGCCTGCGACGAGCGCTACCCGATCGTCGAGGGCATCCCGAACCTGCTGCCGCCGGAGCTACGCCGCGCGCTGGAAGCGGAGCAGGCGCGGCGCGGCTCGTGAGCGCGCGCCGCTCGCGCCGCACGGGGCGGGCGCTGATAGCCGCCCGCGCCTAATCCCGACCCGCCTCGCCTGTCGCCACCTACCACCAGCCCGGCCCCGCCAGCAGCGCCACGCCCGCCCGCTCGTCCCCCGGCAGCGCGTCGAGCAGCGCGCGCACGCTGCGCTCGAGCACCGGGTGCATGAGCGCCGGTGCGATCTCCGCCAGCGGCGCCAGCACGAACGCGCGCTCGTGCAGCCGCGGGTGCGGCACCGCGAGGTCCGGCGCCGCCACCAGCTCGCCCTCGATCAGCAGCACGTCGATGTCCAGCGGGCGCGCGCTGTTGCGCGACGCGGCGAAGTCGCGCCCAGCCGCCAGCTCGATGCGCTTGCACAGCGCCAACAGCTCGTGCGCGGTGAGCGCACAGCGGCCCGCGACCGCGCTGTTGGCGTAGCGCGGCTGCGCCTCGCCGCCCGCCGCGCCCCACGGCGGCGTGTCATAGAGCGAGGACACCGCGCCCACCGTCACGCCCCCGGCCGCCAGCGCCTCAAGCCCCCGCCGCAGGCTCGCGACGCGGTCGCCGAGGTTCGCGCCGAGCGCGAGCCAAACCGCGCGCTGCTCGCTCACGGCGGCGGCCAGCCCCGCACCACCGCGTCGGCCATGCGCGCCACCTCCGCCATCTCGCGCACGTCGTGCACGCGCACGATGTCCGCGCCCCCCTGCACCGCCAGCGCCACCGTCGCCGCCGTGCCCCACGCGCGCTCCCCCTCCGCCCGCCAGAGCACCGCGCCGATCGCCGACTTACGCGAGCTGCCGACCAGCAGCGGGCGCCCGAGCGCGCGCAGCTCGCCGAGGCGTCGCAGCAGCTCGAGGTTCTGCGCCACCTCCCAGCCGAAGCCGAAGCCCGGGTCGAGCAGCAGCCGCGAGCGCTCGACGCCCGCGCGCTCCGCGAGCTCCAGGCTGGCCTCCAGGCCCGCACGCGCGTCGGCGATCGCGTCGCCACTGGAGACGCGGCCGCGCTGGTTGTGCATCAACACCGCCGGGCAGCCCGCGCGCGCCAGCAGCAGCGCCATCGCCGCGTCGCCGCGCAGCCCGTGGATGTCGTTGATCGCGTCGGCCCCGGCCTCCAGCGCCCGGCGCGCCACCTCCGCCTTCGCGGTATCGACGCTCACCGGCACCAGCACCGCCGCGCGCACGGCGCGCAGCACCGGCGCCAGCCGCCCCCACTCCTCCGCGGCGTCCACCGCCGGCGCGCCGGGCCGCGAGGACTCCGCACCGATGTCGATCAGCGCAGCGCCATCCGCGACCATTTGCGCCGCCTGCTCCGCCGCGCGCGCGGGGTCCAGCGCGCCGTCGCCGGAGAACGAGTCCGGGGTCGCGTTCACGATCCCCATGACGTAGGTGCGTGTGCCCCAGTGAAACTCGTGCCCGCCGATGCGCATCGGCGCGGGGTGCGCGAAGGCGGGCCCGCCGCTCATGCCAGCGCGCCGCTCATGCCAGCTCCAGCGGCTCTTCCTCGATCGTGCCGCCGCGCCGGATCAGGAAGGCGCGCACCGCCGGCGGCTCCGCCGCCAGCGAGACAATGATGTAGCAGGTCTGCGGGTACATCGGCTCCTGCTCGACCGCGCCCGGCGGCCAGAAGGCCATGCGCACATCCGTGGGCGAGGGCCTCGCCTCCGAAGCGACGTGCGAGTGGTAGATCGCGAACAGCGTCTCGCCGGTGCGGTCGCGCTGCTGCTCGAGTTGCAGCATGCGGCGCGGGTCCATCTCGTAGCGATACGGGCTGGCTGCAGCGTTGGTCACGCGGTACACCGCCGCCGCCGCGCCGCCGACCGCGTGGATCATGCCGCAGGCCTCGTTGGGGAGATCCGCGCGCGCGTGCGCGATCACCTCGTCCACGAAGGCGCGGGGGATGCGCGGCATGTGGCCTCAGAGCTCCCACGCCTGCGTCTCGCCGTCGTCGATGCACGCCCCCGCCGCCTGCCACATCTGCAGGAAGGCGGCGCTGAACGGCTCGGCCGCGAGGTGCTCGATCCAGTGCGGCCACTCCTGCTCCGGCAGGCGCGCCACGAACTCCGCAAACGGCAGGTGCACCGTCCCGTCCGGCGCGATCCCGAGATCCAGCGACCAGCGCCCCGCCAGCGCCACCCGCCCCACGGTGCGCGTGCGTTGCATCTGCGCGCCGCGTTCGCGGTAGCGTCGCAGCACCGCGACCCGGAACCGCAGCTGCAGCCGCCCCGGCTCGCGTGCGGCGAGCGCGCCCGCCAGCAGCGTGCGCTGCTGCGCCGCCGCCGGCGCGATCTCGGACGGCTCGGCTAGACCGGTCACGCGCCTGGCTGCCCTGCTACCGCCCGCTGCCGGCTGCGACGGCGGCACCTGGCGGATCGCTTACTTCTCGATCGGGACATCGACCAGCGAACCGTACTCGGTCCACGAGCCATCGTAGTTCCGGACATCCTTGAACCCCAGCAGGTGCCGCAGCACAAACCAGGTGTGCGAGGAGCGTTCGCCGATGCGGCAGTAGGCGATCACGGGCTCGCCGTCCTTGAGGCCCGCGGCGCCGTACAGCGCCCTCAGCTCCGCGGGCGACTTGAACGTGCCGTCCTCGTTCACGGCGCGCGCCCACGGCACACTCAGCGCGCGCGGGATGTGCCCGCCGCGCTGCGCCGTCTCGCTCATGCCAGGCGGGGCGATCACCTCGCCGCTGAACTCGGCCGGGCTCCGCACGTCGACCAGCTGCACGCCGCCTTGCGCAACCACCTTCAGCACATCGTCGCGGCGCGCGCGCACCGCCCGGTCGGCATCCTTGGCCCGGTAGCTGGTGCGCCGCGGGTGGGATTCCTCCTTCGTCACCGGACGACCGTCGGCAAGCCACTTCGCCCGTCCGCCGTCCATCAGCGAGGCCTGCGCGTGTCCGTACAACTCGAGCACCCACAGCGCGTAGGCGGCGAACCAGTTGCTGTTGTCGCCGTAGAGCACGACGTGGGTATCGCTGGCGACCCCGGAGGCGCTTGCCAGCTCCTCCAGCGCCTGCTTCGTCATGACATCGCGCCGCACCGGATCCTGCAGCTGGGTACTCCAGTTCCAACCGGCCGCGCCCCGGATGTGCCCCTCGGCGTAGGCCGCGGTGTCCACGTCCACCTCCACGAGGCGCACGTTGGCGTCGTTGCCGTGCTCGGCCACCCACTGGCAGGTCACAAGCTTCTCCACCATCACCCTCCCCTGGGGCCCCTGCCCGGCGCTCAGCGCGCGCCGCACCGCCTGGCAAGCGCCTGCGGACGTTCGGCGCCCCGTCGATGATCGGATGTGCGGCTGCGACACGCCGCCGCCTGAAGGTACCACCGGAAAGTTTCACTTGCTCGCGTGCTATGCGACACCTGCGGCCAGCCAATCATCGGCGACGGCTTCGAGCTGCCATTGCTGCCCGGCACGCTGGTGGCGGATCGGGGCTCCTCCTTCCGCCGCCCCATCTCGGTCACCGCGAGCGTGATCTCCGTCGTCCTCTGCGTGGCCTGTGGCGGGCGCCTGATCGCCATCCTGCATCACAAGCTACAAGCCCTGCCCCGCCTGCGAGGTGGCCCCGGCAGGGAGCCGCCGCGCAGCGCGGCGGCTCCCTGCGCCATCAGCGCAAGGGCGAGCAGGCCGCCTGACACGCGCGCCTGCGCGCCGGCCCGCCGCGCGCGGCTACCACCAGAGCTTCGCGCTCACGGCCTCTGCGATCTCGTCGTAGTCGCGGGTCCACAGCCCAGTCGACAGGTACTTCCAGCCACCGTCCGCCAGCAGGCACACGATTTGCCCCTGCTCCATGCGCTCCGCGACCTTCTGTGCCGCTCGCACCACGGCCCCGCTCGAGATGCCAGCGAAGATGCCGGTGCGGCGCGCCAGCTCCTTGGTGGCGCGGAACGAGCTGGCGGAGTCCACGACGATGCGCCCGTCCAGCACCGACTCATCGAACACCGGCGGGATGTAGCCCTCTTCCAGGCTGCGCAGTCCCTGCACGAGGTCACCGGGGTGCGGTGCGGCGGCCACGATGCGCACGCCGGGGCGGTACTGCTTCAGCCGCCGCCCGACGCCGGTGAGCGTGCCGCCGGTGCCCAGGCCCGCCACGAAGACGTCGATCTCAGGCACGTCCGCGATGATCTCGGGCGCGGTGGTCTCGTAGTGCGCGCGCGGATTCTGCTCGTTCTCATACTGAAACGGCATGAACCAGTCAGGGTGCTCCGCGTGAAGGCGCTGCGCCATCGCCACCGCGCCGTTGGTGCCCAGCTCGCCGGGCGAGTAGATGATCTCCGCACCGAAGGCGCGCAGCAGCTCCGAGCGCTCGGCGCTCACGGCGTCTGGCATCACCACCGTCACCGGGTAGCCGCGCAGCTGACCGATCAGCGCCAGCGAGATGCCGGTGTTGCCGGAGGTCGGCTCCAGGATGCGCTGCCCGGGCCGCAGCCGGCCGCTACGCTCCCCCTCCGCGATCATGAACTTGGCAATGCGGTCCTTCACCGAGCCGGTGGGGTTCTGCCCCTCGAGCTTCGCGAACAGCCGCACCGCGGGCTTCGGCGAGAGCACGGAGATCTCCACCACCGGCGTGTTGCCCACCAGGTCCAGCAGGCTCGCGTAGCGCATCGCCCCGCCCGGCGGCGCTAGCCGCCGGCCAGCGCGGGGAGGATGGAGACGGCGTCGCCGTCCTTGAGCGCCGTGCCGCGGCCGCCCAGGTAGCGGATGTCCTCGTCGTTAAGGTAGATGTTCACGAAGCGGTGCAGCTCGCCGGCTTCGTCTTCCAGCTGGCGGCGAAACCCCGGATAGCGGCGATCGATGTTCGCGATCAGCTCGGCGATCGTGCGGCCCTCCGCCTCGAACGACTTCTGGCCGTTGACGGCCTTCTGGATCACCGACGTGACGTGTACCTGCACCGGCAACTGGGCACCTTTCCGTTGCTGCTCGCGGCGATGGCGCGATGCGCCCGCCGCACCGCCCGGCCACGACGGCTCAGTGGCGAGCGGCGATCGCGGCGGCCTCTTCCGCCAGCGGCGGCGTGCCGCAGAACTGGTCGTAGTCGATCAACTCGGTAACCGTCGGGTGCTCGCCGCACAGCGGGCAGCGCGGATCACGCCGCAGCTTCATCGTGCGGAACTCCATCGTCAGCGCGTCGACCAGCAGTAGCCGCCCGACCAGCGACTGGCCGATGCCGAGGATCTGCTTGAACACCTCGGTTGCCTGGATCGAGCCCACAATGCCGGTGATCGAGCCCAGCACGCCCGCTTCCGCGCACGACGGCACCAGTCCCGGCGGTGGCGGCGATGGGTAGAGGCAGCGGTAGCAGCCGCCGCCCGGCTTAAAGACCGTGGCCTGGCCGTCGAACAGCAGGATCGACCCGTCCACCAGCGTTTTGCCCAGCAGGTAGCAGGCGTCGTTCACCAGGTAGCGGGTGGCGAAGTTGTCGGCGCCGTTCACCACGATGTCGTAATCGCGGATAATCTCCATCGCGTTATCGGAGGTCAGCGGGGCGCCGTGCGGACGCACCGTGACATGCGGGTTGTAGGCCGCCAGCTTCTCCTGCGCCGAGAGCAGCTTCGACTTGCCGATGTCCGGCGTCTGGTGCAGCAGTTGCCGCTGCAGGTTCGAGAGCTCGACGATGTCGAACTCCGCGATCCCCACCGTGCCGACGCCCGCCAGCGCCAGGTAGATCGCCACCGGCGAGCCGAGCCCGCCCGCGCCCACCACCAGCACCTTCGCGTTGCGCAGCTTGCGCTGCCCGCTCGGGCCCACCGGCCCCATGATGATGTGCCGCGAGTAGCGCATCACCTCGTCCGGCGTCATCGCCACCGAGGCGGCGCCGCCGTCCGCTGCGCCGCCCGCCAGCGCCGGGATGACCGCGATCTGGTCCCCGTCTGCCAGCGCCGTCTCGACCCCCTCCAGCTCGTGGATCTCGCGGTTGTTGACGTAGATGCTGATGTGCTGCGGCACCCGCCGCGCACCGTCGTAGACCAGCATCTCGAAGCCGGGGTAGCGCGCGGTCAGCGCCTCCAGCACCTCGGCCACGCTGCCACCCTCCACGCTCACGTAGTCGTGATCGTGGGTCAGCCGCCGCCACGGCGAGGGGATGTACACGCTCACGGTCATCGGCGCCGTTCTCTTTCCGTTGCTCGTCCCACCGCTCCGGCCG
Organism: Dehalococcoidia bacterium; assembly: GCA_009692705.1. Taxonomy (GTDB): domain Bacteria; phylum Chloroflexota; class Dehalococcoidia; order UBA2979; family UBA2979; genus SHYR01. The sequence goes on from SHYR01000003.1 coordinate 46,996, forward strand.
CGCCCGCTGCCAGCGTCACAGCGGCACGCTCAAGTAGCGCTCGCCGGTGTCGCAGAGCATCGTCACCACGCGCTTGCCCGCCCCGAGCTGGCGCGCGACCTGGAGCGAGGCCCAGACGTTGGCTCCCGAGGAGATGCCGACCAGCAGCCCCTCCTCGCGCGCCAGCCGCTTCGTCATCGCGAACGCGTCCTCGTCCCGCACCGCCATCACCTCGTCGTAGATCGCGGTGTTGAGCACGCTTGGCACGAACGACGCGCCGATGCCCTGGATGCCGTGCACGCCGGCGCGGCCGCCCTGCAGCACCGGCGCCCGCGCCGGTTCCACCGCCACCACGCGCGCGTGCACCCCGGCGTCGCGCAGCACCTCGCCGACGCCGGTGATCGTGCCGCCGGTGCCGACGCCGGCCACGAAGGCGTCCAGCTGCCCGCCGGTGGCCTCCAGGATCTCGGGGCCGGTGGTGCGTCGGTGGATCTCCGGGTTCGCCTGGTTGTCGAACTGCTGCGGCATGAAGTAGCCATGGCGCTCCTGCAGCTCCCGCGCCGCGTACACCGCGCCGGTCATGCCCTCGATCGCCGGCGTGAGCACCAGCTCGGCGCCCAGCCGCTCCAGCAGCCGCCGTCGCTCCACGCTCATGTCCTCCGGCATCGTCAGCACCAGCCGGTAGCCCTTGCGCGCGCATACCACCGCCAGCCCGACCCCGGTGTTGCCGGACGTGGGCTCCACCAGCGTGTCGCCGTGGTGGATGCGGCCTTCACGCTCCGCCGCCTCCACCATGCTCAGCGCGATGCGATCCTTCACCGAGCCGCCGGGGTTGCGCGCCTCCACCTTGCCCAGGATCTCCGCCACGCCCTCCGGCGCGATGCGCGCCAGCCGCACGAGCGGGGTCGCGCCGATCAGCTCCAGCACGGAGCCGGCGATCAGGGGTTGGCCGCGCAGGGTGGCAGGCATCGGCGCCTCCGCCATCGTGATCTCAGATCTTGTAGTGGGGCGCGGCGGCCATCACCCGCTCGGCCCGCTCGCGCTCGCGCTCGCGCTCCGTGAGGTCGGCCAGCGAGATCGCGGCCAAGCGCCGGCGCATCTCGTCGAAGATCTCGCGCCACACCCACTGCTGCCCGCAGAGCGGGTCGTGCGCGTCGTCCGCTGGGTCGTCGGAGAGGCAGCCCAGCGGCGCCAGCGAGCCCTCGAGGCTCTCCAGCACGTGCAGCAGGCAGATCTCGGCGGGTGGCCTCGCCAGCTCGTGCCCGCCGCCCGGGCCCCGCGTGCTGCGGATGAACCCGTCTCGCCGCAGCTGTGCCAGCAGGTGGTCCAGGTACGACTCCGGAATCTGCCGCCGGTGCGCGATGTCGGCCCGCTGCACCGGGCCTTCGCCCTCGTGCAGGGCGAGCTCGATCAGCGCGCGCACACCATAGTCCCCCTTGGTGCTGATTTTCACGTCCGCGTCTCAAGCCTGTCCGGCGCTGTACCAGAGATTGTCGAGCGATTTAGTCAGCATTGTAGCACGAGCGGCGGAAGGCCCCACGCGCTCACCCGGCCGCCGCCCGCCGAGGCGTAACATGGCGAGCCATCAACCGGGCCCGGAATGCCCTACGCGAACGAGGATCGAGGATGGCAAGGCACCGGATCGAGATCGAGCTTCCGGCGACGATCTTGCACAAGGACGCGCGGTTCACGGTCTACTCCGATGGCGCGAAGCTGGGTGAACTCCACGTCAGCCAGGGCACGATCGACTGGAAACCGGTAAGCCGCCAGCGGCCGATCAGGCACACCTGGGAGCGGTTCGCTAGGCTGATGGAATCCCGGTAGCGCCGGATGGTCCGGCCTAAACGCGTGCGTGGCCCGGCGCGCCGCGCACCGCTACCCGCCCGCGACCGCCGGCACGATCGATACCTCGTCACCTTCGCCGAGCGCGGTCGCCAGCCCCTGCAGGAAGCGCACGTCCTCGCCGTTGACGTAGACGTTGACGAAGCGGCGCAGCTCCCCGGACGCCTCGCACAGCCGCTCGCGCATCCCCGGGTAGCTGCGCTCCAGCTCGCTCACGAGCTCAGCGATCGAGCCGCTCCCCGCCGCGACCGTCTCGAGGCCGCTGGTGAGTGTGCGCAGGGGGGTCGGGATCTTGACGGTGACGGCCATCGCTTGCCCCTGAATACCTGTCTGCTCCGGCTGCTGCGGCTGGCCTGCTGCGGGCTGCCGGGCCCGCCCCGCGGGCGCGCCATGCTATCGGTCGACGATGTCACCGAGCGTGGGGTCGTCGACGCGCACGCCGAGCTCGCGCGCCCACGCGAGGGCGCGCTCGATCTCGTCGCGCTCGCCCTCCAGCTCCAGCACCACCCAGCCCACGTGCTCGTCCACGTCCGCCATGCGGATGTTAGTCACGATCTGGAACTTGTGCCCGAGCTGGTAGATCACCGGCTCCAGGATCAGCCCCGGCTCGAACGTCATGCGCACGCGCTTGCTCACCATCGCTACGCTCCCGTCGTCACGGCCAGGCGCGCGGCCAGCGTGGCCTCGAAGGCGCGCGCGTTCGCCGGCACCCGCAGCGGCGCCTCCAGCCGGTCCACCACCGCCTCCACGGTCTTCAAGCCGGCGCCGGTAATGAAGGCCACGGTCTCCTCGTCGCGCCGGATGTGGCCGCTCTTCACCATGCGCTTCAGGCAGGCGATCGTCACCCCGCCGGCGGTCTCCGCGAAGATGCCCTCGGTCTCCGCCAGCAGCTTCACGCCCTCGATGATCTCATCATCGCTCGCCATCTCCGCGCCGCCGTTGGTCTCCTGCATCGTCTTCAGCGCATAGTAGCCGTCCGCCGGGTTCCCGATCGCGAGCGAGCGCGCGATCGTGTTCGGCTTCTGCGGCACGAAGTTGAACGTGCCGGCCGCGTAGGCGGTGGTGATCGGCGAGCAGCCGCTCGCCTGCGCGCCCGACATGCGCGTGTGCGGCTCTTCGATCAGACCGATGCGCGCGAACTCCTTGAAGCCCTTCCATATCTTGGTGTAGAGCGAGCCCGACGCCATCGGCACCACCACGTGATCCGGCGCGCGCCAGCCGAGCTGTTCGGCGACCTCGAAGGCCAGCGTGCGCGATCCCTCGGCGTAGTAGGGACGGACGTTGATGTTCACGAACGCCCACTGGCGCGAGCCGGAGAGCTCCGTGCAGAGGCGATTCACGTCGTCGTAGGAGCCCTCCACCATCACCAGCGTGGGGCGGTAGATCGCGCTGCCCACGACCTTGCCCTGCTCGAGGTCCTGCGGGATGAAGACGTAGGCCTGCATGCCGGCGTGCGCGGCGTGCGCGGCGACGGCGTTCGCGAGGTTGCCGGTGCTCGCGCAGGCCAGCGCCTCGAAGCCGAACTGGCGAGCGCGCGCGATCGCCACCGCCACCACGCGATCCTTGAACGACCACGTGGGGTTCACGGTGTCGTTCTTCAGCCACAGCCGCTCCAGCCCCAGCCGCGCGCCGAGGCGCTCGGCGCGGATCAGGGGCGTGAACCCGGTCCCGAGATCGACCTTGTACGCAGGATCGCAGGGCAGCAGCTCGGCGTAGCGCCACAGCGTCTTCGGACCGGCGGCGATGTGCTCACGCGAGGTCGCGCGCGCGATCGCGTCGTAGTCGTAATCGACCTCCAGCGGGCCGAAGCAGAACTCGCACGAGAAGATCGGCGTCAGCGAGTACTCGCGGCCGCATTCGCGGCAGCGCAGGGCCCTCTCGTAGGACATCGGATCACACTCTCTCTGCGCGGGATGGGATGGCGCCGGGGATGCCCGCGCCCACGGCCGCACGCAGCGGCCGCGACCGGGCTAGCGCATCGCCATGCGGTCCAAGCGGTGGCGTCGTGCGATCACCGCTGTCGCCCTTCGTTCATCGCTGCCGGGCACCGCAACCACGCCGCCGCCGGTGCGGAACCGCACCGCCCGCCCCGATGCATTCGAGGCTAGGAGCGCGCCCGCGCTGCTGTCAACTCAACTGCGCGCGACCGCCGCCGCCAGCGCGCGCCGCAACGCAGCGAGGTCGAGCGGGGCGACCGCCAGCTCGCGGCCCTCCACCGCCACCACGGGCACGCGCTCGCCGAAGCGGCGCTCCAGCTCCGCATCGCCCTCCACGTTCACCTCGCGCAGCTCGAAGGCCAGCGCCGGGCGCAGCGCGCGCAGCGCCTCACCCGCCTGCTCGCAGAGGTGGCAGCCGGGACGCCAGTAGAGTGTGACGGTGGAGCCCGCGGGCCTGCGCTCAGCCACGGCGGCGGCGCTCCGCGCGCGTGCCCCGCCGCACCGGGATGCGCCCCGGCGGCGCGCCGGGCGCATCCGCCAGCGGCGGCCGCGTGGCGAAGTACCAGGCGCCGGGGATCAGCGCGACGAGCACCAGCAGCGAGACCAACTGCGGCACGCGTAGCCCCAGCACCTCCGAAGAATCGACGCGCAGATACGTGAGGAAGAAGCGCATCACGGCGTAGCCGCCGAGGTAGAAGCAGAAGGTGAGGCCGGGGCGCCGCCGCAGTGGCCCGAAGAACAGCCAGAACATCACGCCGAGGATTACGAGGTCGCCGAGCAGCTCGTAGGTGGTGGCCGGGTGGTGCGGGCCCACCGTCACCGAGTACGCGAAGGCCGGGGACTGCGGGTCGGTGTAGATCACGCCCCACGGCAAGTTCGTGGCGCGCGCGAGATGCTCGCCGTTGACCAGGTCGCCGATGCGTCCGATCGCCTGCCCGAGGATCAGCCCGAAACCGCCGGCGTCCAGCCCGCGCGCGATCGGGTAGCGGCGCCAGAGCGCAAACGCCAGCCCGCCGCCCACGCCGCCGAGGATCGCTCCCCAGATCGAAATGCCGCCCTCGGTGAGGACCACGATATCGAACGGGTTGCGGCTGTAGAAGTCCCAGCGCTCGATCACGTACAGCAGCCGCGCCCCGACCACCCCACTCGGCACCGCCACCAGCGCGAGCGCGTAGGCGTCATCGTCGTCGTAGCCGCCGGCGCGCGCGATGCGGCGGCCGAGCTGCACCCCGGCGAGGATGCCGATCGCGGTGAAGAGGCCGTGCCACGTCAGCAGGAAGCCGCCGATGCCGGCGATGTTGGGGTCCCACGGGATCTCGATCACCAGCATCAGGCCCGGCACGGCGGCCTCCACCAGCGGACGGGGGGTTCGATGCTACAGCAGCGGTCGCTAGCGGGCTGTCGCCGTGGGCGTGGCTGCGGGCGTGCCAGTAGGCGTGGCAGTGGCGGTCACACCGAAGAGCCGCTCGTACAGCCTGCGCACCTGCGCCGGCGGCAGGCCCGCACCGAGGAAGCTGTCTCCGACGCGCACCTCCACGTGCGGATGCAGCTCGGTGCCGGGGGCGGTCACGAACTCCGGCGTCCCCGACTCCCCGACTGCGCCGATCAGCTGGCCCTGCCGCACCTCCGCACCGGCGGCGATGCCAGCCGCGATCGCGCTCAGGTGCGCGTAGCGGCTCACGATGCCGTTGCCGTGGTCGATCCAGACCTGGCGGCCGCGGAAGGCGTCGAGGATCGCCGCATCGGAGCAGCTGCACGCCGCCGTGCGCGCTGTGAGGTCAGCGAGCGTGCGCGGCGTGAGGTCCTGGTAGTCTAGATCCGCGCGGACCAACACACCCCGGTACATCGCCTTCACCGCCGTCCCGCGCTCGACGCGCGCGCAGCCCGCGCGGTCGTACCAGTCGACGCCCTCGTGCACGCCGTTGCGGTAGGGGCGCGGCGCATTCGGCATCAGGTCGTCGCTGCCGGGCAGGCATGCGCCGTCGACCGGCCAGGCGAAGCCGCGCAAGTCTGAGGGGACCAGGTCGCTGGCGACCACGGTCGGCGTGCGCGCCGCCGCCGGTGTACGCGCCGCCGCCGGCGCCGGCGCGCCGTCGTCCACAGCCACGGACGCCGGTCCATCGCCACCGCACGCCGCGAACGCCAGCGCGGCCACGATCCACACCACTGGCGCCCACGCCGCAGCGGCGCGGCGCCCACCCGCACGGCTCGCATCACTCACGCGGTCAGCCCTGCCGGGCCGTCGAACGCGCGACGCCGCGGTCGGGCGCTTCGCTCACCACCGCACCGCCGCGCGCGCCCGCCCGCGCTGCCGCGCGACCGCCGCCGCTGCGCGGTGCGCGCGCTCGGCGTACGGGTCATCGAGCGCGAGCAGCTCGGCCCCACCATCGCCATAGCGGTGACGCAGCGCCGCGCGCAGCAGGTGGTCGGTGAGCGCGGGGTTCTTCGGCAGCACCGAGCCGTGCAGGTAGGTGCCAATCGCGGCGCCGGCGAGCGCGCCCTCGGCGCCGTCGTCGCCGTTGTTGCCGTAGCCGTACAGCACCTGCGCGAACGGCCGCGCGCGCGGGCCGAGGTAGGTGCGGCCCCCGTGGTTCTCAAAGCCCACGACCTCGCCCACGCCCTCGATCTCCGCACGCGCCAGCACGTCGCCGATGCAGCGCTGCCAGCCAGGGCCCGGCGCCACCGTGACCGCATCGAAGATGCCGACGCCGGGCAGCTCGTCGCCGGCCGCGGTGCGGTAGGAACGGCCGAAGAGCTGGAAGCCGCCGCACACCGCCAGCATCGCCGCGCCCTGCTCCGCCCACTCGCGCAGCAGCGCGCCGCGACCGGCCAGCTCGCCGGCAATGCGCCGCTGCTCGCGGTCCTGCCCGCCGCCGATCAGCACTAGGTCGGCCTCCGCCGGCAGCCGGTCGCCGATGCCGATCGCGGTGACCTGGCACCCGATGCCCGACCGCAGGCAGCGCGCCACCAGCGCGATCATGTTGCCGCGGTCGGCGTACACGCCCATGACGTCGGGGTAGAGCGAGACCACCCGGATCGCGAGGCCGGCGCGCGCGACGGTCACGACGCCGCCCCCCAGTAAGGCGCCACGCCGGTGCGGTTCGCCAGCGCCTCGCGCAGCTCCACCATCGCGGTGTAGGTCGCGAGCACGTCCAGCCGCGCCCCCGGCGGCGTGAGCTCGATCGCGCGCTCCAGCGCGGAGGCGAGATGCGGCTCCACCAGCGCCGGCTCCAGGCCGGCGAGCACCAGCCGCAGCGCCAGCTCATCGGCGCGCGTGCCGGAGACCACGATCGTGGCTGCACGCCCCTGCAGCAGCTCCAGGTCGGCATCGTAGATCCAGGACACGTCGCGACCGTCCGCCACGCCGTCATTCAGGACCGCGAGCAGGTGCAGCACGGGGCCGGGCGGAGCCGGCGTCACCAGCGTGCGCAACAGCTCGTTCATGCCCGCCGGGTTCTTCGCCAGCAGCAGCCGCACATCGCGGTCGTAGACACGGAAGCGCTCCTGCCGCCCGAAGGCGGGCCCTGCCCCCTCGAGCGCGTGCGCGATCGCTGTCACCGGCAGCCCCAGCGCGTGCGCGCCGGCCGCGGCGGCGAGCGCATTGTAGACGGAGTGCAGCCCCGCCAGCGGTAGCGCCACCGCCAGCGTCTCGCCCGGCAGCGCCAGCTCGAAACGCACGCCGTCTGCAAGCAGCTCGACGGCGCGCGCGCTCACCGCCGGCGTCTCCCGCCGGCGGCCGCAAGCGTCGCAGCGCCAGTGACCAAGGTGGCCGATGAACACCGCGTCGTACGCATAGAGTGCGCCGCAGTCGCAGAACCGCGCGTCGGCGGCGTGCTCCACACCCGCCAGCGCCACGTCGCAGTCCTCGACGCCGAAGGTCACGACCTCGCCGCCCGCCGCCCCGGCGAGCCGCGCAATCGACGGGTCGTCGGCGTTCAGCACCAGCGTGAGGCCGGAAGCGTCACCTTCCAGCGCGCCCCACCAGCCCTCGGCGAGCGAGTCCACCTCACCGTAGCGGTCGAGCTGGTCACGGAAGAGGTTGAGGAAGAGCGCCGCGCGCGGCCGCAGCCGCGGCAGCACGCCCGGCAGCGCCGCCTCGTCGACCTCGAACACACCGAGGCGCCGGAACGCCACCGGCAGGCGCCCCCCGGCGGTCATCGCCGCCACGAAGGCGCTCACGATCCCGCGCTCCAGGTTGGAGCCGGAGTGGTTGGCGAGCGGCTGCAGCCCGGCGGCACGCGCCGCCGCGCTCAACAGATGCGCGGTGGTGGTCTTGCCGTTGGTGCCGGTGACGGTAACACTGCCGTGACCCGGCAGCCGCCCGAGCTCTTCCAGCAGCGCCGGCGCGAGCGCCGTCGCCACCAGCCCCGGCAGCGCGGTGCCGCCGCCGCGACGCAGCCAGCGGGTGGCGGCGCCGGCGCCGCGAGCCAGCAGCAACGCACCGCGCTCCCGCAGGCTTCCCGCCAACCCGGACGCGCCTGAGCCGTCGCCGATCATGGCAACCATTGTCCTACGGTCTGCCTCCGGCCGCGCGGGGCGCATCGCGCGATCGCAGGCGCCCGTCCACTGCGGCGGACGCGCTGGGGTGGGGGCGCAGAAGAACCGAGGGCGCTAGCCGGAGACGCGCTCGATGAAGACGTCCATGACGCCGCCGCAGATCTTGTCGTCGCCGTCCACCGGCTCGGTGAGGTCCACCTGCACGAGGCGCGGCCGGCCGTCGGCCATCGTCTCCATCGCGCCCTGCCAGACCTCGGCCTCGCCGCAGCCGCCGCCGACGGTGCCGCTGAACGTGCCGTCCGGCCGCAGCAGCATGTGCGCGCCGGCCTTGCGCGGCGTCGAGCCACGGGTCGCCGCGACCGTGGCGAGCACGCGCAGCTCGCCCGCCTCGATGGCGGCGCGGATCTCGGCGAATAACTCTTTCGACATCACACGACTCCGGATCGGGGGTAGCGCGCGTACAACAGACCCCGGATACTATTGTAGCCCGTGCAGCTTGCAGTGGAGCCTGTAGCCGGCCGCGGCGGTCGCCCGGCAGCGGGTGAGGAGAGATCCGCCGCCCGCGCCGCGCCGTAGACGTAGACGTATCAGTCGATGAACCTGCCGCTCCGGACAACGCCGGACAACATGAATGCCCCCGGCCCCATGCCACAGAAGGAAGCCATGCCACGGAGGGAATGCGCGACCAGGGGAAACTGCCGCTCCGGATAGCATGAAGGCCGGGTTGCCCCGGCCCCATGCCCCAGAGGGAACTGGAGTTGCAGTATAGCAGCTTCAGGAGCGCGCAAGCCCTGCGCGTCCACGATGATCTCCGCCTCGTATTCCCACTCGCCCGTATTTGAATCGCCTCAAATCTCGTCTCGCGCCTCTGCTCACGCCCTGTGCCGCTACGTGTTGAGCGGCGGACGCCGCACCTGCATCGGCGCGCCGCTGCCCCCGCGCCGCACCATCAGCACCTCCGCCAGGATCGAGAGCGCGATCTCCTCCGGGGTCTCCGCACCGATGTCGAGCCCGACCGGGGTGTGCACCGCCTCCAGCGCCGCGCGGTCCAAGCCCTCGTCCAGCAGGTGCTGCAGCACGGTGTGCGTGCGCCGGGGGCTACCGATCATGCCCACGAACGCCGCTCCCCGCCCGAGCGCGTGCCGCAGCGCCAGCTCGTCCTGCCGGTGCCCGCGCGACACCATCACGATGTAGCTCGAGCTGTCGATCGCCAGCTCGTCCATGGCGGCGTCGATCTCGCCCGCGAGCACCCGCTCCGCCATCGGGAAGCGCTCGCGGTTGGCGAACTCCTCGCGGTCGTCCAGCACCGTGATCTCGAAGCCCAGCAGCTCGCCGATGCGCGCCAGCGCCAGCCCGATGTGGCCGCCACCGACGATCACCAGCCGCGCCGGCGACTCGAACAGCTCCACCATCACCGTCGCGTCGGACGCCGAGGCCTGCGACCGCCGGTCGACGACCGCGCCGCCGGCGCCCACCCACACCGTCTCCACCGTCACGCGCGGCGTCGTGGTGAGCTGCGCCAGCGCCGCGGCGCGCACGGCGGCCTCGGCGGGCCCGCCGTCGAGCCGCCCGAGCGTGCTGCCGTCGCCGCGCACCAGCAGCTTCGCGCCGGCCGCCAGCGCCGCGCCGCCGCCGCTGGTGACTGTCGCCACCGCCACCGCCGGGCCGTCGTCGAGCGCGCGCTCCACCTCGCGCGCGATCTGCTCCCGCGCGTCCTGCTCCCGCGAGCCGACGAGATCGATCACGCGTCCCCCCGCTCGCGGTGCCTCGCCGCCCGCCACGCGGCCGGCGCGATCATAGCGCGCGCGGTGCTCCCCGATCAGCGCCGGCGACGCGACCGCGAGCAGCAGCGACATCGCGCAACCCTAGAGGTTGAACAGCACGTTCAGCACGTCGCCGTCCTGCACCTCGTAACCCCTGCCCTCGGTGTGCAGCTTGCCCTGCCGGCGCAGCTCCGCGATCGAGCCTGCGGCCACCATCTCATCCCAGCGCGCCACCTCCGCGCGGATGAAGCCGCGCTCAAGGTCGGAATGGATGCGCCCGGCGGCCTCCGGCGCGAGCGCGCCCCGGCGCACGGGCCACGCGCGGCACTCGTCCTCACCGGCGGTGAGAAACGACTGCATGCCAAGCAGCTCGTAGGAGCCGCGGATCGCGCGGTCCAGCGGCGAGTCGGCGGGGAGCCCGAGGTCGAGGCGGAACTCCGCCGCCTCCGCGGGCTCCAGCGCGGCCAGCTCCGCCTCGATCTTCGCGCACAGCGCCGACACCGCCACGCCGCGGCCACCGTGGCGCTGCGCGAACTCCGCCTCCACCTCCGCCGCGCGCGCGAGATCGGACTCGCCGATATTCACCACCAACAGCTCCGGCAGCCGCGTCACGAACTGGTACTGCGCGAGCTGCTTGCGCAGCTCCTCGCTGAGCTCGAGCGCGCGCAGCGCACGCCCCGCCTCCAGCTCGCGCTGCAACGTGCCGAGCAGCTCGCGGTCGCGCTCCAGCGCGCCGCGCGCCGCCGCCTTCACGGAACGCATCTCCGCCTCCAGCCGCGCCAGCCGGCGCTCGATCAGCGCGAGGTCGGCGAACGCCAGCTCCAGCTCCAGCGCCTCCACATCGCGGTGGGGGTCGACGTTGACCAGGGGGTGCGGCACCGCCTCGTCCTCGAAGGCGCGCACCACGTGCACGAGCGCATCCATGCCCGCGAGGTCGGCGAGAAAGCGCCCGCCCGGGCCCTCGGCGGTGAAGCCCGCGACGGGGTAGTCCACCCAGCGCACCTCGGCGTAGGTGACCTTCTTCGGCTTGAAGAGCGCCGCCAGCGCATCAACACGCGGGTCCGGCACCCGCACCACGCCCACGTTCGGCTCCTCGCGCGAGGAGTAGGTGCCGATCGCCGCGCGGCCGCGCGTGACGGCGTTGAAGAGCGAGCTCTTGCCGCTGCGCGCGAGGCCGATGATGCCGAGTTCCATGCCGCCAGTGTCCGCGCGCGCCCAATGCCACGCAACGCGCGCGCCGCGCCGCGCGACGGAGCGGCCGCGGGCGGCGCGCCCCGGGGCCGTCGCGCTCAAGCCGCGCCCTCGCGCAGCGCCAGCGTCAGACAGTCGCCAGCGATGCGCGACGCGGGACCGGCCGCCCGGCCGCCCGCACCACCGCTAGCCCTGCGCCCAGCCGGGGATCGTGGCACCGGCCACGGAGTCGTAGTGTGGAATGTACGGCTTCACGTCGAGCACTGGCGTGCCGTCGACGAGGTCCAGCCCCTCGACGCGCAGGGCGTCGCCCTCCACCGCCAGCAGGCGACAGACGGTCACGGACAGCGGGTTGGGCCGCGCGCCGCCGCGCAGCACCAGCGCCCCCTGCAGCGGCAGCCGCTCGTCACCGCCGGGGTGGGCGCGACGCCGTGCGCGCAACTCGGCGGGCACGCGGTCGAGCCAGCCCACCACGATCACGTGCGAGTAGCCGGCGAACCCGAGCAGCGCCTCGCCCAGCCCCGCCTGCAGGCGAATCTCGCTGCGCGCGCGCGACCAGTCGCGGCGCGCGAGCTGGTGCTCGGCGCTCGCCACCACCCCGATCGGAACCAGCTCGATGGGCTCCACCCCGCGCATTCTACGGGCGCGGCGCGCCCGCCGCCGGGAGGCGCGCTCTCAGGGGATATTGCGAGAGCATTAACGAGCTTGCGCGAGCCGCGCAACTCAGGCGATAGCCACTGCCGCCGTGGCGCCGCCCGGCGCTGCGCGTTCAACGCCGCCAGCCACGATCGCCGGACGGCGCCCGCCGCCGCTGCCTGCCATTCGAGCGCCCGCTGTGCTAACATGGCGGCGTGGCTGCGCGAGTCTGGTCACCACGCCTCGTCACAGCCCCACTCTCACCGCCCCCGGCAACCGTGAGCAGCGCCACGACGCCCCCCGCGCGCGCCCGGCGGCCATCCGCCGGGCACCAGAGCGAGGCCGCATGACGACCGCACGCATCGGCCCGAAGGCGCCCGGCGGCGGCCGCGGCGCCAACGGCACCAGCAGCACCGGTGGCAAGGCGAAGGCGAACGGCCGCGCCCCCCGCAAGACAGCGGCGCCGTCCAGCGGTTACACCGCCGCCAACATCCAGGTGCTCGAGGGCCTGGAGGCGGTACGCCGGCGCCCCGGCATGTACATCGGCTCCACCGACGAGCGCGGCCTGCACCACCTCGTCTACGAGATCGTCGACAACGCGATCGACGAGGCGATGGCCGGGCACTGCGACCACATCGACATCACGATCGAGCCAAGCGGCCACGTCACCGTGACGGACAACGGCCGCGGCATCCCGGTCGACCGGCACGCCAAGACCGGGCTCTCGGCGGTGGAGACCGTGCTCACCACGCTGCACGCCGGCGGCAAGTTCGGCGAGGGCGGCGGCTACAAGGTCTCCGGCGGCCTGCACGGCGTCGGCGCCTCAGTGGTGAACGCGCTCTCCGAGGACCTGCTGGTCGAGGTGGACCTCGGCGGTGTGAAGTACCGCCAGCGCTACACGCGCGGCCAGCCGGTCACCAAGCTCCAGCCGGTGCGCGGCGAGAAGCCGCAGCACAGCGGCACCACGATCCGCTTCCTGCCCGACTCGCAGGTCTTCGAGAGCCTGGGCTACGACTTCGACACGCTCGCCGGCCGCTTCCGCGAGATGGCGTACCTCACGCGCCGCGTCACGATCCATTTCCGCGACCAGCGCCCCGCCGCCGACGGCCTGCCACATGAGATGACCTACTACTTCGACTCCGGCATCGAGGCCTTCGTGCGACACATCAACCGCGGCAAGGGTCCGCTGCACCCACAGCCGATCTACGTGCTGGAGGACAAGGACGACACGCTGGTCGAGGTCGCGCTGCAGTACAACGCGTCCTTCGCGGAGTCGACGTACTCCTTCGCCAACTGCATCAAGACCATCGACGGCGGCAGCCACCTCACCGGCTTCCGCTCCGCGCTCACGCGCGCGCTCAACGACTACGGGCGCAAGGCGAAGCTGCTCAAGGACGACGATCCCAACGTCTCCGGCGACGACGTGCGCGAAGGCCTGACCGCGATCGTCTCAGTCAAGCTGCGCGACCCGCAATTCGAGGGTCAGACCAAGACCCGCCTCGGCAACCCCGAGATCAAGGGCATCGTCGAGTCCGCCGTCGCGTCGAAGCTCGGCCAGTACCTCGAGGAGAACCCCGCGGTGGCACGGCGCATCATCGAGAAGTCGGTGATCGCCTCCCGCGCGCGCGAGGCGGCACGCAAGGCGCGCGACCTGGTGCAGCGCAAGGGCGTGCTGGAGGGCAGCACGCTGCCCGGCAAGCTCTCCGACTGCTCGGAGTCCGACCCCGCGCTCTCCGAGATCTACATCGTGGAGGGCGAGTCCGCCGGCGGCTCCGCGAAGGGCGCGCGCGACCGCCGCACGCAGGCGATCCTGCCACTGCGCGGCAAGATCCTGAACGTCGAGAAGGCGCGGCTCGACAAGATGCTCTCCAATGAGCTGATCCGCATCCTCATCACCGCGCTCGGCAGCGGCTTCGGCGAGGACTACGACACCACGAAGCTGCGCTACCACAAGGTCATCCTCATGACCGACGCCGACGTGGACGGCGCCCACATCCGCACGCTGCTGCTGACGTTCTTCTACCGCTTCATGCCGAAGCTGATCGAAGACGGCTACCTCTACATCGCGCAGCCGCCGCTGTTCAGCGCGCGCCAGGGCAGCAAGGTGACCTGGCTCTTCAACGAGCAGGCGCGCAACGAGTTCGCGAAGCAGAACCCAGCGAAGAACATCAGCTACCAACGCTACAAGGGGCTGGGCGAGATGAACGCCGACCAGCTCTGGGACACCACCATGGACCCGGCGAACCGCTACCTGCTGCGGGTCGAGGTCCACGACGCGGAGGAGGCCGACGAGCTATTCACCAAGCTCATGGGCGACGACGTGCCGCCACGCAAGAGCTTCATCATGAGCAACGCGCTCAACGCCACACTCGACATCTAGCTACGGCCTCTGCCCGCGCGTGCCTGCGCAGCGTTTGAGAATCGCGCCCGCGAGGCGCACGATCGCCCCATGACCGACGCCAGCGACGCGACCGACGGGCCGCAGCCGCCCGCCCATCAGCGACGGCTGACCGAGTACGAGCGCTGGCTCGCCGCGCCCACGCCGTCCAGCCTCGTCCTGCGCTGGCTGATGGGTCCGCTCGGCGCGTTCTTCGCCAACAGCCCGCTCTTCCGGCTGCCGGAGAGCCTGCAGCTCCAGCCCTCGCTGCGGCCGACGAGCGCCGCGCCGGCCGGCCACTGCGTCTCGCGCACGCCTCGGCGACCGCGCTGCCATTCCGCTCGGCGACCTTCAACCTCGTGCTCTGCGGCCACGTGCTCAAGCACCTCGATGACGAGGAGCCGCTGGCGCTGTCGTGCGAGGTGCGCCGCGTGCTGGCGGTGCGCGGGCTGGCGCTGCTGTGGGAGTTCGCGCCCACCGACAAGCCACGCCTTGATGCCTTCAGCCGTCGTATGCTCGAGCGCGGTGTGCACACGTCGAGGCTGCGCTCCACGGCCGCGCTGCTGCAGGCTGCCGCCGATCCAGCGCGCCTCGATCCTGCTCGGCGTCCCGCCCGCTCCCTAGCCGCCGCCGTACAGGCCCAGCTCCGCGATCACCGCCTGCACGGTCTGCGACACCAGCACGTCCAGAGAGCGCCCGGCGCGCGCGCGCGCGCGCAGCTCCGTGGACGACACCCACAGCGACGGCATCGTCACGGGGTCCAGGCGTGCCTCCACCCCCGGCACCGCCCGCGCCAGCTCGCCCAGCGCGAGCGCCGCGTCCGGCCGCTGCGCCACCGCCAGCCGCGCCACCGCCAGCAGCCGCTGCGGCTCGTGCCAGCGCGGCAGGTCGGCGAGCGCGTCGGCGCCGAGCACGAACCACCACTCGCCGCCGCCTTGCGCCAGCGCGGTCATCGTGTCGCTGGCGTAGGAAGGGCCGCTCCGCTCCAGCTCCACGGTGCTCGCCTCGGCCCACACCAGCGGAGCGATCGCTCCGCGCAGCATGCGCAGCCGTGTCACCGCCGGCGATACCGCGCGCTCCGCCTTGAGCCAGGGGTCAGCCGCCACCACGAACATCACGCGGTCCAGCGCCAGCGCCCGCCGCGCCGCGGCCGCCAGCACCAGGTGCGCGAGGTGCGGCGGATCGAAGGTGCCGCCCACCACCCCGGTCCTCACGCCGCGCTCACCCCTCCCACATCAGTTCCACCTCGCCGATGCGCACCACTTCACCCGCCACTACCCCCTGACGCTGCAGCGCCCGCGCCACCCCCATGCGGCGCAGCCGCTGCAGCAGCTCGTACCGCGCCTCGCGGTCGTCGAGGTCCAGCGTGCGCGCCCAGTGCTCCACGGAGCGCCCATCCACCACCACCATCCCGCTGCGCCCGTCACGTGTCACGGTAAAACGGGCGCGGCGTGGCTCCGGCCGTAGCACCGGCAGTGGCCGCTCCGCCGCCTCCACCTCCCGCTGCTGGCGTAGCAGTTGCAGCGTCCGCCGGGCCAGTTCGCGCGTGCCCTCGGTGGTCAGCGCCGAGATCGTCACCGCCGGTCCGTGCGGCTCTCCTTGTTCTTGCAGCAACTCCAGTTGCGCGCGCCCGTCTGGAAGATCGACCTTGTTCAGTGCCAGCAACTGTGGCTTTGCATCGAGCCCGTGCCCGAACGCCGCCAATTCGCCGTCAATCAGTGCGCGACCTGCCAGTGGATCGTCAGCGGTGAGGTCGATCACATGTACAAGCACACGCGTGCGTTCAATATGGCGCAGAAACTCATGGCCTAGGCCTGCGCCCCGGCTTGCACCCTCAATCAGCCCGGGCATGTCCGCCGCTACGAAGCTCCCACCATCCACCTCTACCACCTCTACCACACCCAGCTCCGGCTCTAGCGTGGTAAATGGATAGGCTGCCACCTTCGGACGTGCCGCGCTCCACGCGCGCAGTAGTGTCGACTTACCTGCGTTCGGCAGCCCGATCAGGCCGACGTCCGCTAATAGCTTCAACTCGATGCGCAGCTGCCGCCATTCCCCCACCTCACCACTCTGTGCGAACTGTGGCGCCTGCCGCGTGGAGGTTGTGAACCGTTTGTTGCCCCAGCCCCCGCGTCCGCCACGACAGATCACTACTGCCATACCATCTTCAGAGAGATCCGCTAGCGGCTCCGCTCCCTCGCCGCGCTCCGTGTCCCACAACACGCTACCCACAGGCACACGCAACTCAAGCTCTGCACCATTAGCCCCGTGGCGCAGCTTCGAACCGCCGTTTCCGCCATCGACGGCGGCGCGTGCCCGCCCGTCGCTGTACTCGCGCAGCGTGGCTCGGCCGCGGTCGGCGCGTATCACCACGGCGCCTCCGCGACCGCCGTCGCCACCGTCCGGCCCACCGCGTGGCACAAATTTCTCGCGGCGGAATGACACCGAACCGTCGCCCCCGCGACCAGCGCACACCTCAAACTTGACCGAGTCAATCACAACGGGGCATCGAACGCGGGATATACACAGGGTTCTCAGTTCTGATGGTCAAGATCACAACTTAGGAGGATTGCAAAGGACAGAGACCATAGTAGTAGTAGTAGGCGCTGTGGATGCGTGGAGGGAGATTCCGGCGCGAACCAGCGCGATAATGGGTGATGTGTGTACGTGCGTGGATAAAGTGGTGAGGGATCGACGCTGACATGTCTGCACGGAGCTGTTGTGGGAGCGCTGGCTCGTGGATTGGACTGTTATCCACAGCGCGCAGCGGTTGCTGCACACGTGTGAGCCGGTTTATCAACCGCTGGCTCACAGTAAACAGCCAACTGCATATGCGGCAAAACTTATACGGGCTGTAGATGGTGTTGGCTGGGAAATGGGAGGGTGAGTGCCAGGGAACGGTCAGGCAACCTCGCGTGCCTGCTCGACCATCTCGCGCAGGCTGCCGATGTCGCGCTTAATCTCCAGATCGATGTTCTGGGCGCGCTCCATCTTGCGCCATCCGTGGTGCACGGTGGAGTGATCGCGGTGGCCGAGCAAGTCGCCGATCTCCACTAGTGAGCGGTGTGCGAGCTCGCGCATTAGGTACATCGCCAACTGGCGTGGGTACGCTACCCGCTTCGCGCGGCTCTTGGATAGCAGCTCCTCGGGGCTGAGCGTGAAGTAGCGGCAGATCACGCTCATGATCAGCTGCGGTGACGGCGGCAGCCGCGGCTCCGACGCCGCGAGCGACGCGAGCGCGGACTGCACCAGCGCCGGCGTCAGCGGATCGCCGGTGAGCCGAGAGTAGGCGAACACCCGCGTCAGCGAGCCCTCCAGCTCACGGATGTTGTTGGTGAAGCGCCCTGCGATTACGTGCAGCACGTCGTCCGGCACGCGTGCGTGCTGCTCCGCGGCCTTGGCGCGCAGGATCGCGACGCGGGTCTCGATGTCGGGCGCCTGGATGTCGGCGATCAGCCCCCACTCGAAGCGGGTGCGCAGGCGCTCCTCCAGCCGCGGGATCAGCGCCGGGCTCTCGTCGGACGTGATTACGATCTGGTGGCCGGCCTCGTGGAGGTCGTTGAAGGTGTGGAAGAACTCCAGCTGCGTCTGTTCGCGCCCGGCGATGAACTGGATGTCGTCGATTAGCAGCGCGTCGGCCAGACGGTAGCGGGCGCGGAACTCTTCCTGGCGGCGCTGCTGGATGGCGGTGATCAACTCGCTGGTGAACTGCTCGGAGGAGACCACCACCACGCGCAGGCCGGCCCGCACGAGGCGGTGGCCGATGGCGTGCAGCAGGTGGGTCTTGCCGAGACCGACGGGACCGTAGATGAAGAGCGGGTTGTACAGCCGGCCCGGCGCCGCCGCGGAGCCTTCGGCCGCGGCGTGGGCGAGGCGGTTGCCGGGGCCGACGATGAAGTGCTCGAAGGTGTAGCGGTCCCGCAGCCGTGGCCGTCCGCTGGGCGACGCCGGGGGGACGGCGACCTCTGCCAGCGCAGGGGTGGCCTCCTCGTGGGCGCGCAGCGGTTCGAAGCGGATATCGAGCGGGTCGCCGGCGAGGTCGGTGAGGGTGCGGATGATCAGCGGGCGCAGGCGCTTCTGCAGCCACTCGGTTACGAACTCGGAGCGCGTGCCCACGACCAGTGCGCCCTCGTTGAGGCGCATGCCTTCGGTGCCTTCGAGCCAGGTCTCGTAGTTGGCGCGTGAGACGTGCTGCGCCAGGTGGCGTAGCGCTTCGGTCCAGAGGGCTGCGGGATCGGCGGTCACGACACGTTGCCCCCGAGGCCCTCGAGCGCCCGACAGGAGCGAGCGCGCCAACCTCACCGTGCGCGAAGCACGATATCCACAGACGCTCAACGTTTGTGGATATGCCGTTTCATGAGAGTGACGCCCCCCGGGGGGCCTGATTAGTCCGTCGTTATCGTCGGTCGCGTCCCGCTGCCGCCGACGGGAAACCGAACGGTCGCGAGAGTAGCACCGCGCGAAAAGCAGGCGCAAGGGTCTTATGTGGAGTCACCTTGCGAAGTCGCCGATCTTGAGATCGCGCGTGCCGTGGGTGGCCGTCGCGCCGCGGGCGGCGGGGCGCGCTCGGTGCGACGGTATAATCGAAGCCCCGCGCGCCCGGCCGGCAGCTGCCGGTGCGTACTGCGAAAGGCGTGGTCGTGAGCGCGTCACCGCTGCTGCTCGTGATCGACATCGGCAACACGAGCGTCGCGATGGGCGTGTACGACGGCGACCGCTTGCGGGCGACGTTCCGCATCGCGACCGATCAGGAGAACCTGCCCGACGAGTACGCGATGCTCGTGCTGTCGCTGCTGCGATCGCATGAGGTCGAGCCGCGCGACGTCGGCGCCGCGGTGGTGTCGTCCACGGTGCCGCCACTGATCGGCACCTTCCAGCAAGTGTGCCGGCGCTATTTCGATGTGGAGCCGCTGGTGATTGGCATCGGCGTGAAGACCGGCGTGCGCGTGCGCTACGATAACCCGCGCGAGGTGGGGCCGGACCGCATCCTGCACGCGGTGGCGGCGCTGGCGCGCTACCATCCGCCGCTGGTGATCATCGATGTCGGGACGGCGCTGGTGTTCGACGCGGTGTCGCGGGAGGGCGATTATCTCGGCGGGGCGATCGCGCCCGGCATCGTGATCGCGTCGCAGGCGCTGTTTGCGCGCGGGGCGATGCTGCACCGTGTGAGCATCGAGCGGCCGGAGCACGTGATCGGCCGCAACACGGCGCACTCGCTACAGGCGGGCATCTACTACGGCTACGTGGAGATGGTGAGCGGCATGGTGAGGCGCTTCAAGGCCGAGATCGGCGAGGACGCCACGGTGATCGCCACCGGCGGCTACGCCAGCCTGATCGCCGCCGACGTGGATAGCATCGATGCGATCGATGAGCACCTCAACCTCGAAGGCCTGCGGCTGGTGTGGCTGGCGAACCGCGCGGCGGTCGGCACGTGAGCAGCCCGCTCGCCGGACGGCACGTGCTGCTGGGCGTCTCCGGCTCGGTGGCGGCCTACAAGGCCGCCGAGATCGCCAGCCGGCTGGTGCAGGCTGGCGCCGCCGTCGACGTGGCGCTGACGCCAGCGGCGGCGCGCTTCATCGCGCCGCTCACTTTTCGCTCGCTCACCGGCCGCGAGCCGCACCTCGACCCGTTCGCGCCTCGCGGCGAGGTGGGGGAGCCGCACGTCGAGCTGGCGCGCGGCATCGACCTAATGCTGATCGCCCCCGCCAGCGCCACCACGATGGCACGGCTTGCGCACGGGCTGGCGGGGGACTTCGTCTCGCTGGTGGCGCTCTCGACGCGGGCGCCGCTGCTGCTCGCCCCGGCGATGGACAGCCAGATGTGGGAGCACGCGGCGACGCAGGCGAACCGCGCCACGCTCGAGGGGCGCGCGGTGCAGCTGGTGGGGCCGGTGGCGGGCCGCCTGGCCTCCGGGCGCACCGGCGCCGGGCGCATGGCCGAGCCGGAGACGATCGTGGACGCCGTGAAGGCGCGTCTCGGGCGCGAGCACGGTGACCTCGCCGGCCGCTGCATCGTGGTCACGGCGGGGGGGACGCGCGAGGCGCTGGACCCGGTGCGGTTCATCGGCAACCACTCCACCGGGAAGATGGGCTACGCGGTGGCGGAGGCGGCGCGCGACCGCGGGGCAGAGGTGGTGCTGATCAGCTCGGCGGCGCTCCCGGACCCGGTGGGCGTGCGCGTGGTGCGCGTGGAGTCCGCGCTCGAGATGCAGCAGGCGCTGCAGCGCGAGGCCGCCGGCGCGGCGGCGGTGGTGATGGCGGCGGCGGTGGCGGACTACCGGCCGGCGGAGCCGGCGGCGCGCAAGATCAAACGCGCATCGCGCGCGCGGCTGGAGCTCGGGCTGGTCGAGACCCCGGACCTGATCGCCTCGCTGCAGGGGCCCTTCATCAAGGTGGCGTTTGCGGCCGAGACCGACGACCTACTGGAAAACGCGCGCCTGAAGCTGGCCGCGAAGGGCGCGCACCTGGTGGTCGCTAACGACGTCACCGAGCCGGGCTCGGGCTTCGGCACGGACACCAACCGCGTCACGATCCTCGACCGTGACGGTGGTACGGACGCGCTGCCGCTGCTCCCCAAGTACGAGGTCGCGGTGCGCCTGCTGGACCGCGTGGCGGCGCTGCTGCGCTAGCGCCGGGCCGGGTGCTCCGCCGCGCTGCGGCGCTAGCCGCGGGCGCGGCCCAGCACGAAGTGCACCAGCGTGCGCACTGCGGCGCCGGTGCTGCCCTTCACCAGCTCGCCGTGATCGCGGGCGGAGCTCATCACCCCGGCGATGTCCAGGTGCGCCCACGGCACGTCGCCGGCGAAGCGCTGCAGGAACTTGGCGGCGGTGATAGAGCCCGCGGGCGCGCCGCCGGTGTTCTTCATGTCGGCGACGTCGGACTTGATCTGCTCCGCGTACTCCTCGTCCAGCGGCATGCGCCAGAGCCGCTCCCCGGCGGCGCCCGCGGCGCGCTCCAGATCGCCCCAGAGGCGGTCGTCGTTGGCGAAGACGCCGGCCCGCAGGTGACCGAGCGCGGTGGTGATCGCACCGGTGAGCGTGGCCACGTCGACGAGCGTGGTGCAGCCCTGCGCCCGGGCGTAGGCCAGGCCGTCGGCGAGCACGAGGCGGCCCTCGGCGTCGGTGTTGATGACCTCGATCGATTGCCCGTCCATCGCGTAGACGACATCGCCGGGCTTGGTGGCGGAGCCGCCGGGCATGTTCTCGGTGCAGGGCGCGATCGCCAGCACGTTCACGCGTGGTTGCAGGCGCGCGATCGCCTGCATGGCCGCGATCACGGCGGCGGCGCCGCTCATGTCGCCCTTCATTGCCTCCATGTTGGCCGCGGGCTTGAGTGAGATGCCGCCGGTATCGAAGGTGATGCCCTTGCCCACCAGCGCGATGCAGCGACCGCCGCGGCCCCCGCGGTAGCGGAGCACGATGAACTTCGGCGGCTGCACGGAGCCGTTGGCGACCGAGAGGTAGGAGCCCATCTGCAGCCGCTCCGCCTCCAGCCGCTCGATGATCTTGCACTCCATGCCGGTGCGCTCCGCGAGCTCCAGTGCGCGGCCTGCCATGATCGACGGCGTCATCAGGTTGGCCGGCTCGTTGGCGAGGTCGCGCGCGAAGTTCGTGGCCTCCGCCAGCACCACGCCGGTTTCGACGCCGCGTCGCAGCGCGGCGGCCGCGTGCGCGCTCGGCGCCACCAGCGTGACCGCCTCGATGCTGCCGCTGACGCGGTCGGCGGCGCGCGTGTGGTGGCGATCGAAGCGGTAGAGGCCGAGCAGCAGACCCTCGGCGAGCGCGCAGCCGGCGGCCGCCGGGTCGAGGCCGGCGGTGAGGCCCTGCGCGGCGAGCGCCACGCGCGCGGCGCCCGCCCCGCGCAGCTGGCGCGCGGCCTCCCCGCTGCGAGCGCGCAGGCGGTCGACCGTCCACTGGCCGCGCGGACCGATGCCGAGCACCACCACCCGCTTCGCGCGCAGGCGGCCGGCGCGCGGCAGCACGGTGAACTCGGTGCGCTTGCCGGCGACGAGGCCGTCGCGCAGCGCGCGGCCGATGGCGCCGCCGAGCGTGCGGTCGATGGCGGCGGCTTCGCCGCCAAGCTGCCGTTCCCCCTCGGCCAGCGCCACCAGGAGCGTGTCGGCGGGCGGCTGGGTAAGGCGGCCGTGGGTGACGTCGAGCTGCATCTCAGACTCCGTTCGGAGGCGCGCCGGCGCGGGCGCGCGACGCGCCGGGAGCATAGGGGCGGTCGCCGGGTGCAGCAAGGCGCGGCCGCAGGGGGCGCGAGGGCCAGCGGCGCTGGGCGCTGTACGAAATAGCGCTGGGGATGTGGTACGGTACAATTTGGAGCATGGCGGGCAGGTTCCGGCGACGACCGTGATGCGCGGTGACGGGTGGGTGGTGCTCGTGACGGCGCGGCTGCTGCGATACGTGCTGCGGGCGACCAGCCCGCGCCGGGCGGGTTTGGCGTGGTGGGACCTCGGCGAGCTGGCGCTGATGGCGCTGGGCTTCCTGCTCTACTTCGTCGTGCGGGGCGCGGTGGTGGACCGTGCCGGGGTCGCGATGGCGCACGCGCGAGAGATTGTGCGGCTGCAGGGCGCGCTGGGCCTCTGGGTGGAGCCGCAGATCCAGACCTGGGTGCTACTCTTCGACCCGCTGGTGCGGGCGATGAACTTCGTCTACTTCTGGTTCGACTTCCCGCTGATCGTCGGCATCGGGCTGGTGCTGTTCTGGCGCCGTCGCAGCCACTACACGCTGTTGCGCGATGCGTTGCTGATCTCGGGCGCGATCGCGCTGGTGCTGTACTGGACCTTCCCGGTCGCCCCGCCGCGCTATCTCGCGGAGTGGGGATTCATCGACACGATGGAGCGCTACTCCCAATTCTCCTACCAGGCGCAATCGGTGCGCGGCTTCGTGAACCCGTTCGCAGCGGTGCCGTCGCTGCACGTCGGCTGGGCGGCGCTGCTGG
>SHYR01000004.1 GCA_009692705.1 Dehalococcoidia bacterium
AGTCTGCGCATGCGCCCCCTCCTGCTCGTTCGCAACTCAGTCTACCGCGAGCGCGCGGTGCACGAAACGGCGCGGCGCCGCACCGGAACGGTGCGGCGCCTGACGCCGCGGCGCCGCTGTTGCGTTGCTCACGAGCTACCGCCCCGCCTATACTCTGAGGCCTGCGAGATCGCTACCCCTTCCAGATCGCGCGCTATCCCGAAGGAGCGCTCGGTGACGAAGCGGACCTGGCAACCGAAGCGCGGGCGTCGCCAGCGCCGGCACGGCTTCATGGCGCGCATGTCGACCCGGGGCGGACGGCACGTGATTCAGCGCCGCCGCCAGCGCGGACGGCGGCGGCTGGCCGTCTAGGTCCGCCGCACGATGCCGCCGCGCCGGGGCGAGGAGCGCCTGCGGCGCCGCCAGGACTTCGTCGCGGTGCTGCGCCGCGGCCGCCGCACCAGGCATCGCCTGCTGCGGCTCTCCGCGCGGCCGAACGGCCTGCAACACAGCCGTTATGGATTTGCGGTCGGAAGAGCGGTGGGGAACGCGGTGGCCCGCAACCGCGCCAAGCGCCGCTTGCGCGAGGTCATGCGGAGGCTGCCGCTGGCGGCGGGATACGACGTGGTGGTGACGGCGGAGCCGGCAAGCGCTGCCGCGAGCTTTTGTGAGCTGGTAGATGCGGTGAAGGCCTGCACAGAGCGCATGGATCTGATTGCGCAATGAAGATGTCTGTTGGACGCTGCTAATAGGCGCCATTGGCGGAGATAGGTAGAGGATAGATGAGAGGCGTTGCGCTCGCCGCCATCCGCTTCTATCAGCGGTCGCTCTCGCCCTTGCTCGGGGCGCGCTGCCGGTACGAGCCCACCTGCTCGCGCTACGCCTACGAGGCGATCGAGCAGTACGGCGTGCTGCGCGGCGGCTGGATGGGCATCGTGCGCCTGCTGCGCTGCCACCCCGGCCGGGCGGGTGGCTACGACCCGGTGCCGGAGCTGCTGGCGCGTGCTGAGGGCGCCGACGGGCAGGCTCCCCCAGTGTTTCACGTGAAACATAACGTGGCGTCCGCTCGAACTCGCCAGCGCGCGCTGCTGGTGCTGGCCGTCTCGCTGCTGAGCGTGCTCGCCGCCGGCTGCGCCAGCGTTGCACAAGCCAAGGGCTGGGCCAGCCCGATACGCAGCGGCGAGCTGGTGATCGCTCAGACCAAGAACGGCGTCGTCAGCGCGCTCCAGCTCACCGGCGGCGAGCTGAAGGGCAGCGAGGCGAAGCTGCTCTGGAGCTTTCCGGGCGACGACGACGACATCGACCTCAAGGCCGTCTACGGCACCCCGGCGGTCGCCGGCTCCACGCTCTACATCGCCTCCTACAGCGGCCTCATGGTCGCGCTCGACCTCAAGACCGGCCGCCCGAGCGGCGCTTGGGGCGGCCCGATCGACCTGGGCGACCGCGTCGTCGCCTCGCCGCTGCTGATCGGCGACATGCTCTACGTCACCACCGAGCGTGGCTCCGTAGTGGCGATCGACGCCCGGACCGGGGCCCGCCGCCAGCTGACTCAGATCGAGGCCACGCGTATCTGGGGCAGCCCGCAGGCCGACGCCGGAACCCTCTATCTCGCCACGCTCGACTCGCGCTTGGTCGCGGTCGATCGCTCCGAGGGCGGCGTGCGCTGGAGTCGCGATCTCGGCGCCGTCGCCGGCGATCTCCGCATCGACGACGGGCTGCTGCTCGTCGGCTCCTTCGACCGCGAGTTGCGTGCGCTCGACCTCTCCGCGGAGGGCGCGCCGCGCTGGAGCTTCAAGGGCGACGCCTGGTTCTGGGGCCGCCCGCTCGTCAGCGGCGACACCATCTACGCCGCCACGGTCAACGGCACCGTCTACGCGATCGACCGCGCCAGCGGCAGGGAGCGCTGGCACTCGGCCGGCAATGCCCCGAGAACCCACAGTGCGCCTGTGCTGGCCGGCGGGGTGCTGGTGATCGCCTCCGGCGAGGGTCGAGTCACCGGTATCGATCCCGCCAACGGCGCCACGAAGTGGAATGTACGGCAGGAGGGAAGGCGATTCTTCGCCGACCCGCTGGTGCTAGAATCGGGCGTCGTCTACCTCGACGATTCCGGCGCCCTATGGCTGGTCGAGCCGGCCAGCGGCCTCATGCAACGCGTGAACGTGCACAACTAGCCCGCGCAGCACAGGACCACCATGCCGATCGGCTTCATCTGGCAGACCTTCCTCGAGACGCCGCTCGTCAACTTGATGGTGCTGCTCACGGTCGTCTGCTTCGGCTCCTACGGCCTCGCCATCCTCGCCTTCACCGTGATCACGCGCGTGGTCACGTTCCCGCTCACGATCCGTACCCTGCACTCCACGCGCGCGATGCAGGAGATCCAGCCTCGCCTGCAAGAGCTCCAGAAGCGCTACTCGGACCCCAAGCGGCGCTCCGAGGAGACCATGAAGCTCTATCGGGAGTCGGGCGTGAACCCGCTGGGCTGCCTCGGCAGCCAGATCGTCCAGTTCCCGATCTTCATCGCGCTCTACCAGGTGATCCGGATCACGCTCGCTGGCACGCCCGAGGGCGTGCTCACGCTCCAGAGCCGCCTCTACAACTTCGACCTGCTGCAGCGCGCCATCCCGCTGAGCACCAAGTTCCTGTTTATCGATCTCGGGGCGACCGGCAACATCATGCTCGTGGTCGTGGTGTTCTGCTCGATGTGGCTGCAGACGCGCATCTCCGGGAGCCGCAACGCCGCCCCTGCGGCGGGCAGCCAGCAGCAGCAGATGACCCAGATGATGCAATGGATGATGCCGGCGATGTTCTCCTATTTCGTGATCGTGGTGCCGGCCGGGCTGGGCCTCTACTGGGCAGCCACGACCATCATCGGCATCGCCCTGCAGTGGAAGTTCGTCGGACCCGGCGACTTCACCTGGGGCTCGCTGATCCCGGCGGCCGCGCGCGCGCGCCTGCGCCTCGTGCCTGCGCGCTCCGCCGCCCGCACCCCCACCGCCACTTCAGCCGCCGACGGCGGCATCGTCGAAGCGAGGGACAACGATGGCCAGAGTAGTGGAGACCAGCGGCGCCGACGTCGAGCAGGCAACCGTGCGGGCGCTCGCCCAGCTCGGTCTCAGTCGCGATCAGGTCGACGTCGACGTCGTTCGTGAGGGGAAGCGCGGCTTCCTCGGCATCGGCGGCGAGGATGCCGTCGTGCGCGTCACGGCGCACGAGAGCCTGGAGGCGGTGGCGCAGCAGGCCGCCGCGCGCCAGCGCGGCCGCCGCGGCGGTCGCGGACGTGGACCCGACACGCGCGGCGCCGGCATGGGCGGACCGGCCGCGCCATCGCGCGGCCCGCGCCCGCCACGCGAATCGCATGAAGCGGGCGCGGGGGCGCCGGCCGCGGGCGGGCGGCCCGGCGAGAGACGGGAAGGGCGCTTCGATGGCCGTCCCGATCGCCGCCCCGACTGGCGCAGCCGCGGGCCACGCGAGCCGCGGCCGCCGACGCACGCCGGGGGCGCGGGTACGCCGGTGCCGGGCGCACCGGACGAGCTACCGGTGGCGCCGATCACGGATTTCGAGGACCAGGTCGACCTCGCCGGGCGCACGCTTCGCGACCTGCTGGCGCTGCTCGGACTCACGAACACGGAGATCACCGCGCGCGCCCCGGAGACCGCGGGCGACGGCCTTGGCCTGGTCGAGCAGGTCTTCGACATCTACGGCAACGACGAAGACACCTCGGAGCAGCTCGGGCTGCTGATCGGCCGCCGCGGCGAGACGCTGGGCGCGCTGCAGTACCTGCTGAACGTGATCGGATCCAGCCAGAGCGGAGGCGACCAGATCTTCGGCGTCGATATCGAGGGCTACCGCCGTCGCCGCGAGCAGAGCCTGATCGAGCTCGCGCTGCGCATCGCTGACGAGGTGCGCACCAGCGGCGACGTGATCACGCTGGAGCCGATGCCGGCCTCCGAGCGGCGCATCATCCACCTCACGCTGGAGCACGCGGATGGGGTGCGGACCGAGAGCGTGGGCTCGGGAAACGACCGCCAGGTGGAGGTCATGCCAGACCACTAGACCGGAGTAACCGGGAACGACCGACAATGCCTGAGCGCCACTGAGAATGCCTGAAGATAGTCGCGAGGCAGCGCCGCCGGGCGAGGCGGTGGGCAGGACCACGCCGCGAGCCCTGATCGTCGGTCCGCTCACGCTCGACGTCTTCCCCGACGGCGTGCAGGCTGGCGGCCCCGTCTCCTACGCGGCCCGCGCGGCCGCCGCGCTCGGTGAGCGCATCGCGATTCTCACCACCGGCGGCCCCGATGCCCAGTGCAACGCGTTCGCTGGGCACGACACCTGCTTCGTGCCCGCCGGCGCTACCCTCCGCTTCGAGTTCCACGACGCGCCGGACGGCTCGAGGCGGCTGCGCGTGTTCGCCTGGCTGGATCGCCAGCTGCGCGAGCACGATCTGCCGGCGGGCTGGGAGTAGGTCTCGCTGCTGATGCTCGCCCCACTGCTCGACGACGACATCGACCCCGACTCGTTCGCCGCGCTCCCCGCGCCGGGCGGCCGCGCCCTGCTCGCACAGGGCCTCCAGCGCTCGCTCACCGCGTCGTCGGAGGTCACGCACGCGCCCCGCGCGACGCCCGCCCTGCTGCGTGCGTGCACGCCCGCCACGTCCGTGTTCCTGTCGAGCAAGGAGATCGCGGGCTGGGCCCCGGGTGAGATCGACCGCGTCGTCGCGCGCGCGGGGCGTGTGATAGTCACCCGCGGCGCAGACGGCGCGGAGGTACTGGCGCACGGCGCTGCGCCACTGCACGTGGACGCCTGTCCGGCGCGGGCGATCGACCCCACCGGCGCTGGCGAAGCCTTCGCGACCGCGTTTATGCTCTCGCTGGCGGATGGCCCGCTCGCCGCCGTGCGCGTGGCGAGCGTGGTCGTCGCCGCGGCGGTGGAGGTGCGCGGCCCCGCCCCGCTGCCCGCGCGCGATGTGCTGCTGCGGCGCCTCGCCGCCGCCCGGGGGGGCGGGCCGTGAGCGTGGTGTTCGCGGTTGCGAACCAGAAGGGCGGCGTCGGCAAGACCACCACCGCGGTCTCGCTCGGCGCCGCGTTCGCGGCGCGCGGGCTGCGGGTGCTGCTGGTTGACGCCGACCCGCAGTCGAACGCTACGGCGGCGCTCGGGCAGCGGCCCGGCGAGCGCGGCGGCATCTACGAGTCGCTGGTCGACGAGCGCCCGCTGCGCGACTGCGTGACCGCCACCGGCACGCCGGGACTGTGGCTAATCCCCGCCACCACCGACCTCGCCGGTGCGGAGGTGGAGCTGGTGTCGGTGATGGCGCGCGAGTTCCGCTTGAAGCGCGTGCTGGAGCCGTTGCGCGACGAGTACGACTTCGTGATCATCGACTGCCCGCCCTCGCTGGGGCTGCTGACGGTGAACGCGCTGGCTGCCGCCGACGAAGTGATCATCCCGGTGCAGAGCGAGTACTTGGCGCTGGAAGGGCTGAGCCATCTCTCGCGCACGATCGAGCTGGCGCGCCGCAACCTCAACCCGCAGTTGCGGGTGCGCGGCATCCTGCTGACGATGTTCGACGCGCGCACCAACCTCGCGCGCCAGGTGGAGGAGGAAGTGCGCCGCCACTTCGACAACACCTTCACCGCCGTGATCCCGCGCACCGTGCGGCTCTCGGAGGCCCCCAGCCACGGCGAGCCGATCCAGAGCTACGACCCGCTGTCGGCGGGGGCGGTGGCTTACGATGCATTTGCCGACGAACTGCTGCGCCAGCTCCAGACCCCGGTTCGCGGAGGGCCACATGGCACGTAGGAGCGGACTTGGCCGCGGCCTGGCGGCGCTAATCCCAGACGCCGCGGCCAGCGACGAACGCATCCCGGTCACCGAGGTCGCGATCGACCGTGTGGTGCCGAACCCGCAGCAGCCGCGGCAGGCGTTCGGCGAGGCGGAGCTCGCCGAGTTGGCGGATTCCATCCGCGAGCACGGCGTGATCCAGCCGCTGCTCGTTTCCGAGCAGCGCGGCGTCGACGGCGTGGTGAGTTACCAGCTGATCGCCGGTGAGCGTCGCCTGCGCGCCGCGCGCAGCGCCGGCCTCACGCACGTGCCGGTGACCGTCCGCCAGAGCACGCCGCAGGACCTGCTGGAGCTGGCGTTGATCGAGAACCTCCAGCGCGAGGACCTCAACCCGCTGGAGCAGGCGCATGCCTACCAGCGGCTGGTGGACGAGTTCCTGCTCACCCAGCAGGAGGTCGCGCGGCGCGTCGGCCGTTCGCGCACCGCGGTCGCGAACACGCTGCGGCTGCTCGACCTGCCGGAGGAGCTGCGCGCCTCGCTCGCCGCCGGCGAGATCAGCGAGGGGCACGCGCGCGCCCTGCTCGGGATCGCGGACCCTGTGGCGCGGCGCGCCGCCTGGCGCGTGATCGTGGAGCAGGGCCTGAACGTGCGGCAGGCAGAGGCGATCGGGCGCGGGGCGCGCGTGGCGCGGCCCGCGTCCGCGGCGCCACGGGTGGCCCGCGCCGACCCCGAGACCGAGGCGCTGACGGAGTCGCTGCGCCGCAGCCTCGGCACCAAGGTGACGCTGCGACGCAACCGCCGCGGCGCCGGCGCGGTGACGATCCATTTCTTCAGCGACGAAGAGCTGGAGGGGCTGCTGGAGCGCATCGTGGGACCGGCGGCGGCCCGGTGACCGACTTCGCGGAAGTGCTGCGTGCATACGCTGACGCCCTCGCGATGAACTTCCGCCTCCACGTAGTCGCTCAACCAGAGGACCAGCTGAAGGCCCCAGTGGGGAACCTCTTGCGCGCGTTCGGCCGCGTCGCCCGTCTGGACGTGAACTCGCGTACCGAGGTGCGCGACGACGACGTAGAGGGGCGCCCGGACCTCGGGGTCACCGTCACCAGACTGCTGACCGGGCACATTGAGTTGAAGAGGCACGGTCTCGGTGCGCGCCCCGAGCGCTTCACCGGGGTGAACAGAGAGCAGTGGAACCGCTTCAAGGCACTGCCCAATCTCGTCTACACCGACGGCTCGGAGTGGAGCCTCTACCACAGCGGAGAACTCGTCCAACGGGTCAGGATCGCCGACGACGTAAGCGAAGATGGGTTCGGCGGCCTCATCGAGCAAGCCGGCGCAGGACTTGAAGACTTGTTCCGCACGTTACTGAACTGGAATCCTATCGTGCTAAGGACCGCGCGCGGTCTCGCCGAGTTCATCGCGCCTCTGACCAGGTTCCTGCGCGATGAGGTGGCAAAGGCACTCACCCGCGAAGGCGGTCCCCTGCGCCAGCTCGCCGCGGAGTGGCGCGCGATCCTCTTCCCCGAGGCGGATGATGCGCAGGTCGCAGACGCGTATGCGCAGACCATGACCTACGCGCTGCTCCTCGCCCACTTCGAGGGCGCCACGCGCCGCGGGGCCGCCCAGCAGGAACTTGGTGGTGAATTCGGGCGCATCGTGGGGCCGGGGGCATGGTGACGGTCGCGCAGCGGCTCGCGGCGCTCGGGATCGCGCTGCCGCCCCCGGCGGCGCCGCTGGCGCTCTACCGTGCCGCGACGCGAGCGGGGGCGCTGGTGTACGTCTCCGGGCAGCTCGCCACGCGCGACGGCAAAGTGCTGCACCCCGGCCGCCTCGGCGCCGGCGTGAGCATGGAGCAGGGGCGGGAGGCCGCGCGCGCCGCCGCGCTGAACGCGCTGGCCGCGGCGCAGGCGCTGCTGGGCAGCCTCGACGGCGTGCGCGTGGTGCGGCTGACGGGCTACGTTGCCTGCGAGCCGGGCTTCACCGAGCAGCCGCAGGTGCTCAACGGCGCGAGCGAGCTGCTGCGCGACGCGCTCGGCGAGGAGGCGGGCGTCGGCGCGCGGGTGGCGATCGGCGTCGTCGCGCTGCCCGCGGGGTCGCCGGTCGAGCTCGACCTGATCTTGGACGTGGGCGCGTGAGGGGGGGGGACCGCTGATGGCCCGTATCGACTTCGTGACCGGCAACGCGCAGCGCTACCTGCCCGCTGTGGGGGCGCTGGCCGAGGTGCCCGACCGCCTCGAGCGCCTGCTCGCCGCGCACCCGGCGGCGGAGCTGCGGCACGCGCCAGCCGCTGGCGAGTGGTCGCCCGCGCGCATCATGGGCCACCTGGTGGCGTACGCGCGCCACAGCCGCTCGCGCATCCACCGCATGGTGTGGATGACCGACCCGGTGTTCGCCCCCTTCGACGACGAGCAGGAGGCGGAGGCGAACGCCTGGGAGGCGCAGAGCGGCGCCGCGTTGCTGGAGGCGCTCACCGCCGCGATCGCCGAGACGGTCGAGGAGCTGAAGGATCTGCCGGACGCCTCGTGGGGGCGGGCTGGCATCCACCCAGTGGACGGGCGGCGCTCGATCCACCAGCAGGTGCTGATGGGCATGGACCATTACGCCGAGCACTGCGACCAGCTGGAGCGCGCGGTCGCGCGCTGACCATCGCGGCGGTGCCCGGGGACGCGGGCTAGTCCGCCTCGGGCTGCCCGCCTGCCGCACCGGGGGCGCCCGCCTCGCCGCCGTCAGCGCGACGCCGGCGGCGGCCGCCACGGCGCCCGCGGCGTCGCCGGCGCTTGCCGTCCGCGCTCTCCTCGGAGCCGGCGCCTTCTTCGCCGCCGGCTCCGTCGCCGTCCCCCTCGCCGCCTGCATTCCCCACGACTTCCCCCGTGATCGCGGCGGGGGCCGCCGGCGGCTGCACGCGCGCGGCCGCGGGCGTGTCCACGGGCGAGAGCACGGCCACCGTCGCCTGCTGGCGCTGCCGCTCGCGGCGCCGCAGTGGCTCCTCGATCGTCTGCTCGAGTTCCTCGGGGCGCACGGCGGCGCCGTACTGCGCGCGCAACTCGTTCGCGCCGATCTCGACCATCTCGCCGCTGTCCATGCGCAGCCGCACCATCTGCGAGAGCGCGTTGATACTCACCACGCGGGCGCTGCCGACGGGCGTGGTGATGCGCTTGCCGACCTTCGGCAGATCACCGCGCAGCTCGCGGTACGCCTCCACCTCGAAGGAGAGGCAGCACAGCAGGCGGCCGCAGACGCCCGAGATCTTGGTGGGGTTGGGCGAAAGCCCCTGGTCCTTCGCCATCTTGATCGAGATCGACGGGAACGATGTCATCCAGCTTGAGCAGCAGAGCGCGCGCCCGCAGACATCGACGCCGCCCAGCGCCTTCGCGCGGTCGCGGTCGCCGACCTGCTCGACGTGTACGTCGGCGCCCAGCAGTTCCGACGCCTGCCGCCGCAGCCACTCGTGCTCCACGCGGTCGCTGGCCGCGAAGGTCAGGCGGCAGCGCTCCCCCGCCAGGTCGTACTCCACGCTCGCGACGCGCACGCGGGGGTCGGCGCGCGCCGCGAGAGCCTGCGCGCGGCCGATATCCTCCTGCGCGCGCCGCCGGTTCGCGCGCCACGCCTCCACGTCCGCCTCCGTCGCGAGCCGCTCCACCACGCGCAGCGGCCCGCGCTGCTCGGAGGCCAGCACCTGGTCGGCGGCGATCACCACCCAGCCCAGCCGCTCGCCCCCGTCCGTGCGCACTACGACGTAGTCCCCCACCCCGAGCCGCAACTCGCCGCCGCGGCAGTACGACACGGGGCCGGCCTCGATGAAGCGGACACCGATGATGTCGAGCTCGTTCATGCACGCCGCCGGCGCGCTCAGCCCTGCACGGGCGCGAGCGCCGCCTGACGACCCTCCTCTCCACTGGTCCCGTTGACCCTGGTCCCGTTGGCACTGCTGCCGTTGGCACTGCTGCCGTTGGCACCGCCGCGGCCCGCCAGCAGCGGCAGGTCAAGCAGCATGATCTCGAGCGCGAGCTGCGCGTTCACATTCGCCCGCAGGTGCTCGCGCGCCCGCTGCGTCGCGCCCAGCGCGCGCACCGCCTCCGCCGCCGTGCACGGCTCCGGCGCCAGCCCCGGGTCCCCGCCCGTGGCGGACATGCCGCCCGCGGGCAGGTCTCGAGCCACCGCCTGCTGCAACGCCTCCCGCCACCACTCGCGCCAGACGTCCAGCGTGGTCAGCACGCTCTCGCGCTCGCGGTACCACGCGCGCGATAGCTTGTCGGCGTAGTCGAACCGCTCGTTGCGCCCCGCGCGCGCCAGCCGCCGCGCGTCGGCGACCGCGCTCTCGCGCAGCACGTCGAGCGAGGCGTCGCCGTGCATGCGCAAGGCGAGTCCGAAGCACCCGCGCGCGCGCCGCGCCAGCGCCGCCGCCTGCACCGCGTGGAGGCCCGGGCGCTCGCGCAGCGCGGCCGCCAGCTCCTGCACCGGTAGCGGGCGCAGCGTGAGCCGCTGGCAGCGCGAGCGCACGGTGGGCAGCAGTGCCTCCACGTCGCTCGCCAGCAGGATCAGCAGCACGGTCGACGGCGGCTCCTCGAGCGTCTTCAGCAGCGCGTGCGCCGCCTCGGGCTGCAGATCGTCCGCGCTGTCGACGATGAAGACGCGGCGCGCCGAGGCGAACGGCGCGATGCTCGCCACGCGCTCCAGCCGCCGCACCTGGCAGATGCGGATGCGCGTGGAGCCGTCCGCGCCGTGGTCCTTGTGCGCGCTCTCGTCGCAGACCCCGCCGATCGCGATGCGCTCGACGTCGGGCGCCGCACCAGCCTCTACCTGGCGACACCGCCGGCAGGCGAGGCAGGGCGCGTCCGGCGACTGGCAGCTCAGCGCCTGCGCGAGCCGCAGTGCGATCGTCGTCTTGCCGACGCCGGGCGGCCCGCCGAAGAGGTAGGCGTGCGAGAGCTGGCCGGACGCGATCGCGTGGCGCAGCGCGCGCACGGCGTGCGTCTGCCCCACCATGCCCCACGTCTCGGCGCCCTGGGCGCTCGTCGCGTCCGCCATCAGTCCACGTCCAGCGACATCAGGTCGGCCGGGCGCTCGCGGCGGCGGATCAGGCGCGCCGCGCCGTTCTCCACCAGCACCACCGCGGGCTTGTACGCCAGGTTGTAGTTGGACGCCATGGCGAGCTGGTAGGCGCCCGCGGCCGGGATCGCCAGCACCTCGCCGGCGCGCAGCCGCGGCAGGCGCGCGTCACGCACCAGCAGGTCACCAGACTCGCAGTACTTGCCGGCGATCGTCACGGTCTCCTCGGCCGCCGCCAGCGGGCGCTCCGCCGAGAGCGCCTCGTAGCGCGCGCCGTACATCGCGGGGCGGATGTTGTCCGCCATGCCGCCGTCGACCGCGACATAGGTGCGCACGCCGGCCACCTCCTTGCGCGCGCCCACGGTGTAGAGCGCCACGCCCGCGCGCCCGACGATCGAGCGCCCCGGCTCGACGCTGAGGTGCGGCAGCGGGAAGCCGAGGCGCTCCGCCTCGCGCCGCAACGTGCCGCAGATCACGCGCGCGTACTCCGCCGGCGATGGCGGCTGTTGCGCCTCGAGGTAGGCGACGGCGAAGCCGCCGCCGGGCGAGCACTCCGCGACGGCGACGCCCAGGCGGTCGCGGCACACCTCCGCGATGAAGCGCGCCAGCGCCTCGATGCCCAGCGCGTACGGCTCCAGCTCGAAGATCGGGCTGCCGAGGTGCATGTGCAGCCCGCGGAACTCCAGCGCGGGCGCGTCGAGGATGGCGCGCAGCGCGGCTTCCGCCGCGCCGGTGGCGATCGGCACGCCAAACTTGGTGTCAAGGATGCCGGTGGTGGTCTTCTCGTGCGTGTGCGCGTCCACCCCGGGGGAGACGCGCAGCAGCACGCGCTGGCGCTTGCCGGCGGCGCTCGCCGCCGCGTGCAGCAGCGCGACCTCGCCGAGGTTGTCGATCACCACCCGCCCCACCCCGGCCTCCACCGCCAGCGCCAACTCCTCGGCGCTCTTGTTGTTGCCGTGGAAGTAGACCTGCTCCAGCGGCACGCCGGCTGCACGCAGCACCTCGATCTCGCCGCCGGAGACGACGTCGAAGCCCAGCCCCTGCTCGTGGATGAAGCGCGCGAAGGGGCGGTTGAGAAACGCTTTCGAGGCGTACAGCACCGTGCTGTCGGAGTACTCGGCGGCGAATGCCTGCCGGTAGGCCGCGCACTGCTCGCGCAGGCCGCGCCGGTCGTAGACGTAGAGCGGGGTGCCGAACTCGCGCGCCAGCGCCAGCGCGTCGCAGCCGCCGAGCGCGAGGTGCCCTTCGCGCGTGAGCGCGGCGCCGGGCGGAAGCAGATGCGACAGCGGCAGCGTGGCCGCCGGGGGATGCGTCACCGGTTCGACCCCGCGTGTGCGGGAGTGCAGGGACGGAATCGCTCGGCGCGCGCCGGCACTCTCCGCAGCGCGGCGCCGTCGTGGACGATTATGGCACGGCCGCGAGCGTGGCGGCCAGCGCGCGCGATTCGCGCGCGCTGGCCGCGCTTGTGCGCCCCCGAAGCGCTGCCTAGCCTGCGCCTCGATGCCCGCGACCACCGCCGCAGCCGCGTTCCCCTCGCTCACCCCGCAGCGGCTGGGGCGCATCCGCGCGCGGCTGCTGGCGTGGCACGGCGAGCACGGCGACGACTTCCCGTGGCGCACCAGCCGTGACCCCTACGCCGCGCTGGTGGCGGGGGTGTGCTCACAGCAGACGCAGATGGCACGCGTGCTGCCGCTCTGGCGGCGCTGGATGGCGGCCTTCCCCACGCTCGCGGCGGCGGCGGGCGCGAGCCGCGCGCGGGCGCTGCGCGTGTGGGGCCGCGCCGGTTACCCCCGGCGCGCGCTGGCGCTGCGCGAGGCGGTGCGGCTCTGCCTGCGCGCGCACGGCAGCGCGCTGCCGCGCGAGCAGGCGGCGCTGCTGGCGCTCCCGGGCGTGGGGCCGTTCACCGCCGCGGTCGTGTTCAGCTTCGGCTTCGGCGACGACGCGCCCGCCGTGGACACAAACGCGGTGCGCGTGATCGGGCGGTTGCTGCTCGGCGATCTCCAGCCCGCGCGCGAGAGCGCCCCGCGGACACTCGCGGCCGCGGCGGCGCGGCTGCTGCCTCCCGGCGCCGGCCCGCGCTGGAACGCGGCGCTGATGGAGTACGGCGCGCGCGTCTGCACGCCACGTCCGCGCTGCGGCGGCTGCGTGGTGGCGACGCTGTGCGTCGCGCGGCCGCGCTTTGAGCGCGGCGAGTGCGCTCAACCGCTGCGCGCACAGCCCCGCTTCGAGGGCTCCGACCGCCAGTGGCGCGGCCGCATCCTCGGCCTGCTGCGCGAGCGCCGCGAGCCGCTGCGCATGGCCGCGTTGCTGAACGCGCTCGCGGAGGACATGGAGCAGCGGGCGCGCGTGCGGCGGCTGCTGGAGGCGCTCTGCGCCGATGGGCTGGCGTGGGCGCGCCGCGGCCGCTGCGGGCTCGGCGAGCCGCCGCGAGGCGTGCGCTGAGGGCCGCCGCCCCGGGGGCCCGAAGCTGTGCATATCTAGAGCGCGCTGGTTCGAAGCTGGCGTGAAGCTGGACTGCGCGCGCCGCCCGACGCCGGTTTGCTCCTCGCGGCGGCGCTCCCATAGGATCGGCGCTCGTGAACCCGCTGCTGACCCTCGACAACGGACTGCGCCTGGTGGTGACGCCGGTGCCGCATGCGCGCTCGGTGGCGATCGCGCTCTACGTCGGCGCGGGCGCGCGCTACGAGCAGCCGCAGGACGCCGGCATCTCGCACTTCGTCGAGCACCTCTGCTTTAAGGGCACCGAGCGACGGCCGCGCGCGCAGGACATCTCGGCGGAGATCGACGAGCTGGGCGGCAGCATCAACGCCGCCACCGACCGCGATCTGACCGTCTACTACGCGAAGGTGACGCCGAACCACGCCGCCGACGCGCTCGACGTGCTCGCCGACATGCTGCGGCACTCGCTCTTCCGCGACCACGAGATCGAGCTGGAGCGCGACGTAATCCTGGAGGAACTGGCCGCCGTCGAGGACTCACCCAGCGAGCAGTCCAACCTGCTGCTGGACACACTGCTGTGGCCTGGTCAGCCGCAGGGCCGCGACATCGCCGGGAGCGTGCAGACGGTGTCAGCGATCTCGCCCGACCGTCTGCGCGAGTACTACCGCCACCAGTACGTCGCGAACGCCACCGTGGTGGCCGTGGCGGGTGCGATCGACGAACTGGCCGCGATGCGGCTGGTGCAGGCGACGCTCGGCGACTGGCAGCCCGGCGAGCCCACGCCGTGGCTCGCCGTTACCGACCTGCCGCTGGGGGAGCGCGTGCAGGCGATCGGGAAGGAGACCGAGCAGGCGCACCTCAGCGTCGGCATGCGCGGCCTCGCGATCGACCACGAGGACCGCTACGCGCTGGACATGCTCTCGACGGTGCTTGGCGAGGGCATGTCGTCGCGGCTCTTCACGCGCCTGCGCGAGGAGCTGGGGCTGTGCTACGACATCCACAGCTACCCCACCTATCTGCGCGACGCCGGGGCGTTCGGCATCTACGCCGGAGTGGACCCCGCGCACGCGCGCGAGGCGGTGTGCGAGATCGCGAAGGAGCTGGAGCGGCTGCAGCACCCGGTGGAGGCGCGGGAGCTGGAGCGCGCGCAGCGGCTGGTGCGCGCGCGGCTCGTGTTGCGCATGGAGGACACGGGGTCCGTCGCCTCGTGGTACGGCTCGCGTGCGATGCTCGGTATCCCGCTGCTCACGCCGGAGGACACGATCGCGCGCACCGACGCGGTCACCGCCGCCGACATCCAGCGCGTGGCGCGGCGGCTGATCTCCGACCGCCAGCTGCACTACGCGGTGGTCGGCCCGCTCCAGCCCGGGCCGCTGTTCGCCGGCGTCAGCGTCGAGGGCCGGTGACGGCCGCGCCGGCCGCGACGGCGCCGTCGGCAGCCGAGCCGGAGCGCCTGCTGATCGCCGTGCGGCTCGAGGCCGCAGGCGGGCATGACGCGCGCTACCTGCTGTTGCGCTGGCCGGACTGGCCGCATCCGACGCTGCTCTCGTGCGCCGCGCCGCCGGCCGGCGAGCCGCTTGCGTTGGCCGTGCGGGCGCTGCTGGACGCGCGCCTGCGGCTGCGACTGGACGGCGAGCCGCGGGCCGCGGCGCGGCGGCTGCCGGTGCGCATGGCGCGGCCGCGCGAGGGGGCACAAGGGGTCGGCTGGCTGCGTCCGGTAGCGGCGCGCGCTGTGGGCGAGCCGGAGCCGGACGGGCTGCTGGCGGGCGTGGAAGCGCTGCCGCTGGAGCAGGCGCTGGCAGCCCTGCCGACCGCGCTCGAGCGGCAGGCGCTGCGCGAGGCGGCCGCGCTGTTCGACTGAGCGACGAAGCCGGTCGCGTGGGGCCGGCGTGCGGCCTCAGCCGACAGCGTTCTGCGGCGGCGCCGACTTGATGACACCGAACGACGCACCTTGCGGATCCGTGAGCCACGAGATGCGTCCGATGCCCGGAACGTCGAACGGTTCAGCGATGACCGATCCGCCCAATGTCTTCGCGCGCGAGACGACGGCATCCGCGTCGTTGACCTCGAAATAGACACCACAGAAGTTTGGGACGCCGGCCATGTCCGGGGTCTTCTTCATGACGCCCGCCATCTGTGTCTGTGCTGGCCTGGCCAGCGTGTACGTGCCGTCGCCGGTTCCGAGCATCGGCATCTCCTCAGCCGGCACGCCCAGTACAGTGGACAGGAATCTGATGGCGGGCGGCGGGTCGTCCGTGAGCAACTCGGCCCAGGTCACGGCGCCGTGCTCGCGCACGCGCTGGAAGCCCTGGTGCCGCTTTGCCTCCCAGAGGCCGACGACGGCTCCCGTGGGGTCGGAGATCATCGCCATGCGGCCCGCATCCATCACATCCATCGGAGGCATGACGTCCCGGCCGCCGGCGGCCGGGACCTTGCGTGACACGGCGTCGACATCGTTGACGGCGATGTAGACATTCCAGTGCGGCGGGACGGCCATCTGCGCTTCCTGCGGCCGCTGCCGGCTGATCGCGGCAACGTTGTCGCCCTCGATCTACTGCATGTCGTAGGTACCACCGCCGGCTTCGAGTGGGAGTGGCTGCGCGTCGTCGCTCCAGTCGAAGAGATCCCCGTAGAAGGCGAGAGCACCGTCCTCGTTGTTCGTTGCGAGTTCGGCCCACGACGGGACGCCCTGCCGGATGCCGGATACTTTCATCGCCTGCTCATCGGATACGTGGGACGCTGCCGGACGCCGGAATGCAGGCAGCATGGTACCGCCGAGCAGCAACCGTCGTCCGCTAGAAGCCGTCGGTGCCGTCCATGCCCATGCCGCCCATACCCTCGCCGCCGGGGGCCGCCGGCGGCTGCGGGATGTCGCCTACCAGGCTCTCGGTGGTCAGCATGATGGCCGCGATCGAGACCGCGTTTTCGAGCGCGATGCGGGACACCATCACGGGGTCGATGATGCCGAGCTTGAACATGTCGCCCATCTTCGCGTGCGCCACGTCGTAGCCGATGCCCGGCTTGGCAGCGCGCACGTCTTCGATGATCACCGAGCCCTCGAGGCCGGCGTTCTCCACCAGCTGGCGCAGCGGCGACTCCAGCGCCATGCGCAGGATGCGCAGCCCCACTGCTTCGTCGAAGCGGTTCGGGTCCGCGGCCGCCTTCTTGATCAGCGGGTCGAGCACGCGCTGGCTGCGGATGTAGGCCACGCCGCCGCCGGGCACCACGCCCTCCTCCAGCGAGGAGCGGGTGGCGGAGAGCGCGTCCTCGACGCGGAACTTCTTCTCGCGCACCTCGACCTCGCTGCCGCCGCCGACCTTGATCACGCCCACGCCGCCGGAGAGCTTCGCCAGGCGCTCCTGCACCTTCTCGCGCTCGAACTCGGCGGTGGTGCTGTCGAGCTGGCTGCGCACCTGCCGGATGCGCGCCTGGATTGCTTCGTCGGAGCCGTAGCCCTCGATGATCGTGGTGCTGGTCTTGTCCACCACCACGCGGTGCGCACGGCCGAGGTCCGCGATCTGGGTGTCCTCCAGCTTGCTGCCCACGCCCTCCGAGAGGAAGGTGCCGCCGGTGAGCACGGCGATGTCCTCCAGCGAGGCGCTGCGGCGGTCGCCGAACGACGGGGCCATCACCGCCACCGGGTTGATGGTGCCGCGCACCTTGTTCACCACCAGCGTGGTGAGCGCGTCGCCGTCCAGCCCGGCACAGATCAGCACGAGGTTCTTCGAGACCTGCAGCACCTTCTCCAGCAGCGGGAGGATGTCCTTGACGTTGCTGATCTGGCGGTCCGTGATCAGGATGTACGGATCCTCGAGGTCCGCCTCCTGGCGGTCGGCGTTGGTGACGAAGTACGGCGAGATGAAGCCGCTGTCGATCTGGAAGCCGTCGACCACCTCGGTCTCGTAGCTGAGCCCGCGCCCCTCCTCGACCGTGATCACGCCGTCCTTGCCCACCTGCTCCATCACGTCGGCGACGAGCTGGCCGATCTCCGCGTCGTTGCCCGCGATCGTGGCCACGGCGGTGATGGTCTCCTTGCCCTCCACGGGCTGGGCGAGGCCGCGCAGCGATTTCGTGACGGCGGCGAGCCCCAGCTCCAGGCCGGTGCGGATGCCCATCGGGTTGGCGCCGGCGGCGATCGTGCGCAGGCCC
This sequence comes from Dehalococcoidia bacterium, assembly GCA_009692705.1. Lineage (GTDB taxonomy): Bacteria > Chloroflexota > Dehalococcoidia > UBA2979 > UBA2979 > SHYR01. The sequence goes on from SHYR01000004.1 coordinate 17,392, forward strand.
TCGACGAAGATCGCCTGCGCCAGCACGACGGCGGTCGTGGTGCCGTCGCCGGCGAGGTCGTTGGTGCGGATCGCGGCCTGCTTGAGCAGCTGCGCCCCCATGTTGTGGAAGCGGTCCTTGAGCTCGATCTCCTTGGCGACGGTGACGCCGTCCTTGGTAATCACGGCCGGCCCGTAGTCCTTGTCGAGCACTACGTTGCGCCCGCGCGGGCCGAGCGTGATCCGGACGGCGTCCGCGAGGATGTCCACGCCGTGGCGCAGCTCTCGCCGTGCGTCCTCGTTGAACTTCAGTCGCTTCGCTGACATCTGACCACCCTACGTGCTACCTGCTGGGTGCGGAAAGGTCCTGTACGGTACTGCCCTGCGGGCCGTTGCATGGCCGCTGCCCTGCTGCGGCCCCGCCGGCGCGCGCGGCGCTAGCGCCGCAGCCGCGGCGGCGCTAGCGCCGCGCGGCGGCGCGGCGGCGCGGCTTGCGGCTGCTGGTGGAGTCCACGAGCTTCGCGAGCACCTCGCCGAAGCGCACGATCAGGTAGTCCTCCTTGTCCACGGAGACCTCCTGACCGGTGTACTTCTGGTAGAGCACGCGGTCGCCGGGCGAGAGGTCGACCGTCTCCACGACGCCCGCCTCGTTCATCTTGCCGGGGCCCACGGCCAGCACCTCGCCGTGCTGCGGCTTCTCCTTCGCCGAGTCCGGGATCACGAGCCCGGAGGCCGTGATCTCTTCCTGCTCGACCGCCTTCAGCACGATGTGATCCGTGAGCGGGACAACCTTCGTCGCCAACGCCTGCCTCCTTCTGGCCTGCTCGCGCGAGAGCCGCCTCCCGCGTCGTTCGAAGCTCCACGTCTCGTTGTGACGCCCGGCGTTTGCCGCGGCGCCTGAGGATATTAGCACTCTGGCACCGAGAGTGCCAGCGCCCGCCGCCGCCTGCTGCGCCCGCGATGCGCGGAGAGGCGGCCGCAGCGCGACTACACGGTTTCGTGTAAGCATGCCCGCATGAGCGAGCGGGCGTCGGAGTGGGGCGCGGAGCGAGTGCGGGCGCTGCGCCGCCACCTCGCCGCCAGCCAGGCCGAGCTGGGGGAGCGCCTCGGCACGCGCCAGCAGACCGTCTCCGAGTGGGAGACCGGCAGCAGCCGTCCGCGGCGCATGTCGCGCCGCCTGCTGCAGCTGGTGGCGGAGGAGAGCGGCTTCTATGGCGTGGAATGTCCGTCGCCGCCGCCGCCGGAGCGCGCGCCGTGAGCGCGGCGGCGGGCGCCATCGCCCCCGCCGCCGCGCGCTGCTGTGGGGCGTGTGCAGCGGCGGCGCCGCGAGACCGCGGAGCGCACCGCACCGAGCGAGGCGGAGCTGACCGCGCTCTGGCTGCTCGGCCGTGTCCCCGCCGCCGCGCTGCCGTGGCCGCTGCTGCGGCTCGGACGCGCCGGGCGTGGAGCGGGCCTGGACGTGCGCGAGGCGCTGTTCCGCTCGCCCCACGGCGTGCTGCTGGCGGGCGCGCTGGAGGTGCACCGCCGCGCCTCCGACTGGGAGCGCCACGGCCACGCACGCGACCCGGCCTACGCCGGCGTGGTGCTGCACCTGGTGTGGGAGGACGATGCCGGCGGCTCGGTGCCGCTGGCTGGCGGTGGCCGGGCGCCGACGGTGGCGCTCGGCCCCGTGCTGGGCTACGACCGCGCACGCTGGCGGCGGTACGTGCAGAAGGCCGGCGCTGCCTACGGCGACGGCGCGCTCGCGCGCGCCACGGCGACGCTGGCTGCGAACTGGTCGGGGCCGCGACCGTACGGACGCACGCGCGCGCTGGCGGCCGCGCTCGGCGCGCCGCGCGGGGGCGGCGCGCTGTGGGCGCAGGGGCTGCTGCACCTGCAAGAGCTCTGGTGCGAGCGCGGCGGCTGCGGCGTCTGCTTGCTCTCGCCGCCGTCGACGCCGGCGGTCGAGGACCGCGGCTAGCGCATGCCCAGCCGCAGCCCACCGCGGGCGGCGGTGGAGTAGACCTCCAGCGGCGCGGCGGGGTCGCAGGCAGCGTCGAGGTGACGAAAGGCCGCCGCTCCGATCATCGCGGCGTTGTCGGTGCAGAGCGCGGGCGGCGGGATGAAGACCGGCAGCGCGCAGCGCTCGCGCGCGAGCGCGCGCAGGCAGCCGTTCGCCGCCACCCCGCCCGCCAGCAGCAGCGCGCTCACGCCCTCGCGCTCCGCCGCGCGCGCGGCCTTGAGCGAGAGCACGTCGGCGACCGCCTGCTCGAACGCCCAGGCGATTTCGGCGGCCGGCGGCGCGTTGGGCGCCTGCGTGGCGTGCAGCACCGCGGTCTTGAGCCCGGAGAAGGAGAAGTCGTCGCTGCCCCGCAGCCAGGCGCGCGGCAGCCGCAGCGTGCGGCGCTGTGCCGTGCGCGCCAGCGCCGAGAGCGGCGGGCCGCCGGGGTAGCCGAGTCCGAGCAGCCGCGCGACCTTGTCGAAGGCCTCGCCGGCGGCGTCGTCGCGGGTGCCGCCGAGCCGCCGGAAGCGGCCGTGCTCCGCCATCAGCAGCAGCTCGGTGTGGCCGCCGGAGACCACCAGCGCGAGCGCCGGCAGCGGCGGCTCCGCCTCGCCCAGCCAGTTCGCGCAGACGTGGCCCTCGATGTGATCGACCGGGATCAGCGGCAGCCCGCGCGCATAGGCGAGCCCGCGCGCGGCATTGAACCCCACCACCAGCGCGCCGGGCAGCCCCGGCCCGGCGGTGGCGGCGATGGCGTCCAGGTCGTCCCAGCCGCACTCGGCGTCGCTGAGCGCGCGGCGTACCACCGGCAGCAGCGCGCGCAGGTGCTGGCGGGCCGCGACCTCGGGCACCACACCGCCGGTGGCGGCGTGGTGCGCGTCCTGCGAGGCGACGACGCTGGAAAGCGCGCGGCGGCCGTCGGCCACCACCGCCGCCGCGGTCTCGTCGCAGGAGCTCTCGATCGCCAGGATGCGCATGCCGGCAGGGTACGGGCGCGCCCGCCCGCGGGCCAAGGGGCGCGAGCGGCGTTATGGGCGCCGGGGGTGCTAGGGGCGGCCCGCGCCGGTGAGCGGGGGGAAGGCGTAGATGCCGCTGCCGGTCAGCACGTAGAGCTCCGTGCCGTCGTCGGAGAGCGCCAGGTCGCGCAGGTCGAAGAACTGCGGGTGGCGGTACTGCGCGATGAACGCGCCGTTGCGGTCGGTGGCGAGGATGCGGCGCCCGCCGCGGTCGGCGGAGTAGAGGCGCCCGCGCGCCTGGTCGGACACGAGCCCGGCGGCGCCGTCGGGCGCGCGGTCGACGCCGCGCAGCAGCGGCGGCAGCTCCCGGCCCTCGCGGAAGTGGCGCAGCGCGGCGGGCTCCAGCAGGAAGAGCTCTGCGTCCACGAACAGCGCCTGCGCGGTGTGGATCTCGGCGCGGCCGAGCAGGTCGCTGCGCTCGGAGTCGAACCCCGCGCCGGCGGGGAGGTAGCGCCAGACTTCGCCGCCCTGGGGGTCGAGCAGGTAGAGGTTGCCGCGGTAGACGGCCAGTGCCTGCAGCGAACGCAGGTCGGCGGCGCCGCGCAGCGGCAGCGGCTTCGGCGTCGCGCCGCGCTGGATCGCGAACAGCGCGCGCTCCGCGTCCAGCAGCAGCAGGCGCTGCTCCGCTGCGTCCCACGCGATCTGGAGCGGCGCGCGCGCGGCCGTGCCGCCGTAGCTGCTGCCGCCGCGGTAGACCTCGACGGGGGGCGCGTCGGGCCGCGCGAGGTCGAGCGTGAAGACCCGCCCGCGGTCGGACTCCAGCAGCCACAGTGCGCCGCCGCCGAGCCGCAGCGCCGCCGGGCGGGCGGGGGCGGTGAGCGTGCCGTCGAACTCGATCACCTTGCGCAGCCCATGCAGGTCCACTACGGCGTCGAGCTGCCGTAGCACCGTCTGTGCGCGCTGGTCGAGCTGCTGCACGCGCGGCTCCTGCTCGTCGATCGAGCGCGCGCCCGCGATCTCCGCCTGCGCCGCCTGCAGCTGCGCGCGCCGCTCGCCGGCCTCGCCGCCGGCTTCGGCGGTGGCGAGGTGGCGCTCCGCGGAGGCGATCGCCGTCCCCAGCTTCGCGTCGCGGTCCTGCGCCAGCAGCGGGGGCAGCACGAAGCGGGCGAGCGCGGCGATCGCGATCACGGCCGCCAGCGCCAGCACGATCGCGCGCCAGGGCAGGCGCGCGCCCTCGCCCGGCCGCCCGGCGACGCGCTGGCGTCGCAACACGGGCAGCGGGGGTCGCGCGCCGCCGCCGACTGGCGGTTCCGCCGCCGCACCGGAATCCACGCGCGCCGAGCGCGCCGGCTCCGCGGGCGGGGGCTCCGGCGCGGAGAGTGCGAACGCGGGCGTATCGCCGTCCACGCCTTCGATCTCCGCCACCAGCACCGCCGCCATGTCGCGCTGCGCGCGCGTGCGCACGTAGAGCTGGGCGAGCGCGCGGCGGGGGCCGGCGGCGAAGGCGCGCGTCACCGCCTCGGCGCCGGCGGCGCGCTCGGCCTGGCTGCTGAGCAGCAGCAGCTGGTGATCGGCGAGGCGGAAGGACTGGAACAGCGGCTGCAGCGGCTGGGGGCCGCCGAGCGGCATCGCGGCCGGCTGGCCGTCGGTGGAGAGGCGGCGCACGCCTTCGGGGCCATTGACGTGGGCCACGCCAGGACCGGCCATTGCCAGCGTGGCTTCGCCGTCCCGGATCGCGACGCAGCTGATGCCGACCGCGACCTGGTGCTCGCGCAGCGACCGACGGTTCCACTCCGCGAGGTTGGCGTGGGCCTGTTGCAGCGCGCGCAGCAGGCCGCCGGTCAGCGAGAGCGATTCGCGGCCGAACAGCTCGGCGACCGCGCCTGCCACCTCGGCGCAGAACTCGCTGGAGCGCTGGTCGACCGGCTCGGCGAGCACGAGCAGGCGCACGCTCTCGTCGTCACGCACGCGCTGGCGCTCGACGATCCAGGGGCCGTGCTCGCGCACCTCCCCAGCGACGATGCAGTAGCGGCCTATCCAGACGCCCATGCGGACCGATCGATGAGGGGAGCTGCGGTGGACACGCCGCGGCCGGCGCCGCGGGCCATGATACGGAGGCGCGCGCGGACGCGCGATGCGCGAGCGCCGGACCGGGGCGGGCGAACGGTCAGCGGGCGGCGACGGGCTGGAGGCGGTAGGTGCAGCACTGGTCGCCGCGCACGCGGCAGGTCACGAGGCGCGCGTCCATGCCGGTGAGCTCGCGCATGAAGGCGACGTCGATCACACAGCATGCGGAATTCTGACGCGCCACCTCCGGGTACGGGCAGGTGCGCTCGTGCAGGAGGAAGGCGTCGCCGTCGCGCTCCCAGTCGGCCACCACCTCGTGCTCCCGCAACGCCGCGCATGCCAGCTCGAGGCGCTCGGCGCCTGACGTGGCGGCCGCCGGCGCAGAGTGCTCGCTCGCCATGCGCCGCGCCACGCCGCGGATGACCTGCTGGAAGCCGGCGGCGCCGTAGGTGCCGCGCACCTCGTCCAGCAGGGCGTTCGCCAGCCAGTCGTAACCGAGCGCGTAGCTTGTCTCGCCGCGCGGGGTGAGCGAGTAGAGGAGCGCCGGGCGGCCAACGCGGCCCCGCTCTTCGCCGGCCGCGACCAGCCGCTCCTGCTCGAGGATCATGAGGTGCTGCCGGACGCCGGTGGGCGTGAGGCCCAACACCTCGCTGAGCTCGCGCACCGTGACCTCGCTGTGAATCCGCAGGTAGTCGAGGATCTGCTGGCGCGTCGCCTGCATAGCGGACCTCCCGCGAACGGATCAACGCCTGCCGCCCGGCCATGATACACGCGCGGCCGCCGCGCCGATGCGGCGCCGGCGGACCGCCGCCGTCCGCGGGCTGCTAGCATCGAGGGCCGGAGGGGTGGTGACCGGGGACCCGATGCTGTATCGCGCGCAGGCGGACGCGATCGTGCAGCGCGCCGCCGACCAGCTGCGCGCGCTGCTGCGTACGCTGGCGCAGGACATCGACCCCTTCCCGCCGTTTCCCGGCTCGCTGTTCTCCTACGGCATCGAGGTGGAGCCGCCCGGCGGGGACGCGGAGCGCGGCTGCGTGGTGCTGGGTGAAGACGGAGAGCTGTACGAGCTCCAGATCTGGTTCGACGTGGAGCAGGCGCCGAGCGGCAACCCGCTCGCGATGCGCGCCGAGCAGCGCGTGCCGCTGGCTGGCCTGCCGCCCGCGCTCTATGTCGCCTACGCGCAGCGCGCGGTGGCCGCCGCCTCGGAGTACCTCGAGCGGCGGGCGCAGCAGCAGCAGGCGCAACAGTAGACGGGTGCGCTCAGCCCGCCTCCGGCAGACGGCACTCCAGCATCCAGCGCAGCAGGTCGCGCGTGGTGCTGCCGTCCGAGGCGTAGGAGCGATAGAAGCGGTCGGAGCCGGGGTGGAGATCGGGCCGGGCAGCCATCCTCGCATTGCCTCCCGCGCTGCGCGCGCGGACGCCATGGTCTTGGACGTCATCGTCCTGATCATCGGCAGCGGGACTCCCGGCCGAGAGGGGGCGGGCCGGGCGAGCCAGCCGGCGCGGTAATCGCCGGCGTGGTGACTAGCCGGCGCGGTAGTCGCCGGACTTGCCGCCGGACTTGGCAACCAGGCGCACGGCCTCGATGCGCATCGTGCGCTCGACCGACTTGCACATGTCGTAGATGGTCAGGCCGGCGACCGCCACCGCCGTCAGTGCCTCCATCTCCACCCCGGTCTGGCCGGTGGTGCGGACGGTGGCCTCGATCTCGATCCCCGGCGAGCGGTGGTCGGGCGTCAGCACCACCTCGACGCCGCTCAGCGGCAGCGGGTGGCAAAGCGGGATCAGCTCCGGTGTGCGCTTCGCCGCCATGATCCCGGCCACGCGCGCAACCGCCAGCACGTCGCCCTTCGGCACGCTGCCCTCCACGATGCGGCGCAATGTCTCTGCCTGCATCGTGACGCGCCCGCGCGCGGTCGCTTCGCGCACGGTCACCGCCTTCGCGGAGACGTCGACCATGCGCGCGCGGCCCTGCGCGTCGAGGTGGCTGAGCGGGGGTGCGGCGTCGTCGGGCATGTCAGCCGCCGATGTACGACATCTCGACGCGCGGCAGCTGCGTCGTCGCCTCGGAGCGCAGCTCGGAGTAGCGGTCCTCGCGGCGGGACCAGAGGTCGCGGATGATCTGCGCGATCGCGTCGTCGCTGGCCCCGGCGCGTAGCGGGCCGCGCAGGTCCGTGCCCCGCACCGCGAACAGGCAGGTGTAGATGCTGCCGTCGGCGGAGAGGCGCGCGCGCGTGCAGTCGCCGCAGAACGGCTCGGTGACGGAGGTGATGAAGCCGATCTCGCCCCGGCCGCCGGCCGTGCCGTAGCGCTTCGCGACCTCGCCGCGGTACTGCGGCTCCAGCGGCACCAGCGCCAGCTCCGCGCTCAGGCGTCCGATCAACTCGCGCGCGGGCACCACCTCGTCGAGCCGCCAGCCGTTGGTGGTGCCGACGTCCATGAACTCGATCAGCCGCACGATCTTGCCGTCACCGGCGAAGTGCCGCACGAGGCCGGCGACGGTGTGGTCGTTCACGCCGCGCCGCACCACGCAGTTGATCTTGACCGGCGCGAGCCCCGCCGCCTCCGCCGCCGCGATCCCCTCCAGCACCATCGCCACGGGGAAGCTGGCGTCGTTCATGGCGCGGAACACGGCGTCGTCGAGCGAGTCGAGGCTGACCGTGACGCGGTCCAGCCCGGCGTCGGCCAGCGCCTGCGCCTGCGAGGCCAGCAGCGAGCCGTTGGTGGTGAGCGCGATCTCCACGTCCGGGATCTGCGCTAGCATCGCGACCAGCTTCGGCAGTTGCGCGCGCAGCGTGGGCTCCCCGCCGGTGAGGCGCAGCTTGCGCACGCCGAGCGTGGCGAAGATGCGCGCCACGCGCGCGATCTCCTCGAAGCTCAGGATCTCGGAGCGGGGCAGGAACTGGAAATCGGTCCCGAACACCTCGCGCGGCATGCAGTAGCGGCAGCGGAAGTTGCAGCGGTCCGTGACCGAGATGCGCAGGTCGCGCAGCGGACGCCCGAAGTGGTCGAGCAGCGGTGCGGCGCCGCCATCGCTCGCGGAGGGGCCGTCGCTCATGGGTGCTTCCCGTGCGCTCTTCGCTCCAACGGCGCGGCGGCCGTCGCGGTTCAGGCGTCGAGCGTTCGCAGCACCTCGATCATCGCACGGCTGGCAATCGCGCGGTGGCTGATGCGTTGCTTCTCCGCGCCGGCCTCGGCGAGCGTGCGGCCGTCCGGCAGCTCGAACACGGGGTCGTAGCCGAAGCCGTCCGCGCCGCGCGGCGTGAGCGCGATGCGGCCCTCCAGCGTGCCCTCGCGCGCGATCACCCGCCCGCCCGGCAGCGCCAGCGCGAGCACGGCCCGGAAGCGCGCGCCGCGCCGCACCGCGGGTACGCCCGCCAGCTCGCGCAGCAGGCGCTCGTAGCGCCGGCGGTCGGCGAGCTGGAGCCCGCCGTAGCGCGCGGAGAGCACGCCGGGGCCGCCTTGCAGGGCATCGACCTCCAGCCCGGAGTCGTCGGCGAGCGCGGGCAGCCCGGCGGCGTGCGCGTAGGCGACCGCCTTCAGTGTGGCGTTCTCGAGGTACGAGCGGCCGGATTCCACCACGCCGACCGCCGGGAGGGCGGCCTCGCGCGGCGAGAGCACCGCCCAGCCGGAGGGCGCGAGCAGCTCGCGCAGCTCGCGCGCCTTCGCCGCGTTGCCGGAGGCGACGACGAGCCGTCGCGCGCTCATGCGCCGGATCGCGCGCCGCCGCTCCGCCGCCCCGGTGGCGCTAGATCTCCGACCAGCGGCTGGTGAGCTTCGCCGCCACCGCCGGCATCGTCGTGTATTCCATCTCGTCGAGCGGCAGGCGGTGGGGCTCGAACGGGCCGTGCTTGCGCAGGTAGTCCGAGATGTGGTTCGCCTCCGCGCGCGCGTTGTCGAACGAGAGGTCGTCGAACATGTCGCGCGGGCCGACAAGCTTGCCCTTCGCGATCTGGAAGCCGAGCGCGACCACGCGCGGCGGGCCGTCGAAGCGCGCAGGGTGGGCGTCCCGCTGCGCGACCGGCATCCACGGCCCGTAGTGCGAGCCGCGCATGAAGCCCTCGACGCTCCACGCGGTGGTGAAAGCCTCCAGCACCTCGCCCACGGCGGGGAAGTCGCCCTGGCAGCGCACGACCGCCGCCGGGTCGTCCTTGCCGACGTAGCGCCCGGCGATCAGCGAGAGCTTATCGGTGGAGGAGACGGCGCCAACCGCGCCGGTGGCGCGGCTGACCACGCGCTTGACGGCGTAGCGCGCCGGTGAGCCGATGAAGACCAACAGGTCGTACAGCTCATCCGGCGTGGTGATCATGATCTTCTGGTGCTCTTTGACGTCGTGCACCTCGAAGGCGAAGCCCTGGTGTAGCGCCTCCGAGATCACGAGACCGGCGGTGTTGAAGGGGTCCGCGAACATCTTGTAGAAGGGCAGGTTGAATGCGCCCGCCGAACACTTGTCGCCCATGAAGACGATCACCGGTTCCGACTGCCGCTCCTCCAGCTCCAGCTCAGCCGAGCCGGGGCCGGCGCCGCGGATGTTGCCGGAGAAGGCGTCGACGAGCAGGTCCTGCCCGGCGCCGTAGAGGTGCAGCTTCTTCGCCACCTCGGTGCCGTCCACGAAGGTGTCCCACGCGAGCTTGTGCACGCGCTCGTCGTTCTCGCCGCGGTCGTGCGACATGATCAGGAAGAGGTCGTCGCCGCAGGAGGAGACCTGCGCGTCGATCAGCAGCCCGGATTGCACCGCCCGCGCCACCGCCTCCCGGCCGAGGTCGAACACATCGGGGTGCATCGCCGTGTGGCCGATGTAGCCACCGATGTCCGCTTTGATCACGCTCAGGGTTTGGGGCATGACCGCTCCTCCGGCTGCGCGCGCGATGCCGCGGGCGCAGCCTCTACCGGCTCTGCTGGCTTCGCTCCACCCCCGGCGGGGGTGCCTGCTGGCTCGCTCCACCCCGCGGGGGTGGAGGGGGCGGGATGGTGACGCGCCGTCGCGGCGCGGGGCGCGTCTGCGTGCATGTCGGTCGTGGACCCGGGGAGTCGGTCCGCCGCTGAACCCTCGGGGAGGGGTCGAGGCATCCTAGCGAGGCCTGCGAGCGCGGTCAAACCGCGGTCGCGTGCAACTCAGCGATCGCCTGCTGCGCCAGCGGGCGCACCTGCGCCTGGAGGTCCCACTCCAGGCTGGCGGAGCGCGCCAGGAACGCCTCCAGCGCCGCGATCGTCTCCCGGGCGCGCGTGCGCGCATGCGCGGCGTTGAGCGCGCGGAAGCCCTGCAGCTTGCGCGGCCCCTCGCGCCCGCCCTCCGCGATGTACCAGTCGCGTAGTGCCACCGCGCAGCCCACGGCGGCGAGCGTGGCGCCCAGCGGTGTCGCGCGCGGCGGCACGCTGGCGGCGAGCGCCCGCGCGGTGCTGCGGCGCGCCGGGGAGTCATACTCCGCCATCAGGTGGCCGCCGGGGGGCACCAGCTCCGCTAGCCGCCCGAAGATCAGCCGCTCCACACCGGCCGGCACCAGCACCTCGCGCGCCGTGCCGTCGAGCGGCAGGCGGTCGCGATACTCGATCACCTCCACCCAGTTGAATCCGGGGTACGGCCCGGCAGCCTGCAGCCCGAACACCACCGGCTCGGCCGGCCGCCCGAGCTCGGCGCTGCGCAGGTAGAGCCGGAAGTAGCGCGCGCCCACGCTGTTGCGCGGGCCCAGCCACGCCTCCAGCGTGAGGTCCGGGCCGACCACCGCGCCGTCCCAGCGCGCGAGCGCGTGCCCCGGCTCCGCGGACGCCGGCTGCCACGACGCGGCGCGCTGCGCCGCCGCTGCCACGCTCTCAGTCGCCGTCACGCTCTCCGCCACGCCGCCCACCGTATCAGGTCGCGCCGCGCGATCGCACCCCCCGCGCGCGCTGCGCGCGGCGCTGGCTACACTGGCGTCGATGAGCACCGAGCACAGCGCCGAGGGCGCCGAGAGCACCGACAGCGCGATCCAGGCCTACGCCGGGGCCGTGCGGCGGCTGCTCGCGCACGGCGGCTTCGAGCGCAGCGGCGACCCGGCGGAGGCGCGTCGCTGGGACATCGCGCATATCACCGCGTACCTGGACGCGCACGGCCGCCCGGACGCCCGCCGCACCGTGCACGTGGCGGGCACCAAGGGCAAGGGCTCCACCGCCACGATGACGGAGTCGATCCTGCGCGCGGCGGGCGCGCACACGCTGCTGCTGATCTCGCCGGATCTGCACCAGGCGCGCGAGCGCATCGCGATTGACGGCGCGCCGGTCGGCTACGCGCAGTTCGCCGCCCTCGCCGAGCGCGTGCTGGCCGACCCGGCGAGCGAGCGCTGGTCCTATTTCGAGCTGCTGACGGTGATGGGGTGGCACGCCGGCGCGGACGCGGGCTGCGACTGGCAGGTGCTGGAGGTGGGGCTGGGCGGACGCCTCGACACCACGAACGCTGTGGCCGCGAAGCAGGTGGCGGTGATCACGCCGATCGACCTCGAGCACACCGCCATCCTCGGTGAGACGATTGCGCTGATCGCGGCCGAGAAGGCGGGCATCATCACCACCCCCTGTGAGGTGGTCGCGGCGCCGATGCGCGAGTCCGCGCTGGACGTCGTGCGGGCGCGCACGGTGGCGGCCGGCGCGACCCTCCACCAGGTGGCGGAGGAGTGCACGCTGCGCGTCTCCGGGCAGACGCTGGACGGCCAGAAGCTCGATCTCAGGACGCCGCTGCGCACCTACCGGGGGCTCAGCCTGCCGCTGGCCGGCCCGCACCAGGCCCAGAACGCCGCGGCCGCCACGCGCGCCGCCGAGCTTGCCTTCGCCGCGACCGCGCAGGAGCTGCCGGAGCGCGCGGTGCACGAGGGCCTCGCGCGCACGCGCCTGCACGCGCGCTTCGAGGTGCTGAAGCGGCGGCCGCTGGTGGTGATCGATGCCGCGCACACCGCGCTGGCCGCGAAGCGCTTCCGCCAGACCGTGGAGGCGCTGCCGCTCCCGGCGCAGTGCGTGCTGGTGGTGGGGCTGCTCGCGGGCAAGGACACGCGCGGCATCGCGGCGGAGCTGAGCGCGTGTAGTGACACGGTGATCGTCGCGCCCCCGGCCTCGCCGCGGGCGGCGGACCCGCGCGAGGTGGCACGCGCCTTCAGCGAGGCCGGGGCGATCGCGCAGACCGCGCTCACGATCGCGCAGGCGATTGAGGTGGCGAGCGCGATCGCCGGCGAGCGCGGCGCAGTGCTCGTGGTGGGCGGGCTGTACGCCGCTGCCGAGGCGCGCGAGCACCTGCTGGCCGTGACCGGGGACCGCGCGCTCGGGCTACGCTAGACTCAGGGTTTCAGCACACCGCTCCGGCACGGGCCGTGCACGGGTCGGGGCGGCGGAGGCGAAGGCGATGCCGGGAGCCAACGGGCGGCGGCGCGTGGTGGTCACCGGCGCCGGTGTCGTCTGCCCGCTCGGCAACACCGTCGAGGAGATGTGGGCGGCCGCGATCGCCGGGCGCTCCGGCATCGGTTGGCTCTCGCTCGTCGACCAGCTGTCCGATCCCGACAGCTACCCCTGCAAAGTCGCGGGCGAGGTGCACGGCTTCGACCCCACGCAGTACATGGACCGCAAGGACGCCCGCCGCATGGCGCGCTTCTCGCAGTTCGCCGTGGCCTGCGCCAGGCAGGCGGTCGCGCAGGCGGGCCTCGACCTCGGCGCGATCGACCGCACGCGGGCCGGCATGGTCTGCGGCAACGTTGGCGGTGGGCTGCCGAACACCGACGAGGCGATGCGTGTGCTGGTGGAGCGCGGCGGCATGAAGCTCGACCCGCTGTACATGTTGAAGATGCTGCCGAACATGAGCGCCGGCAACGTCACGATCCAGCTCGGGCTGCTCGGCTACACCAACACCGTCGGCACCGCCTGCGCGGCCGGCACGCAGGCGATCGGCGACGCTACCGAGGTGATCCGCCGCGGCGTCGCCGACGTGATGATCGCGGGCGGCACCGAGGCGGGCATCAGCGAGCTGGGGCTCGCCGCTTTCTCCGTCATGCGCGCGCTCGCCACCGACCCCGCCGGCGACCTGGCGGCCAGCTCGCGGCCGTTCGACCGCGACCGCACGGGCTTTGTGCCGGGGGAGGGCGCTGGCATGTTCGTGCTGGAGGCACTGGAGCACGCACAGGCGCGCGGCGCGCGCCCGCTGGCGGAGGTGCTCGGCTATGGCGTGAGCGCCGACGCCAACCACCTCGTGGCCCCGCCGGAGCACGGCGAGGGGGCGGCGCGGGCGATGCGTGCGGCGCTGGCCGACGCCGCGCTGCCGCCGGAGGCGATCGACTACATCTCGGCGCATGCGACCTCGACGCAGGCTGGCGACCTTGCGGAGACGCGGGCGATCCGCGCGGTCTTCGGCGAGCACGCCTACCGCGTGCCGGTGGCCGCGATGAAGTCCCAGATCGGGCACCTGCTGGGCGGTGCGGGCGGGGTGGAGGCGGTGGCGGTGCTGCAGACGCTGCTGACCGGGGTGATCGCGCCCACGCTCAACCTCGACCATCCCGGCCCGGAGTGCGATCTGGACTACGTGCCGCACCGCGCGCGCGAGGCTGACGTGCGCGTCGCGATGAAGAACTCGTTCGGCTTCGGCGGGCAGAACGCGGTGCTGATCCTCGGGCGCTTCGAGGGCTAGCGCTCGGGGGCCGCAGGCTTACGCGGCGCTGGTCGCCACGCTCTTCGGAACGATGCCCTCCAGCATGATCTCGAGCGCCATGGTGTGGGCGCAGGTTCGGTTGTGCCCGAAGAAGTCGCAGCCGCAGGCCCAGCGGCCGTCCTCGAGCCGCACGGTGTGCGAGTCGTTGTCGCCGCGCACCGTGACCTCGATCGACCGCAGCTTGAAGCGGTCGCGCTCCTGCGCGTAGCGATGCGCCTTCTCCACCTTGCCGATCATGCCCGAGTGCATGGCGCCTCCAGTCGTTCACGGGGAGATGACGGGGTCGGGAACACAGACGCCGCGGTCGACCGCGGCGTGTTCGGCAGCGAGGGGCGGACGAGTCCAAGCATGGGCAGACCCCTGCTGCCGGCAGACTACGAGGGCGCACGGGGCCCGTCAACGGCCTCGCCCGGCGCCCCGGCGCCATGACTGGAGAGCACGGTGTAGCGGGACCCGTCGGGCTCGGGCTGCGAGCGCACCAGCGCCACCTCGCGGGCGTGCAGAGTGCGCCCGGGGGCGTCGGCAGCGACCCCACCGCCCGCGCGATCTCGATTCGCTGCGCGCGCGTGGCGGTGCGGGCAACGCGCGCCAGCGTGACGTGCGCGTGGAACGGCTGCGGCTCCGGTGGCAGCCCGGCGGCCACCACCGCCCGCTCCACGCGCTCCGTGAGCGCGCCGAGCGCATCAAGGTCGCCCGCCGCGCCGAGCCACAGCACCGCGACCCGCGCCGGCGGGCCGAAGGTGCCTGCCGCCGCGGCTGCCAGCTCGATATCCACCGCCCCCACCGCGCCGTCGAGCGCCCGATGCAGCGGCTCGAGCTGCGACTCCGCGACCTCGCCGAGGAAGCGCAGTGTCAGGTGCAGCAGCGACGGCTCGACCCAGCGCAGCGGCGCCGCCGTCGCGCGCTCCAGCGCCGCGCGGGCGGCGCGCGCGGCCTCGCGCCACGCTTCGCTTAACTCCAGCGCCACGAACAGCCGCACGCCGTCACCCACTCCTGCGCGCAGCGGGCCGCGCTGCGGGCTGCGCTGCGGGTCGCATCACAGGCCGAGGAAGCGCGCGGCGTTTTCGCCCAGCACGGCGGCGCGGCGCGCGCCGTCGGGCAGCGCCGCCTCCGCCGCGGCGCGGTCGGCGGCCTGGTCGCGCAGCGGGAAGTCGGAGCCCCACAGCACGAGCCGCTCGTCCACCAGCTCGAGGCCGCGCACGAAGACCGAGGGGTCGTAGAGCAGCGGCGTGCCGGCGGTGTCGAAGGCCAGGCGGCCGCCGGCGAGGGCGGCGCGTACCTCCGGCATCAGCGCGTAGAACGGCAGCCCGCCGCCCCAGTGCGCGGCGATCGCGCGCCCGCCCGCGCCGCGCTCTTCGAGCGCCTGCAGCAGCGCCCACAGGTCGCCGGGCGTGAAGCCGCCGGCCTTGCCCGCGTACTCGTGCCCCACCTCCTCCGAGCCGTGCAGCAGCAGCGCCAGCCCCAGCTCGGCGCTCGCTTCCACCAGGCAGCGCGCGGCCTGCGCGGGGGCCAGCGCCTGGTTGGCGGGCCGCACCTCGCCCACGCCGCGCGCGCCCGCCGCCGCCAGCGCTCGCAGCCGCTCTGCCGCGCCCGCCGACGCGAGGTCCACCGGCACGAACGGCAGCAGCCGTCCGCCGGAGGCGGCCGCGGCCTCGAGCAGGTAGGCCGCGTGCTCCGCCGCGAGCGCGCCGTCGTGCCACCAGAAGCCGGCCGCCACCGAGACATCGACGCCGGCGCGATCCATCGACGCCAGTAGATCGTCGGCGGTTGCCATGCGGGCACGCGGGTGGTCGTAGAGCGCGCCGAAGGCGCGGTCGGCCTGCGCGAGCCGGGCCCGCTCGCGCAGCATGCGCGGCGGGAAGACGTGGGTGTGGACATCGATGATCACGGACGCATCCTACCCAGCATCGTACCCAGTGGCACCGCCTCCGGGGGATAGCGGTTGGCCTCAGCCGGGCCGTCCGCACAAGCCACCGCGCACGGTGGCGGCGCTGCATGCCGGACCGTGCGGATTGACGGCGCTCGTGGCACCATCAGCGTCGTCGGTCCGGAAGGGCTCGTGCGCGCGCACGGCCGGGGGAGAGCGATGCCGCCTGAGACCACGGCCGAGACGGCGCTCGCGGGGCCGCCCTCCCCGCCCGAGGAGTCGTTGCCGGCGGTCGCGGAGGCGCTGCTGTTCGTCTCCGACGGTCCACTGGACGCCGCCACGCTGGCGCACACGCTCGGCATCAGCGTTCGACGGCTGGAGCGCGTGCTCGACGATCTGGCGCATACGCTGGGGGGCCGCGGCGTGCGGCTGCAGCGCGGGCCGGAGGGCCTGCAGTTGATCACCGCGCCGGAGGCGGCGGCGCACGTCGAGTACCTGCTCGGGCTGGAGGGCCACCGGCGGCTCACCACCGCCTCGCTGGAGACGCTGGCGATCATCGCCTACCGGCAACCGGTGACGCGCTCCGCGATCGAGGCGATTCGCGGCGTCAACTGTGACGCAGCGATCGCGACGCTGCGCGCACGCGGGCTGGTGGACGAGGGCGGCCGGGCGCCGGGACCGGGCCGGCCGACGCTGTTCGTCACTACGCAGCGGTTCCTCGAGCACTTCGGCCTCGAGCGGCCGGAGGATCTGCCCGGCCTCGACGAGCTGGCGCCGCCGGAGCCCGTGGTCCAGCGCCCGCTGCCCGGACTCGCCACCGGCGGGGCGGAGGCGGCACCAGTGGCGAGCGCTCCGCCGGCCACCGTTGCGGCGGCGATGCCCGGGCTAGCGGAGTTCGAGCGGCCGGCGCGCCGCCCGGCCCCCGGGCCGCTGCCCGTACGCGCGCTGGCGTTGCCGCAGCGGCCGCGCGCACCGCTCGGCGGCCCCACCCGTCCGCCGGCAATGCGGCCGCCCGGGCCGCGTCCCTAGCCGCGCGGCGGCGGCGTGGTCACGATCGGCGTGTTGCTGCGGCTGCGGCTAGAGGGCGTGCACAGCCTGAAGGAGAAGCGCGCGATCGTGCGCTCGCTCGTCGAGCGGCTGCACCAGCGCGCGCTCTCCGCCGCCGAGGTTGGGCTGCAGGACCGGCTGCAGGCCGCGGAGGTGGGCTTCGCGGTGGTCTCCGGTGACGCGGCGATCGCGCACCGCCTGGTGGAGGAGACGCGGCGCTTCGTGGAAGGGGAGCTGCTGGGGCGGGCCGAGGTGATCGCGAGCGAGCTGGAGGAGCTGACGATCGGCGACTAGCGTGGCGGGGGTGCGAGGCAGCCAGTCGGAAAACAGGAAGCGCCCTGCGGGGCGGGCGCTTCCTGTCTAAGAGACTGAGCTGGGAGCGGCGGGCTAGAAGCCCCGCCACTGGGCCGCGAGGCGGTAGGTGTCGGTAGCGTCGAAGTCGCGCTTGGCCTCTTCGATGCCGATGAAGGCGTTGCGACGAACCGTGAGCAACGCGCTGTAGTACGACCGCAGGTTCCGATGCATGCTCCAGATCCTTCCGTGCTTCCCTGGCCTGGGCCTCGCCCTCGACCGGGACCCTGTGATATCCCGCACAAGCAGTGTCTGGCTCCGTTGTCTGGTGTGCAAGTGCTTGTGAACACATTCACTTTAAGCTCCGGTTAAGTCCCGCTCGCGCTGCCTGGCTGCCCTGTGCTGCTCCCCACGCTACACCCAGCTGCGCCTAACGCTTACGGAAGCCTTGTCAGCTATCAGAACGTTTCCGTTAAGTGCCAGCTACAGCTGTGAGGAAGCTATGAGCCGACGCCTTATGTGCTGTGCTGTGCTGTGCTGTGCCGTGTGACCGCCCCGGCTACGCCTCGAGCGGCGTGCAGAGCAGGTCGTATGGCAGCGCGCCGTCGACGCGCGCTCGCACCAGCGCGCCCGCGGGGTAGGTGCCCTTGAGGAACGCGAGCCCGTCCACCTCCGGGGCGTCGCGGAACGTGCGGCCGACCACCACCGGGCCGCCGCTCGCCGCCTGCGATGGCGCCTGCGACTCCACCAGCACCTCGACCTCGCGGCCCACGAGCGCGCGGTTGCACTCGTGCGAGATGCCCTGCGCGAGCTCCATCAGCGCGCCGTAGCGCCGCTCCTTGACCGCCTGCGGCACGTCCTGCGCCGCGGCGGCGGCCGGCGTGCCCGCCTGCGGCGAATAGGTGAAGGCGCCGACGTGGTCGAAGCGCTGCTCCTCCACGAAGTCCAGCAGTTGCTCGAACTCCGCCTCCGTCTCGCCGGGGAAGCCGACGATGAAGGTCGTGCGCAACACCACGTCGGGCATCGCCGCGCGCACCGCCTCCAGGCTGCGCCGCGCCACCCGTAGGCCGGGCCGCCGCATGCGCTGCAGCACGGCGTCGGAGCCGTGCTGCAGCGGCATGTCGAGGTAGGGGAGCACGTTCGGGAGCCGCGCCATCGTCTCGGCGAGCTGCGTGGTGACGCGGCCCGGGTAGGCGTACATGAGCCGGATCCACGGTACGACGGGGACCGCCGCCGAGAGTTGCTCGAGCAGCGCGGCGAGCCCGTCGCGCTCGCCGCGGTCCTCGCCGTAGGCGGTGGAGTCCTGCGCCACCAGCACCAACTCGCGCACGCCGAGCGCGGCATGCGCGCGCGCCTCCGCGACGAGCCGCGCCGCCGCATCTGAGTGCATGCGGCCCTTGATCGTCGGGATGATGCAGAACGTGCAGGGGCGGTCGCAGCCGTCGCTGATCTTCAGGTAGGCGCTGGGCGCGCCGGGCGCCGCGCCCGCCAGCGGGATGTCGTACGCCGGGTCCGCCGGACCGACCCGCGCGGCGACCGCGTCCCACGCCTCGACGCCGAAGGTGGCGTCTACGGTGGGGATCGCGTCGCGCACCTCGCGCTCGGCGATCTGCGTCATGCAGCCGACCACGAACAACTGCTGGCCGGGCCGCCGGCTGGCGTCCAGCGCGCGGATCGTGTCGAGCGACTCCGCCTTCGCGGCGTCGATGAACCCGCAGGTGTTCACGAGCAGCAGATCGGCCTGGTCGGGCGCGGCGGTGGGGGCGTGGCGCGCGGAGCGCAGCGCCTGCTCGAGCCGCATCGAGTCGACGGTATTCTTCGCGCAGCCGAGGGTCACGAGGTGGTAGCGCATGCGAATAGGCTGAGGGCCGCGCGCGGGCGCGTCAAACGCCGCCCGCGAAGCGCCAGAAGGCGAGCAGCAGCGCCACCGCCACCAGAGCGGCGATCGCGATCAGCCGCAGGGAGGGCACCCGCAGCGCGGGGAACGTCGAGGGCGGTCGGCGGCGCAGCCCGGCGAACGGCTCGAGCTCCGGCGGGCGCGGCAGGTCGCGCGGCAGCAGCGAGAGCGCGGTCTCCGGGTCCAGCTCGAGGTGCTTCGCGTAGGCGCGCAGGAAGCCGCGCGCGTACACGGGCGCGGGCAGCACGTCGTAGTGCTCCTGCTCCAGCGCCTCTAAGTAGTCGGCGTTGATGCGGGTGTCGTTCGCGATCTCGGCGATCGTCAGCGCGCGCTGGCGGCGCGCCGCTCGCAGCAGCTCGCCGAGCCCCACCTCGTCGGGCGGCGCGGCCTCGCGCGCGGCCGGCAGCCGCCCGGCCGGCAGCCGCCCGGGCGGCGCGGCCCGGTGCTCGCCCTTGTGGCGCCGGCGCAATCGATCCAGCACGGCGTCAGCGCTCGGGGCCGGGGAACTCCACCAGCGACTTCAGCCCATCCATCGCCAGCCGCGAGGCGTAGGCCTCGGGGGCGTGCTCGATGTCGTAGCGGTTGGTCACGACCTCGTCGATGTGGGGCACCACGGGCAGCAGCGCGAGCGTGCGCCGGTACTGGTCCGAGGTGGCGTTCTGCGAGCCGCTGAGGATCACCTCGCCGTAGTGCACGAGGTTGGGGTCGAAGGGCACCAGCTCCCCGCGCGGGAAGCCGGCGAACATGTTCACGATCCCCTGCGGCCGTACTAGCTCCAGCGCGGGCGCGACCAGCGCGAGCACGCCGGCGGTGAGCACGACGGCGTCCGCGCCGTAACCGCCGGTGGCCGCCTTCACGCGCGCGGGGACGTTGTCGGTGGCCGGGTCGAGCACCACGTCGGCGCCCCAGCGCCGGGCGATCGCGCGGCGCTCCGCCACCGGCTCGCTGACGATGATCGGGCCGGCGCCGGCGGCGCGCGCCAGCAGCACGTGCAGCAGCCCCATCGGGCCCGCGCCCACGATCGCCAGCGAGCTGCCGGGGGCGACGGCGCAGAGGTCGAGCGACGCGATCACGCAGGCCGACGGCTCGGTGAGCGCCGCCACGTCCAGCGGCAGCTCGTCCGGCACGCGCAGGACGTGGCCGAGCGCCACCAGCTCGGCGGGCACCAGCAGGTGATCTGCGAAACCGCCGTCGACGTCGTAGCCGAGCGTGCGCCGGTTCACGCAGCGGTTGCGCCGCCCGACCTGGCAGAAGCGGCAGTGGCCGCAGGCGATCACCGGGCAGATCACGACACGATCGCCCTCCGCGTAGCTCGCCACGCCCGCGCCGAGCGCGTCGATCACGCCGGCGATCTCGTGGCCGGGGATGACGCCGGGGCGGGCGTACTTCTCGCCGCGGTAGACGCGCACGTCGGAGGCGCAGAGCGAGGCCGCGCGCATGCGCAGCCGCAGCTCGCCGGCGGCGGGCTGCGGCAGGGGCCGGTCCTCCACCGCGACCTTGCCGGGGGCGTGGAACACCGTCGCGCGCATCGTCGCTTTCGTCTTCGAGGTAGCCATGGACAGTCCCGCCGTCCGTGACGCGCACACGCCGGGGGGCGCGGCCGACGTCGCAGCGAGTATCGCAGCGCGAAGCGGGCTGGCGCTAGGAGCCGGTCGCAGCCTGCTTGAGCGCGCGCGCCAGGCGCGACTTGCGCCGCGCCGCGGCGTTGGGGTGGATGATGTGGTGCCGCGCGGCGCGGTCGAGCGCGACCTGGGCCGCGCGCAGCCGCTCGGCGGCGTCGGCATCACCGGCCGCGATCGCCTCGCGGGCGTCGCGCACGGTGTGTGCGGCGCGGGTGCGCAGCGGCTTGTTGCGGGCGGCGCTGGTGACGTTCTGGCGCACGCGCTTGCGGGCTGAGTTCGAATGGGCCATGTGCGGACGCCCCTCCTGCGGGCGGACCGTGATCTTAGTCCCGGCGCCGGGCCTGCGTCCACGCCCGCCGGCCGCGCCCCCCGCCCGGGCGGGGGCTAGACTGGCGCGCGATGAACGCCATCGACGCCATCGACGCCATCGACGCCAGCGAGGCCGGCGGGGCGCGCCACCGCCGCCGCGCGCCCGCCGGCCACCGCCATGGCGGATGAGGGCCGGGGCCCGGGCGTGAGCGCCGGGCGGCTGGGGCGCTTCCTCGCGGACGGGGGCACGCGCGGCGTCGCGGGCGCGGCCGGCATCGTCGCGCTCGGGTTCCTCGGCTCCCGGCTGCTCGGGCTGCTGCGCTCGGTCGCGATCGCGCACGCTTTCGGCACCGAGCCGGAGCTGGCGGCGTACTGGGTCGCCTTCCGGTTGCCAGACCTGGTGTTCCAGGTGCTTGCGGGGGCCACGCTCTCGGCGGCGTTCATCCCCACTTTCAGCCGGGTGGCGCTGCGCGGCGGCGATGAGGCCTCGTGGCGGCTGGCGTCGAGCGTGCTCAACTTGATCGCGCTCGCCACCACGCTCGCGGCGGCGGTGGCGTTCCTGCTCGCGCCGCTGCTGGTGCCGTGGCTCGCGCCCGGGCTCGGCGCCGAGGGCGGGGACCAGGAGCGCCTGCGCGCGCTGGCGGTGGACCTCACGCGGCTGATGCTGATCTCGCCGGTGCTGTTTGGCGTCTCCGGGATGATGACCGGGATCCTGAACGCGCGCCAGCGCTTCCTTGCCCCGGCGCTGGCGCCGTTGCTCTACAACGCCTCGATCATCGTCGGCGCGGTGGCGCTGGCGGGACCGCTCGGCGTGCGCGGGCTCGCGCTGGCCGTGGTGGCCGGGAGCGCCGGACACCTGCTGGTGCAGTTGCCCGCGCTGCGCGCCGCGGGCATGCGCTGGGCGCCCTCGTTCGACCTCGCCAGCGAGGGCGTGCGCGAGGTGGCGCGGCTGATGGGGCCGCGCGTGCTCGGGCTCGCGGCGTGGCAGGTCAACCTCGTGGTGGTGATCTTCTTCGCCTCCTTCGTCTCGGACGCGGCGATCAGCGCGGTGAACTACGCGTTCATGATCGCGATGCTGCCGGTGGCGGTGGTCGGGATGGCGATCTCGACGGCGGTGTTCCCGTCGCTGGCGCAGCAGGCGGCCGCGCGCCAGTTCACCGCGCTGCGCCAGTCGCTCTCCGCCAGCCTGCGCTTGATCCTCTTCCTGGCGGTCCCGGCCTCGGTCGGCCTGATCGCGCTGGCGCGCCCCGCGGTGCGGCTGCTGCTCGAGCGCGGCGCCTTCGACGCCGACGCCACCGACCTGGTGGTGGGCGCGACGGCGGTCTACGCGGTCGGCATCTTCGCGCACGGCGGGATCGAGATCCTGAGCCGCGGGTTCTACGCGCTCGCCGACACGCGCACGCCGGTGCTGCTGGCGGTGCTCTCGATGGTGGTCAACGTCGTGCTCTGTGCGCTGCTGGTGGCGCCGCTGGGTGTGCGCGGGCTGGCGGCCGCCGCCTCGCTCTCCGCCGTGCTGGAGTTCGCGCTCTTGCTGCGCGCGCTCCAGCACCGCCTCGGGGGCCTCGATGCCCCGGGGCTGCGGCGCTCCGCCGTGCGCACGCTGGCGGCCACCGTGCTGATGGCGGAGGCACTCGTGCTGCTGCTGATGCTGCTGGCTGTGGCCGGCGTGGACGACGGCGCCGCCGCCGGCGCGCTGATCTACTGCGTCGCGGGCGTGGCCGTCGGCGGCGCGACTTACACGCTGGCGGCGCTGGCGCTGCGCAGCGAGGAGGCCCGGCTGCTGGCGCGGCGGCTCGGCCGCTAGCGGCGCGCGCCGCGCCGGCGCGCTATACTGGACGCGCCCACCACACTACAAGGGCACACACCAAAACCGGCGCGCCGGCGGTGCGATGCCGCGCAGCACGCGGGGGCGGGACGGGAGACGGGACGGGATGGCCAACGACCGCGATCTGACCTGCCGCGATTGCGGCGGCAGCTTTATCTTCACCGCCGGTGAGCAGGAGTTCTACGCCAGTAAGGGGCTCCAGAACGACCCCGTGCGTTGCCCCTCCTGCCGCGCCACCCGCAAGATGATGCGGCCCGAGGACCGCGACGAGACCCCCAGCTACGGCGTCTACGTCTCATGGGGCGGCCGCACCCCGCGCCAGTTGCACGTCGCCAACTGCTCGGGCTGCGGCAAGGCCGCCGAGGTGCCGTTCGTGCCGCGCGGCGACCGGCCGGTGTTCTGCTCCGACTGCTACAACGACGAGCGCAAGCGCCAGGAGGTCGCGCAGCAGCAGGAGGCGGAGGCGGTGTCCGCCCGCGCCGTGCACCACGGCGGCCCCAGCACCACCGCCGGGGACTTCGAGGGCTCCGGCCGCTAACACCTCGGCGCACGCTCCCACGGCAGCGGCCCCAGCGCGCCCTCCGGCCGGGGACTTCGAGGGCCCCGGGCCGCTAACACTGCGGCGGTGGGACTCGTTGCTTGCGCCCCGGCGCACGCTCTAGACTGCCTGTAGAGGCTGTGACGGAGAGAGTAGCCCCGCGGCATGGCCCTCAGCGAGTCCGGGACGGTGTGAGCCGGACGCAAGCCAGCGGGTCGAAGCTCACTCCCGAGCCGCCGGTCGAACGCCGCCCCGCCACGCGCGGGGCGGTCAGTAGCTCCGGCCGGAGCGCCCACCGTTAGCAGGGGCAGCGCCATCGGCGGGGCCGTGAGCCCGGCCCGCGGCGCGGAAAGCGGCGACGCCACAGTCGGAGCGACCGACGCGGTTCGCAACGTGGGTGGTACCGCGGGCCCCGGGCCCGTCCCGCAGGGGCGGGCTTTTTCGTGCCCGCCGCGGAACGCCCGCGAGGTAAGCGCGAAGTCGAAGTAGGGGGCAGCCGGTGCCGGGAGCGCGCTTCGAGCCGGTGCCATCGCGCGTCTCCTTCCCCGCGCAGGAGCTGCGCATGCTCGCGCTCTGGCGCGAGCGCGATGTCTTCCGGCGCAGCGTCGAGGAACGGCCGGACGCGCCGCTGTTCTCCTTCTACGAGGGGCCGCCGACCGCCAACGGCAACCCTGGCGTGCACCACGTGCTGGCGCGCGTTTTCAAGGACCTGATCCCACGCTACCGCACAATGCGCGGCTACCGCGTGCCGCGCAAAGGCGGCTGGGACACCCACGGCCTGCCGGTGGAGCTGGAGGTGGAGCGCGAGCTGGGGCTCTCCAGCAAGCGCGAGATCGAGGCCTACGGCGTCGAGGCGTTCAACCAGAAGTGCCGTGAGTCCGTCTTCCGCTACGTCGCGGAGTGGGAGCGCATGACCGAGCGCATCGGCTTCTGGATCGACATGGACGAGGCCTATGCCACCTACTCCAACGACTACATCGAGACGTGCTGGTGGATCTTCCAGATGCTGTGGCGCCACGACCTCGTCTTCCGTGACTACCGCGTGACGCCGCACTGCCCGCGCTGCGAGACCAGCCTCTCCAGCCACGAGATCGCGCTCGGCTACCGCGAGGACACCACCGACCCGAGCGTGACCGTGCGCTTCCGCCTCGACCGCGCGCGCAATCCCGAGGCGCCCGCCGCGGTGCGCCTCGCGGACGGCGTGCCGACCGCGATCCTGGCTTGGACGACGACCCCCTGGACGCTCTCCGGCAACACGGCGCTGGCGGTGGCGCCGGAGGCGGAGTACGCGCTGATCGAGGCGAATCGCGACGGGAACACCGAACGGCTGGTGCTCGCTGCGGCGCGCGTCGCCGCGGTCACACCGGAGGCGAAGCTGCTCGCGACCTTCCCCGGCCGCACACTGCTCGGGCTGCGCTACGAGCCGCTCTACGACGTCGACGCATGGCCGGGCGTCGAAGCGCGCGCCTTCGTGGACGGCCGCGCGCAGCCGCTCGCGCCGGGCGAGACGCCACCGGCGCGGCGCGTGATCGCCTCGCCGGCAGTGAGCACGGAGGACGGCACCGGCGTGCTGCACGTCGCGCCCGCGTTCGGCGCCGAGGACTACGCGCTCGGCCGCGACGAGGGGCTGATGTTCCTGCAGCCGGTGACGCTCTCCGGCACGATGATCGGCGGCCCCGGCGACGGCGTCTTCGCCAAGCAGGCGGACGAGCCGATCATGCGCGATCTCGCGCAGCGCGGGCTGCTCTGGCGCCGCGAGACGGTGCGCCACAC
Source organism: Dehalococcoidia bacterium (assembly GCA_009692705.1). Taxonomy (GTDB): domain Bacteria; phylum Chloroflexota; class Dehalococcoidia; order UBA2979; family UBA2979; genus SHYR01. The sequence continues at coordinate 42,199 of SHYR01000004.1, forward strand.
CTACCCGTTCTGCTGGCGCTGCGGCACGCCGGTGCTCTACTACGCCAAGCCCTCGTGGTACATCCGCACCACCGCCGTCAAGGAGCGGCTGCTCGAGCACAACCGCGCGATCCACTGGGTGCCGGAGCACCTGCGCGACGGGCGCTTCGGCGAGTGGCTGGAGGGCAACGTCGACTGGGCGGTCTCGCGCGAGCGCTACTGGGGCACGCCGCTGCCGCTCTGGCTGTGCGAGCTGTGCGGGCACGTCGACTGCATCGGCTCCTACGCCGAGCTGCGGCAGCGGGCGCGCGCGGGCACGATCGCTGTCGAGGCGAGCTTCGACCCCCATCGCCCGTACGTCGACGCGGTGGAGCTGGACTGCCCGCAGTGCAACGGCACGATGCGGCGCACGCCGGAGGTCGCCGATGCGTGGTTCGACTCCGGCGCGATGCCCTACGCGCAGTGGCACTACCCGTTCGAGCACGCCGGAGACTTCGCCGCGCGCTTCCCCGCCGACTTCATCTGCGAGGCGGTGGACCAGACGCGCGGCTGGTTCTACACCCTGCACGCGCTCGCCACGCTGCTGCATCGCGTGGAAGAGGCGCCGCAGGGGATCGCGTACCGCAACGTGATCTCGCTCGGCCTGATCCTCGACGGCGAGGGGCAGAAGATGTCGAAGTCGCGCGGCAACGTGGTCGACCCGTGGACGGTGCTCGACGAGCACGGTGCGGACGCGCTGCGCTGGTATCTCTACACCGCCGCGCCGCCCGGCAACGAGCGTCGCTTCTCGTCGCCGCTGGTGGGCGATGCCGCGCGCCGCTTCCTCTCCACGCTCTGGAACACCTGCTCCTTCTTCGTCACCTACGCGAACCTCGCGGACTTCGATCCCGCGTCGCCGCCGCCCGCGGGCGCGCGCAGCGAGCTCGACCGCTGGGTGCGCTCGGAGCTGCACCGCACCGTCGAGCGCGCGACGGAGGCGCTGGAGGCCTACGAGCCCTCCGACGCTGCGCGCCCGATCGGCGAGTTCGTCGACCAGCTCTCCAACTGGTACGTGCGGCGCAGCCGCCGCCGCTTCTGGAAGTCGGACGACTCGGCGGACACGCAGGCCGCGCTGCACACGCTCTACGAGTGCCTCACCACCGTCACGCGGCTGCTCGCACCGTTCACGCCGTTCATCGCGGAGGCGCTGTACCAGAACCTCGTCGCCGGGCGGCTTGCCGGCGCGCCCGACTCCGTGCACCTCGACGCCTGGCCGCAGGCCGACGCCGCCGCGATCGACGAGCAGCTCTCCGCCGACGTGGCGCTGGTGCAGCGCATGGCCTCGCTCGGCCGCGCCGCGCGCGCGAAGGCGCAGCTGAGGGTGCGCCAGCCGCTGCAGATGGTGTGGCTGGTCCCGCGCCACGATGCCCAGCAAGCAGCGCTGAACCGGTTCAAAGAAACGATTCGCGATGAGCTGAACGTGAAGTACGTGGAGGTGACGGGAAACGCCTCCTCGCTGCAATACCGCCTGCGGCCGAACCTGCCGGTGCTCGGCCCCCGGCTCGGCAAGGACGTGCAGCGCGTCCGCCGGGCGCTTGATGCGGCCGACGCGGCGCTGATCATGCGCCGCATGCGCCGGGGCGAGCCGATCGAGCTCGACGGCTTCGTGCTGACCGCCGCCGACATCCTCGTCGACGAGAAAGCGCCGGCCGGATGGAGCGTGGCCAGCGAGGCCGGCTACTCCGTGGTGCTGGAGACGGCGATCACGCCGGAGCTGCTGGCGGAAGGCTGGGCGCGCGACGTCGTGCGCCTGCTGCAGGACCTGCGCCGCGACGCCGGCTTCGCGGTCTCGGATCGCATCCATGTGCGCTACACCGGCGACGACGCCGTGCGCGCGGTCTTCGCCGCCCACGGCGGCTACATCGCCGAGGAGACGCTCGCGCTCTCGATTGAGGAGGGCGACGCCGCGGCAGGCGACGACGGAGCGCGCGCCGAGGCCTCACTCGACGGCCACGCGACGACGCTGGCGGTGCGCCGGGCCCAGTCGCCCTAGTCGCGGTCGCCCAGGTCGTCCAGGTCGCCCCGGTCGCGCCGACTGTGGGCGCGGGTGCGCTCGCCGGGGCCGTGGGACGGAGGCGCTGCGGCGTCCTGCTCCGGCCGGAGCACGAGCCCGCGCAGCAGCGCGACGAGGGAGCGCCGCCAGCCCGCCTCGGTGGCGCCGGCGTGACCGTGACGCGGCTCCTCCGCGAGCACGTGCGGGACCTCGGCGGCCACCTCCGCGCCGAAGAGCAGGATGTTGGCGCTGAGATAGATCCAGAGCAGCAGGGCGATCACGCCGCCCAGCGAGCCGTACACCACGTTGTAGGCGGCGAAGTACGCCAGGTAGGTCGCGAAGCCGTGCTTCAGCGCCTCGAAGCCCAGCGCCGCCAGCAGCGCGCCCGGCCAGGCGTCCTGCACGCGGACCTTCGTGTTCGGCAGCAGCCAGTAGAGGAAGAGGAACATCGCGAAGCTGATCAGCGCGGGCAGGGTCAACGCCCCGAGGTCCCACAGCCAGCGCAGCTCGCCGCCTAGCCACGGCAGCGCGTCCGCGCGCGCCTGCGCCACCCGCCACGCCGCGGTGAGCGCGAACGACGCCAGCAGCAGCAGCCCCAGCCCCGGCAGCAGCGCGTAGTCGATCAGCTTGCCGCGCAGGTACGGCCGCCCGCGCCGGGCGTCGAACGCCACGTCCAGGGAGTGCCGGACCGCCGCGGAGAGTGCGCCCGCGGTCCACAGCGCCCCGGCCAGCGACACCACCGTCAGCGTGGGTCCGAGGTGTGCGACGGCGCGCAGCGAGCTTTCGATGCTGGTGGCCTCGATCGGCAGCAGGTCGACGATCGCCTGCAGCACGCGCCCCTGCACGGCGGCGTTGCGCAGCACGATGCCGAAGATCGAGACCGCGAGCAGGGTGAGCGGAAAGAGCGAGAAGAGCGCGAAGTACGAGATCGCCGCCGCCATCTGCGTGCAGCGGTCCTCGGTGAAGTTGATCGTGGCGCGGCGCAGGATGCGCGCGGCCAGCATCAGCGGCGGGTGTCTGCGGCGCGCGCGCGCTGCCTGCCAGTTCGCCATGTGGCACCTCCGAGCGTTCTCCTCGACGCGGAGCGGAGCATCGGTGATCCTAAGACGCGATCCTATGATGCGCCGGACGCACCCTGGATCAACCAGAGGAGGTCGCACGTGCCCGGCGCCGAGACGCAAGCCAGCGCGTTGCCGCACCGCCGCGTGGTGCTGAAGGTGGGCACCAACCTGCTCACCGCCGGAACGACGCGCCTTGACCGCGCGGCGATGGCGCGTATCGCCGGCCAGGTGGCGACGCTGCGGGAGCGCGGCGACCAGACGATCCTTGTCAGCTCCGGTGCGATCGCCGCCGGCCGCGCTCGCCTCGGCGACGGCGAGGCGCACCGCGACGTGCGGCGGCGCCAGGTGCTCGCCGCGGTCGGGCAGAGCCGCCTGATGGCGCTCTGGGACGCGCTGTTCGAGGCCCGCGGCGTTACCTGCGCGCAGGCGCTGCTTACCCGCGCCGACCTCAGCGACCGCCTCGGCTACCTCAACGCGCGCAACACGCTGCTGGCGCTGCTGGAGCTGGGCGTGGTGCCGATCGTGAACGAGAACGACGTGGTCTCCGTGGAGGAGATCGAAGACTCGGCGTTCGGCGACAACGACAACCTCTCGGCGCAGGTCGCCAACCTCGTCGACGCCGACCTGCTGCTGATGCTCACCGACGCCGCTGGGCTCTACACCACCAACCCGAAGCAGGACCACACCGCCACGCTGATCGAGACCGTGGAGGTCGTCGACGACGCGGTCCGGCGCGCCGCCGCCGGCAGCCCCGGCGCGCGCGGCACCGGGGGCATGGCGACCAAGGTGGAGGCCGCGCGCACCGCGATGCAGTCCGGCACGCACGTCGTGATCGCCGACGGCCGCGTCGACGGGATCGTGCTGCGCGCGGTCGCCGGTGAGCGCGTGGGCACGCACTTCGTGCCGCGCGGCACGCGGCTGGAGAGCCGTCGCCGCTACTTGCTCTCCGGGCTGCCGGTGCGCGGGAGCCTCACGATCGACGACGGCGCGGCGCGCGCGATCGAAGGCAGCGGCACCTCGTTGCTGCCGGTGGGCGTGGTGGAGGTCGCAGGCGAGTTCCAGCGCGGCGACCTGGTGCGCATCCAGACCAGCGACGGCCGACACGTGGCGAGCGGGGTGTCCAACTACAGCGCGGAGGAGGTGGCGCGCATCCGCGGGCAGCGCTCGCAGAGCATCGCCGAACTGCTGGGCCACCAGTACGGCGAAGAGGTGGTGCACCGCAACAACCTCGCGCTGGCCTGAGGGCCCGGCGTCGGGCCGGGAGCGCTTCCGGCGAGCGAACTCGTGTAGGATCGATCTCGATGGCTACTCGCACACAGTCGGAGGCGGTGGAGCGGGCGGCGCGGGCGCGCGCGGCCAGCCGCCGCATGGGCGCCGTCAGCACCGACCAGAAGAACGATGCCATGGAGCGCATCGCCGCGGCGCTGCTCGCCGGGCAGGACGAGCTGCTGGCGATCAACGCGCGCGAGCTCGCGCGCGCCCGCGAGCACAGCGTGGCCGGCTCCTTCCTCGAACGCATGACGCTCTCACCGGAGCGCATCGCCGGCATCGCCGCCGACACCCGCAATATCGCGCGCCTGCCCGACCCCGTGGGCGAGACGATCGACATGACGACGCGGCCCAGCGGCCTGCAGATCGGGCGCGTGCGCGTGCCGCTGGGCGTGATCGGCGCGATCTACGAGTCGCGGCCCAACGTCACCGTGGACATCGCGACGCTCTGCCTGAAGGCCGGCAACGCCGTCGTGCTGCGCTCTGGCAGCGATGCCCACGCCAGCTCGCAGGCGCTGGCCGCGATCGTGGCGCGCGAGGCGGAGGCCGCCGGGCTGCCCGCCGGCGCCGTGCAGTTCATCGACTCCACCGACCGCGAGGAGGTGGGCGCGCTGCTCGGCGCGCACCGTTACATCGACCTGCTGGTGCCGCGCGGTGGCGCCGATCTGATCCGCCGCGTGCGCGAAGAGGCGACGATGCCGGTGGTGACCGGCGGTATCGGCGTCTGCCACACTTACGTTGACGCCGCCGCGGACCTCGAGATGGCGACGCGCATTGTGGTCAACGCCAAGACGGAGCGCCCGTCCGTCTGCAACGCGATGGACACGCTGCTGGTGCATGCCGCGGTCGCGGAGCGCTTCCTGCCGGCGATCGCGGCGGCGCTCGGAGCGCGCGGCGTCACGCTGCACGTCGACCAGCGCGCGGCCGCGCTCTGCGGCACGCGCGCCCGCACCGTCGCCGTGACGCCGGAGGACTACGACCGCGAGTGGCTCTCGCTCGACTGCTCGGTGCGCGTGGTCGGCTCGCTCGAGGCCGCGCTCGAGCACATCGAGGCGCACGGCAGCGGGCACTCGGAGGCGATCGTGACGGACTCGTGGGCGGCGGCGCAGCGCTTCCAGCGTGAAGCGGACGCGGCGGCGGTGTTCGTCAACGCCTCCACCTACTTCCACGACGGCGCACAGTTCGGCCTCGGCTCGGAGCTCGGCATCTCGACGCAGAAGATGCACGCGCGCGGGCCGATGGGGCTGCGTGAGTTGACCTCCTACAAGTGGATCGTGCTGGGCACCGGCCAGATCCGGACCTGACCCGCGCCCCGCACCGCGATGGACCGGAGCAACACCGATGGCCGAGTACCGCTTCGAGCGCGAGGCGCGCACCCCGTTCTCTGAGTCGTACACGATCGAGGACGGGGAGCACTCGCTGGGGCGCGTCGACCTGCACTACAGCTCGTCGGTGACCTACGCCACGCTCAACGTCCACCACTCGCTCAGCGAAGAGGCGGTGCAGGAGTTGATCGCGGAGATCGACGACCGCATCGTGGGCTCCGCCGACCCCTACCGCGAGGATCTGATCGTGACGATCTGGCGCGGCGAGGAGGTGGGCGTGTGGGCCGCCGACAGCGCCGAAGCTGACGAGGACGCCGAGACGGACGGCGCCTAGCCGCGCGCGGCGCAGTGCGACGCCCCGAGCCTAGACGCGCTTGCGATCGACGGCGCGGCGCGCGGCGGCGACGATGCGCTCCGGTGTGAGGCCCATCAGATCCATCACCTCCGCAGAGGTGCCGGACTCGCCGTAGCGGTCATCGACGGCCACGAACTCCATTGGCACCGGGTGGCTGGAGGCGAGCGCCTGCGCGCAGAGCGCGCCGAGCCCGCTGTGCGCCAGGTGCTCCTCGGCGACCACGATCGCGCCGGTCTCGGCGGCGGCGCGCTCCAGCGCGGGGAGGTCCAGCGGGCGGACCGTCGCCATGTTCAGCACGCGCGCCTGCACGCCCGCGCCGGCCAGCGTCTGCGCCGCCGCCAGCGCGCGCTCCACCATCAGCCCGCAGGCGATGATCGAGACGTCGCGCCCCTCGCGCAGGGTGTTGGCCTTGCCCACCTCGAAACGGGCGCCGTCGGTGTAGATCACGCTGCTCTTGGGGCGCGAGGTGCGGATGTAGAACGGTCCCGGCGTGCGTGCCGCGGCCTCCACCGCGGCCGCCGCCTCCACCACGTCGCACGGCACGATCACGCGGAAGCCGACCAGCGAGCACATCAGCGCGAGATCCTCGATCGACTGCGCGGAGGCGCCGTCCTCGCCGGTCGAGACGCCGCCGTGCGAGGCGACCAGCTTGACGTTGAGGTGCGGCTGCGCCACCGACATGCGCAGCTGGTCGAAGGCGTGCTCGGCGAAGACCGCGAAGGTGCTCGCGAACACCACGTGCCCCATCGATGCCAGGCCCGCTGCGACAGAGATCAGGTTCTGCTCCGCGACGCCGAAGGTGAAGAAGCGCTCCGGAAACGCGTCGCCGAACTGCCGCGCCGAGGTCGACTTGCCGAGGTCCGCGTCCACGACCACGAGGTCGAGGCCCTCGCGGCGCAGCTTGATCAGCGTCGGGCCGAGCGCCTCGCGGGTGGCGGCGGGCGCGCGGTTGGTGGTGGTCATCGCCGGCCGCTCACGACCCGTCCGCGCCGTCCGCCAGCTCGCGCATCGCCTGCTCGAACTGCTCGGGCGTGGGCGGCGCGCCGTGGAAGGCGGGGTTGGACTGCATGAAGGAGACGCCCTTGCCCTTGATGGTGTCGAAGATCACGCAGGTGGGCTGTCCGCGCACGTCGCGCGCCCAGCGCAGCGCCTCGACGATGGCGTCGAGGTCGTGGCCGTCGACGCCGGCCCGCACGGTCCAGCCGAAGGCGCGGTACTTCTCGTCCAGCGGCTCCGTGGACATCGTTTTGGCGGTGAAGTCGTCGTTTTGGATGCCGTTGCGGTCGATCAGCGCCACCAGTCCGCCGGCGCGGTGGTGCGCGGCGGCCATCGCCGCTTCCCACACTTGGCCCTCGTCCTGCTCGCCGTCGCCCATCAGCACGTAGCTGTGGATGTCGAGGCCCTGCACGCGCGCGGCGAGCTGGATGCCGAGCCCGAACGAGAGCCCCATGCCGAGCGAACCGGCGGAGTTCTCGGCCCCGGGCGGCCGGCCGAGCACGGAGTGCCCCTGCAGGCGCGAGCCGGCGCGACGGAAGGTGGCCAGCTCCTCGACCGGCAGGTAGCCGAACTCCGCCAGCACCGCGTACTGCACGGGCGTGCAGTGGCCCTTGCTCATCACGAAGCGGTCGCGCGCCGGCCAGTCCGGGCGCTGGGGGTCGTGCCGCAGCACGCTCGCGTACAGCACCGTGAGGATGTCGGTGGCGGAGAGCGAGCCGCCGATGTGGCCGGACTTCGCCTCGAATACCATACGGACCACGTGACGCCGGATTCGCCGCGCGAGCGCGTGGAGATCGACTGGCGTCTGTGTGACCAACGGTGCTCCCGTAGCGCTGCCGTGGGGGGCGCGGCACCGGGAGTATACGTTCCGCCGCGCCGGCGAGTCCATGCGAGTGCGGGAACGCGCGCGCAGGCGAGCCGCGGCCATCGCGCAAGCGGGGCGGCGGCGCCCTCACGCTACCTCGCCGGCGCTCCGCAGGCGCTGTAGCCGCAGATCGGGCAGAGGTGGCAGCCCTCACCGAACACCAGCGGCCCCGCACAGTCCGGGCAGCGCGGGCCGTGGGTCGCGATGCGGCGCAGGCGACTGGCGGCCTCCTCCGGCGCGGAGGCCGCGGACGGCGTGGCCGCGGGGGCGAACAGCAGGGTCGAGTGGATCGAGGGCATGGCATGGTCCTGTCGGAACATACGTTCTATACGTATACATTCTAAGTAAGTCTCAGCCTATAGAAGCACATCAGTTCTAGTCAAGCCCTCGCCTGTCCTGGGTGCAGCCGCCCGGCGCGCACCGGGGACGCGGGCTACGATGCTGCCATGTCGAGCCTGCTTCGGCTGCTGCTCTACGGCTCGTTGGCGCTGGTGGTTGCATACCTGGTGATCTCGCCGCGGCAGTGGCGGCGCTTTGGCCGCCGCGCCCGCATGGTGGGCTACGCCTACGTTGTCGCCGTGCTGCTGTCGGCGCTGCTACGACTGCTGCTCTGGCAGGGCTGAGCGCGTGGCAGCGCCGGAGCCGGCGCGCACGCTGCGCGTGCTGGTCTGCCCGCAGGAGTTCAAGGGTTCACTCACCGCCGCCGAGGCCGCGCGGGCGATCGCCGAGGGCGTGCGCCGCGCGCTGCCCGATGCCGCGATCGAGCAGCTGCCGATGGCCGATGGCGGTCCCGGCACGCTCGACATCGCCTGCGCGGCCGCGCACGGCGAGCTGGTCGAGGGGCGCGCAAGCGGCCCGCTCGGGGAGCCGCTGCGCGCGCGCTGGGCGCTGCTGCCGGGCGGGCGCGCGCTGGCGGAGGCCGCCGCGACGGCCGGGCTGCTGCTCACGCCCGAGCGGGAGCGCGATCCCGCGCGAGCGTCGACGCGCGGCGTCGGCGAGCAGATCGCGCAGGCGTTACGCCGCGGCGTGCGCGAGATCGTGACCGGCGTCGGCGGCACCGGCACGAACGACGGCGGCGCGGGGGCGCTGGCGGCGCTCGGCTACCGGATCCTCGACGCCGCCGGGGCAGCGCTCGGTCCGGGCGGGCTGGCGCTGGCGCGGCTCGCGCGCATTGACGCGAGCGCCGCCACGCGCTTCGGCGCAGGCGCGCCCGTCGTGCGCGTCGCGGTCGATGTCACGAACCCGCTGCTCGGCCCGCACGGCGCCACGCTGCTCTACGGCCCGCAGAAGGGCGTCACGCCGCAGCTCGCGCCGCGACTGGAAGCGGCGCTGGCGCACTGGGCGGAGTGCTGCCGGCGCGACCTCGGGGTCGCGATCGCGGAGCTGGAGGGCGGGGGCGCGGGCGGCGGCCTGGCGGCTGGGCTGGCCGCGGCGGGCGCGACGATCGAGGGCGGCGCGGCGCTGGTGGGCGGCCTGATCGGGCTGCCGGCGCGCATCGCGGCCGCCGACCTGGTGGTGACCGGCGAGGGCCGGCTCGACGCCCAGACCGCGTATGGCAAGAGCGTCGCCTACGTCGCCGCGCTCGCGCGGGAGGCGAGACGGCGCTGTGTCGCCGTCGCGGGCAGCATCGAGGCGTGGCCGGACGGGATCGCGGATGCGGAGGCCGCCGCGCCGGCGGCTCTGCCGCTCGCGCAGGCGATGCGGCGCGCGCCGGAGCTGGTGGCGGCGGCGGCGGAGCGCCTGGCACGGCGCGCGGCCGGCGGCATCGACGCCCGGGGGACGCGCCCGTAGACTCCGCCTGCGCCGCGCGGCGCGCAGCGAGGGGCACCGCCCGTGGCGACCGCAGGCGGCGCATGACGCCACCACACCCGCGCAGCGGCCTCGACTGGAACAGTCTGCTGGAGGCCGGGCGAGAGCGCGCCGGCGGCGAGCTCGTCAGCTCGCACGGCGGCAACCTCTCGCTGCGGCGAGCGGGCGGCGGTGCGCTGGTCACCACCACCGGCGCGATGCTCGGGCGGTTGTCCCCGGAGCGCTTGGTCGCCGTCGGCGCGCAGGGGCGGTCGGAGGAGGCCGGCGCGCCCGCGCCCTCCTCCGACACCGCGATCCACCTCGCCGTCTACGCCGCGCACGCGCAGGCAGGCGCGATCGTGCACGTCCACCCGGTGCACGCCATCGCGCGCTCGCTGGCGGAAGGCGCGGACGCGATCGAGCCGGCCAACCTCGAAGGCCAGCTCTTCCTGAAGCGTGTGCCCGTGCTGGACGTGGCCTGGGAGCGCTCCGCCGAGCCGGTGGCGCGCGCCCTGCGCGACGCGCCGGTGGTAGTGGTGCGGGGCCACGGTTCCTACGCCCGCGGCGTGGACGTGTGGGACGCGCTGCGCGTGACCTCGGCGCTGGAGGAGGCCGCGCGCATCCTCACGCTCGCCGGGCGCTAGTCGCGGCCCAGCGCCCGCAGCCGCTCGTCGTCGATCCCGAAGTGGTGCGCGAGCTCGTGGACCACGGTCGCGCGCACTTCGTCCGGGATCGAGCGCGGATGGGTGTGCCGCTGCAGCGGGCCCTGGAAGATCACGATCCGGTCGGGCAGCGTCATGTGGTAGTCGGCGCGCGCGGTGAGCGGGGTCCCCACGTAGAGGCCGAACAGCGTCTCGCCATGCTCGAGGCCCGCGGCCTCGAGATCCGTCGCCGTGGGCTCGCGCCGCACCACCACCTCGAGGTTGCTGAGCCGCCGGCTGAACTCCGCGGGCAGGGTGGCCAGCGCGCGCAGCACCAGGCGGCGAAAGCGGTCGCGGTCCACGGCTGGTGGTGGCTCGAGGCTGGCCGGCGGGGCCGGGCTTCAGTCCGGCTTCGCTGGCGAGAGCGCCCAGAGCGTGTGGTAGCCCTCGCCGAGGATCGCGCGCCGCTGCTCTTCACGCTCCAGCGTGAGCAGGCGCGCGTAGCACTGGTTGAGCTGCCGGAGCGCGTCGAAGGCGTCCATCGACGCCAGCCGCGCCCGCACCGTCTCCAGCACGCCGAGCTGCTCGAGCGCCGCGACCCGCAGCGGCCAGTTGATGACGTGGATGCGCTCCGGGCGCGCGAACTGCGGCCGGGCGGTCTGGATGCTCTGCAGCCGCTCCGCGATCGAGCGCGCCTCCGGCAGCAGCTGCATCAGCGGTCCAGCCAGCGAGTTGGCCCGGAAGTCCACCAGCAGGCGCTGCGTGATGCCGACGGTGGTGATGCGGATCAGCGCGTGGTCGAGCGAGCGCAGCGAGGCCTGTACCTGGCCGATGTCGAGGTCGATCGGGCCGTCCACGCGGAGAGTTTACACCCGGGGCCAGTCGCCCGTGCCGCCCCTCTGCCGGGACGCCGCAGCCCTGCCGATGATTCGGGGAGCAGGGTTTCCCCTGAGGCGCTTCGGGGCGCAGCCGCCCGCGCGTCGCCTGAATGGGCCGCACCCCGGAGGGCATTCTTGCCGCGCAGTGTGGACACCCCGCTCTCGAGCCTGATCGCCCGCTGGCGCTCGTGCGACTCGCTGTGCGCGCGCGTCGAGCAATCGATCGGGTGTGGCACCGGGTTGCGCAGGGGCGAGTGGGTGCTCGCGGAGCAGCCGATCGACGCGGCGGTGATCGCGGCCACCACGGAGCAGATGCTGTCGTGGTGCTGCGAGTGCATCGCGGAGACACGCCGCCCGTACGGGATTGACCAAGTGGCGCTGGCGGTCGCGTGCGCTGAGCCGGCCGGCAGCCCGGTCGCCTCCGCCACCTTCGGGGTCTTCCGCCCGGTGGAGTTCTACCGCGCCGGCGGCGTCGCCGACCGGCTGGGCCTGTTCATGGACAGCCTGTGCGTGGAAGAGCTCAACCGCCGCCACTCGATCCGGTTCGCCGCGGCGTTCTTCTCGTGGGGCGATGTGGCGCGCGACACGATCTTCCGCGACCGGGACGACGCGTCGGCGTAGGGGGCGGCGAGGCCGGGGAAGCGGCTAGCGCTCCAGTGCGCGCATTGCGATCAACTCCGCGATCTGCTGCACCGGCCCGCCCTCCGCCGCGAGCGCCTGGCAGACTAGCAGCAACTCCGAGACCTCCAGCGCGCGGTGCGATGGCACTCCGGCGACCTGCAGCGCGCGGTGCACGACCGCCCGGGCGTCCGAGGCAGAGGTCACCGTGCCGACCGCGGTGGCGATCTCGTCCAGCGTCAACGTGCGTGGCATCGCGGTGAGCCTTTCCGGAGCGCTCGCGCACTCCGCTCTGCCCGATTCTCGGCCGCGCACGGCGGCTGTCGCCTCGGGCGATCCCCTGATCGTGCACGCGCGGCACCCTGACGCAGGCGGGCGCCGCCCCCGCGAGCGCCGCGCACGGGGGCGCGTTGATCTCCCGGGGAGCCACACCCACAATCGGGCGCGTGGCCGGGCCCGTGCGCCACCCCCTCCGAGCAGCGCCGCCGCTGGCGCTGGCGCTGCTCGCCGTCTGCGCGCTGCTGCTCGCGGGCTGCCGGCGCGAGCCACAGCCGCCTGCCGGTTTCCAGCGCATCCCGCGCGAGGCAGCGGGCGCACCGCGCGCCTACCAGATCGGCTTCTCGGCGCTGCCCGCGGAACTCACCGACGCCGCCTACCTGGCGAGCTTCGACCTCGCCGCGAACTACGGCGAGCTGCTGCTGATCCAGCGCGCGCCCGCCTGGGCAGACTTCATGCCGGGCCGCTCGCCCTCCGATCAGCTCAACGACGCCACGTTGCGGGAGCGCGCGGCGCTGCAGGAGCGCGGCCTCCAGCTGCTCTACGCGCTCGACCCCTTCGACCCGGCCGACCGCGGGCGGCTCGCCAGCCCACCGCCGGGGTACGCGAGCAAGCAGCTCTCCGACGGCGACCTGCGCCACGCCTACGTGCTGAACGCCCGCTACATCGCGCTCAACTACCGCCCCGCCTACATGGCGCTCGGCACCGAGGTGAACGCGACCTTCGAGCGCGACCCGGCCGCCTACCGCGCGTTCGTGGAGGCGTACGCGGAGGTGTATCGCGCCGTGCGGGAGGCGAGCCCGGAGACGCGGGTGTTCGTGACCTTCCAGTACGAGCAGCTGCTCGGGATCGTGCCCTGGGAGCCGCCGCACGTGCCGCGCTGGGAGCTGCTGGACGACTTCGCCGGCCGGCTCGACCTGTTCGCGATCACCACCTTCCCGTCGTTCGTCTACCAGGTCGCGCGCAAGGTGCCGCCGCGCTACTACTCGCAGCTGCGCGAGCACAGCTCCGCGCCGGTCGCCTTCGCTGCCGCGGGCTACGCCTCCAGCGCGGGGCGCGACGGACTCAACTCCTCGACCGCCGCCGAGCAGCGGCGCTTCCTCCAGCGCCTGCTGCGGGACGCCGACGAGCTGGGCGCGGCGCTGGTGGTGTGGTTCGCTGGGCGCGATCCGGCGTTCGCCACTCAGCCCCCGTACGACCTGCTCGCGAGCATCGGCCTGCGCACGGCGGACGACCGGCCGAAGGAGGGATGGCCGGTGTGGGAGGAGGCGGTGCGACGCCCCTTCGACCCCTCGACGCCCCCTGTGCCGCAGACCCCGCAGCCGGAGCAGTAGGGGCACGCGGGGGCGGCGCCGCGCTGCGCGCCCGCGCTCCGTTACGCTCGGTACCGGCACATCGCACATCGGCACACAGCAGGAGAGGCGCCACCGTCCGGGGTGGCGCCTCTCCTGTTACTTCCCAACTCCGTTCGCCGCTGGGCGTGCGGCGCCGGCGTGCCGCCTAGTGGTGCGCCTGGTGGTTCCCCCCGGTCTGGATCTGGCCGGAGACGAGGCGACGATCGGGCCGCCTGCCCCCGGCCCTCGGACCACGAGCGAGATCGAGTCCAGCCGCCCGGGCTCGCCCGCATCCACCAGCGTCACCGTGATGATGTAGCCGTCGACGCCGTTCCAGCGCCCGCTGCCGATCAGCGTGAGCGTATCGAACGGCGCGGTCGGCGGCACGGGGTTTACCGCCGGGTCGTCACGGCAGACCACGCTGCTGATCGCCTCCAGGTGGAAGCGGCTACGCGTGGCGTGATTGTTGTACTCGAGGTTGCCCCGGCTGCCGTCGCAGCGCAGCTCAAAGCCTCAGGTGTGCCGCTCCTGCGAGCGGCCGCTGCCGACGGTGATCGTCCCGCCGCCCGTCATGCGTGCCTCGGTCGCCACCTGGGTCATCGTCACCGGCTCGTCATCACAACCGCTGCTCGCCTGGTTGCCCGCTACCGCTGGATAGGACGGCATGCCTGGTCGCTGCGCGCCCTCTGGCGCGGCTACCTCGCGGGCTACGTCCTCAGCCTTGGCGACCGCCAGTCTAGATTCGTCGTCCTGGTCGGTGTTCCGCGATGCTCTACAAGAAGCCGTTTTGGCAATCTTGGTAGCCACGTACACGCGGGTCCGTTCGCTCGTGGGGGACTCTGCGGCCATGAACGTTTTCCCGACCGTTGACCTCAACGTGGCGTGCTACGCGGGTGGCGCCTATAGGCTGTTCGGCGTTGATGTCATCGCGAACGTTACCGAGCATACGCGCGGGGTCGTCTCGGCCGGTTCAGGGAGTCCGTTCGCCGAGCACGCAATCGCCATTTTCGACCATATTTCAACATATAAAGAGTGAGTAGATCACCGTTCACCAAGCCAAAATGCTCGCGTTCAGAATCGTCTGGGACACGGCCAAGACGCTGGCTACAACACGGCCGTCTGGGGGCCTGTACAGATGGCCGTTGTGACGCTTCGAGCAGGCGTGCCGAAGAGTGAACTCCTAGAGCAAGACGATCCGGTGCTCTCCGAGGCACTTGTCGGCTGGCGAGGCAACGAGCAGATCCAGTTCTCGAAACATGAGTCGCCGGGCACCGAGGACGCCTGAGGAGTTTTGCGCTTCCCTTTGTTGAAACGTCGTTGACACCGGAGCGGCCCGTAGCTACGCTTGCCTTTCCGCCCGCCCCGGCATACCATCGGTGGCACGTTGGGCGCGGCGGCACATCCGTATGTCATTCCGCTGAGAGACACTTGGCGGCGGGCCGCCGCCAGACGTCTGTCCGCGTCCCAGACCGCCTCATCCTGGCCACCCAGTGTCCCGCGGTACACGGTAGGAGTCAGCATTGACCACCGACCGACGCATCGTGCGCTCGCACACCGTTCCCACGCTGCTCAAGCGCTACGGCAAGGCCGAGCCGGTGCTCGACATGCCGCACCTGATCCAGATGTCGCGCGACTCGTTCCAGAAGTTCCTCAGCACCGGTCTGCGCGAGCTGCTGGACGAGATCTCGCCGATCGACGACTTCACCGGCGGCCGCATGGAGCTGCGCCTCGGCGAGTACCGGTTGGAGGCCCCGAAGTACTCGGAGCTTGAGTGTCGCCTGCGCGACCAGACCTACGCTGCGCCGCTGCGCGTGCGCGTAGAGCTGACCGTGAAGGAGACCGGCGAGGTCAAGGAGCAGGAGCTCTTCATGGGCGACCTGCCGCTGATGACCGACCACGGCACCTTCATCATCAACGGCGCGGAGCGCGTGGTGGTCTCGCAGCTGGTGCGCTCGCCCGGCGTCTACTTCACGGCCACGCCGGACCCGGCCACCGGCCGCCGGCTGACCGCCGGCAAGCTGATCCCGAATCGCGGCGCGTGGCTGGAGTTCGAGACCGACCGCCGCGACGCGATCTACGTCAAGGTGGACCGCAAGCGCCGCATCCCCATCACCGTGCTGCTGCGCGCGATCGACCAGGACGAAGCCCTCGCCGACGGCGAGCTCGGCACCGAGGAGCGCGTGCGCGCGCGCTTCGTGGACGTGGACACGGACCCCGATCACCGCTACCTCGACGCCACGCTGAAGAAGGACTCCACGGAGAACCGCCGCCAGGCGCTGGAGGAGTTCTACCGCCGCCTGCGCCCCGGCGACCCGCCGACGGCGGATAACGCGCGCAACCTGCTGGAGCAGTTGTTCTTCACGGAGCGTCGCTACGACCTCGGCCGCGTCGGGCGCTACAAGGTCAACAAGCGCCTGGTGCTGACGGACGCCCCGGTGCAGCGCATGCTGCGCCGCGAGGACATCGTCCAGATCGTCCGCCGCATCATCCTGACCAACAACGGCAAGGGGCAGCCGGACGACATCGACCACCTGGGCAACCGCCGCGTGCGCGCGGTGGGCGAGCTGATCCAGAACCAGTTCCGCGTCGGCCTGCTGCGCATGGAGCGGGTGGTGCGCGAACGCATGACGATCACCGACCCGGAGGAGGCGACACCCTCCGCGCTGGTGAACATCCGCCCGGTGGTGGCCGCCATGAAGGAGTTCTTCGGCGGCTCGCAGCTCTCGCAGTTCATGGACCAGGTCAACCCGCTGGCGGAGCTGGCGCACAAGCGCAAGCTCTCGGCGATGGGCCCCGGCGGCCTCTCGCGCGACCGCGCCGGCTTCGATGTGCGTGACGTGCACCACAGCCACTACGGCCGCATTTGCCCGATCGAGACCCCCGAGGGTCCCAACATCGGGCTGATCGGCTCGCTGGCCACCTACGGGCAGGTGGACGACTTTGGCTTCATCGAGACCCCGTACCGGCTGGTGCGGCACGAGTTGCCGCGCGACAGCAAGGAGCTGGAGGGCCGCATTCTGGCCGCCGACGTGCGGGACGCGAGCAGTCACGTGATCGCCAGCGCGGGCACGGCGGTGGACGCGGCGCTCGCGGCGCGGCTGGCGCGCGCGAAGCAGGAGATGATCGCGATCGCGCCCTATGCCACGCGCGAGATCGTCTTCCTCGACGCCACGGAGGAGGAGGAGTTCCGCATCGCGCAGGCGAACACCCGCCTGGACGAGCACGCGAACATCGCCTCCGACCGCATCGAGGTGCGGCACCGCGCGCAGGCGCAGCTGGTGGCGCCGGCCGACGTGGACTACATCGACGTCTCGCCGCAGCAGATCGTGTCTGTGGCGGCGGCGCTGATCCCGTTCCTGGAGCACGACGACGCGAACCGCGCGCTGATGGGCGCGAACATGCAACGCCAGGCGGTGCCGTTGCTGCGCCCGGAGGTGCCGATCGTCGGCACGGGCATCGAGCGGCAGGCGGCGATGGACTCCGGGCAGGTGCTGCTGGCGGAGGAGGACGGCGAGGTGCTCTCCGCCTCTGCCACCTACGTCACCGTCCGCTACCAGTCCGGGCGCGAGCAGCGCTACCCGCTGCTGAAGTTCGTGCGCTCCAACCAGGGCACGTGCATCAACCAGCGGCCGATCGTGAAGACCGGGGACCGCGTGCTGCGCGGCCAGGCGCTGGTGGACTCCTCTTCGACGCAGGGCGGCGAGTTGGCACTCGGCCAGTCGCTGCTGGTGGCCTTTATGTCGTGGGAGGGGCTGAACTTCGAGGACGCGATCGTGCTCGCCGACTCGGTGGTGCGCGAGGACAAGTTCACCTCGATCCACATCGAGAAGTACGAAGTGGAGGCGCGCGACACCAAGCTGGGCCCCGAGGAGATCACGCGCGACATCCCCAACGTGGGCGACGAGTCGCTGCGCGACCTCGACGAAGAGGGCATCGTGCGCATCGGCGCAGAGGTGCGCGAGGGCGACATTCTGGTGGGCAAGATCACGCCCAAGGGCGAGACCGAGCTGTCGCCGGAGGAGAAGTTGCTGCGCGCGATCTTCGGCGAGAAGGCGCGCGAGGTGAAGGACACGTCGCTGCGCGTCCCGCACGGCGAGCGCGGCAAGGTGATCGACGTCAAGATCTTCCGGCGCACCAATGCGGACGAGCTGTCGGCGGACGTGAACGTGATGGTGCGCGTATCGGTCGCCCAGCGGCGCAAGGTCAGCGAGGGCGACAAGATGGCGGGCCGCCACGGCAACAAGGGCGTGGTCTCCCGCATCATGCCGATCGAGGACATGCCATACCTGGCCGACGGCCGCGCGGTGGAGATCGTGTTGAACCCGATCGGCGTGCCGTCACGCATGAACGTGGGGCAGGTGCTGGAGACTCACCTCGGCTGGGCCGGCTCCACGCTGGGGTTCCGCTGCGCTTCGCCGGTGTTTGATGGCGCCTCCGACGCCGAGATCCAGGACGCGCTGGCGCGGGCGTGGATCGCGGTGCAGGCCGGCGCGGTGGAGACCGAGAAGGCGCTCGCCCGCGCCGACGAGGCGGTGGGCGAGCGCGTGGACGTGGAGGCGATGCGCGCCTACCTGCGGGAGGGCGGGCTGGACCACGAATCCGTGCTCGGTGGCGCGCCGCAGCACCTGGGCGTGGCGCGGCACGCCTGCCTCAGCCTGTGGATGGAGGGGCAGGGCGAGCGCAACGTGCGCGGGCTCACGCCGGAGCGGTTCGACGAGCGTGTGCTCGCGGTCGCCAAGCGCACGAACGAGGCGCCGCCGGTGTTCGGGAAGCACACGCTGTACGACGGCCGCACGGGCGAGCCGTTCGATCAGCCGGTGACGGTGGGCTACATCTACATGATGAAGCTCGCGCACCTCGTGGAAGACAAGGTGCACGCGCGCTCCACGGGCCCCTACTCGCTGATCACGCAGCAGCCGCTGGGCGGCAAGGCGCAGTTCGGCGGCCAGCGCTTTGGCGAGATGGAGGTGTGGGCGCTGGAGGCCTACGGCGCCGCGCACACTCTGCAAGAGATGCTGACCGTGAAGTCCGACGACGTGGTCGGGCGCGTGAAGGCGTACGAGGCGATCGTGAAGGGCGAGAACACCATGGAGCCCGGGGTGCCGGAATCCTTTAAGGTGCTCGTCAAGGAGCTGCAATCGCTGGGGTTGAGCGTGGAGATCCTGAACGAGGAGGAGCAGCGGGTCTCCTTCACGGAGGACTACCTCGAGGCGATCCCGTCGCTGGGCATCAACCTGTCGGGTCGTGAAGCGGAGGACGCTCGTGCTTGAGGTCAACGACTTCAACGCCATTCGACTCTCGCTGGCTTCGCCGGCGCAGATTCGCTCGTGGTCCTACGGGGAGGTGACGAAGCCCGAGACGATCAACTACCGCACGCTCAAGCCGGAGAAGGACGGGCTGTTCTGCGAGCGCATCTTCGGCCCGACCAAGGACTTCGAGTGCCACTGCGGCAAGTACAAGCGCGTGCGCTACAAGGGCATCGTCTGCGACAAGTGCGGCGTGGAGGTGGCGCGCAGCAAGGTGCGGCGCGAGCGCATGGGGCACGTCAACCTTGCCGCGCCCGTGGCGCACATCTGGTTCTCCAAGGGCGTGCCCAGCCGCCTCGGACTGCTGCTGGACGTGCCGCCGCGTGCGCTGGAGCGGGTGCTGTACTTCGCGCAGTACGTGATCACCGCCGTCAACGAGGAGGCGCGCGAGCACGCGCTGGAGCTGCTGTACCAGGAGATCGACGAAGAGGTGAGCCGCCGCGAGGGCGAGACCGGCAGCCGTATCGCCGTGCGCGACGAGGCGCTCGAGCAGGAGGTCGCCGAGCTGCACCGGCGCCGTGACCTGGCGCTGGAAGCGGCCGACGACGAGCTGGCGAGCGAGATCGACGCCACGATGACCGAGGCGAGCGCGCTGGAGAATGACCTCCGCGGTCGCATCGGCGAGAAGCTGCGCGCTCGGCTCACATTCCGCAAGGAGGCGCTGGCGACGCGCGGCGACGTGCTGACCGCGAAGACGATCGCCACCCTGCACGAGGTCGCGCGCCAGCAGGTGAGCGCGCTCAAGGAGCGGTTCGCGGGCAAGAAGGCGGACCTGCAGCTCGCCGCCAGCGCCGCGGCGCAGCAGAAGCGCGACGCTGCCTTTAAGGAGCTGGCGCCGCTGCGCGACCAGATCGCGGCGGTCCGTACCGCCGTGCGTAAGGAGTACGACCCGCTGGTGAAGCGGCTGGAGAAGCTGCGCGACCCGGTGCAGTCGGACACGCTCACGATCCTCGCGGAGGCCGAGCACCGGGAGATGGAGGAGCGCTTCGGGCTGGTGTTCAAGTCCGGGATGGGCGCGGAGTCGATCCTGTCGATCCTGCAGCGCCTGGACCTCGACAGCCTGCGCGTGCGCCTGAACGAGGAGATCCAGTCCACGTCCGGGCAGCGCCGCAAGAAGGCCACCAAGCGGCTGCGCGTGGTGGAAGCGCTGCGCAAGTCCGGCAACAAGCCGGAGTGGATGATCATCCAGGACCTGCCGGTGCTGCCGCCGGACCTGCGCCCGATGGTGCAGCTGGACGGTGGCCGCTTTGCCACCTCCGACCTGAACGATCTCTACCGCCGCGTGATCAACCGCAACAACCGTCTCAAGCGGCTGCTCAACCTGGGCGCGCCAGAGATCATCATCCGCAACGAGAAGCGGATGCTGCAGGAAGCGGTGGACTCGCTGATCGACAACGGCCGGCGCGGCCGCGCGGTGAGCGGCTCCGGCAACCACAAACTGAAGTCGCTCTCCGACCTGCTGAAGGGGAAGCAGGGGCGCTTCCGTCAGAACCTGCTCGGCAAGCGCGTGGACTACTCCGGGCGCTCGGTGATCGTGGTGGGGCCGGACCTGCGGCTGCACGAGTGCGGGCTGCCCAAGCGCATGGCGCTGGAGCTGTTCAAGCCGTTCATCATGCACGCGCTGGTGCGCAAGGGGCTCGCGCACAACATCAAGAGCGCCAAGCGCATCGTGGAGCGCGCCCGCCCCGAGGTCTGGGACGTGCTCGAGGAGGTGATCAAGGACCGCCCGGTGCTGCTGAACCGCGCGCCGACGCTCTGGCGCCTTGGCATCCAGGCATTCGAGCCGATCCTGGTGGAGGGCTCCGCCATCCAGCTGCACCCGCTGGTGTGCTTCGCCTACAACGCCGACTTCGACGGCGACCAGATGGCGGTGCACGTGCCGCTGTCCTACGAGGCGGTGGCGGAAGCACGCCAGGTGATGCTGAGCTCGCGCAACCTGCTCTCGCCGTCGGATGGCGAGCCGATCGTGGCGCCCACGCTCGACATGGTGCTGGGCTGCTACTACATGACCTACGCCCCGCCCGGCGGCGGCGGCGGGCCGGCGCACGCCTACCGCGACAACGAGCTGCGCATGGCGTACCAGCTCGGCCACCTGCGCCTCCACGACGCCGTGCGGGTGCAGCGCGGCTCAGAGCTGATCAAGACCACGGTCGGCCGCGTGCTCTTCGACGAGGTGGTGCCGGATCAGCTTGGCTTCCTTAACCAGACGATGGACAAGAAAGCGCTGCGCGAGCTGGTGGCGCGCATCCACCGCGAGCTGGGGCCGGAGGCCACGGTCGAGTTCGTCGACCGCGTGAAGGACCTCGGTTTCCGCTACGCCACGCAGTCCGGGATCACGATCGCCAGCAACGACTTGGACGTCGCGATCCACAAGGGCGAGCTGATGGCAGAGGCCGACCGCCGCGTCGCGGAGATGGAAGACCAGTACCAGC
Source organism: Dehalococcoidia bacterium (assembly GCA_009692705.1). GTDB lineage: Bacteria > Chloroflexota > Dehalococcoidia > UBA2979 > UBA2979 > SHYR01. The sequence continues at coordinate 63,354 of SHYR01000004.1, forward strand.
TGGGGCTGGTGACCGCGAATGAACGTTACACCGCCAACGTCAACATCTGGACCGAGACCACCAACCGCGTGCAGCGCGCGATCCAGGACAACCTGAACCCGGTGGGGGCGCTCGCCATGATGTCCACCTCCGGCGCCAAGGGGAACATCACCCAGATCCGCCAGATGGCCGGCATGCGCGGGCTGATGACCGACCCCTCCGGGCGCATCATGGACCTGCCGATCCGCTCCTCCTTCCGGGACGGCCTCTCCGTGCTGGAGTACTTCATGTCCACGCATGGCGCCCGCAAGGGCCTGGCCGACACCGCGCTGCGCACGGCGGACTCTGGCTACCTGACGCGGCGCATGATCGACGTTTCGCAGGACCTGGTCGTGAACCAGGAGGACTGCACCGCGGCCGGCGAACCGGTGCCCGGCGTCTGGCTGCGCGAGCGGGCGGAGGCCGGCATCCTGGCGACGCTCGAGGAGCGCATCAACGGGCGCTGGAGCGCCTCGCCGGTGGCCGACCCCGCGAGCGGCGAGCTGATCGTCGGCGCCAACGAGGAAATCACCGAGGCGCTCGCCCGCCGCATCATCGAGGCGAAGGTGGAGCAGGTGCACATGCG
>SHYR01000020.1 GCA_009692705.1 Dehalococcoidia bacterium
GGTGGGGCGAGTGTTGCCGCAGAAGATCGCCTGCGCCTCCGCCTCGCGGTTGTAGAGCAGCCACATCGCCTTGCGCACGCGCACGTCGTTGAAGGGCGGCTTCGACGTGTCGAAGGAGGCAAACAGGTTGCCGCCCAGGTACTGCTGGACCTCGGCGTTCTTGATCGTGGGATACGCGACACAGCTCACCGCCTGGGTGAGCAGGTCGATCTGGCTGGTGTTGAACGCCGCCACCGCCGAGTCCGCGTTCGCGATGATCAGCTGCTGGATCTCGTCGAGGAACCCTTTGGTCTTGTCCCAGTAGTCCGGGTTCTTCTTCCAGAGGATCTGGACACCCTGCTTCCACTCGGCGCGGATGTAGGCGCCGGTGCCCATGGTGGTGGTATCCGTGAGCTTGTTCTCCACCAGCTCCTTGGGGAAGATCGGCCAGCCGTACTGGCCGGTCATGGAGGCCAGCAGCGGCGCGTACGGCCTGTCCGTCTTCACCACCAGCGTCTGCGCGTCCGCCGCGGTCACGCTGGTCACCGCCTCGAAGTCCTTCTTGAAGGTGCCGGTGGTACGGATGGTGTCGATCGCGAACTTGACGTCCTCGATCAGCATCGGCCGGCCGTTGACCGGCGCGACGTTCTGGAACTTCACGCCCTGGCGCACCTTGAAGACGTAGGTCTGTCCGTCCGGCTGCTCCGGCATCGCCGTGGCGAGCCCCGGGATCAGGTCGTGCGAGGTGGGGTCAACGCCCGGCCCCGCCTCGAACTCGAGCAGCTTGTCCTGCGCGAAGCTGTTCATGTTGCCCGTGACGCCCGCCGCCGTGAACACGCTCCACCCCGGCGGGTCGGCCCCCATCGACGTCTTCAGGGTGCCGCCGAAGCGGGGCTTCGCCGCCACCGCGGCGGTCGCCGCCGGGACCGCCGGCTTTGTCGTCGCGGCGCTCTCGTCGTCGCCGCCGCCGCAGCCGATCAGCGCCGCCCCGGCGAGGCCGGCCCCGCCGAGTGCGGCAGCGCGCAGCACGCCGCGGCGACTGACCTGATTTCTCCCCAGCACTTTCCAGTAGTTTTCCGTCGTCACACGCGTTCCCTCCGGATGTCTGCGGCCCGTGCGTCGTTCTGTTGGGGCCGTCCTGATGCGGATCGGCACGTCCGTCAGGACACGCCGATCCGCATCAATGTAGTGGCTGGGCACGGCGTGCACCAGCGTGAGGGCTCGCGCGGGCGGCGTATCATCATGATCGTGATGCCGCGCTCGTCTGCCAGCAGCGGTTGGACGGGCGGAACGGCTACAGTGCCACACGGCCCCGCGCAACCGATCATGAGATGGCGGTGAGCGATGCATGACACCCCGATCCACGGCACCTGCGCTCCCGGCTTCGAGCGCGTGGAGGAGGCGTTCGTCGAGAACTTCCGCGCGCGCGGCGATGTGGGCGCGGCGGTCTGCGTCTACCTCGACGGGAGGGCGGTCGTCGATCTCTGGGGCGGCTACCGCGACGCCGCGCGCACCGCGGAGTGGACGGCGGACACCATCGTCACCACCTACTCGAACGGCAAGGGCTGGCTGGCGACGTGCATGAACATGCTGCTGGACCGTCGCGTGATCGACCTCGACACGCCGGTGGCGCACTACTGGCCGGCGTTCGCGCAGCACGGGAAGGATCGCGTGCTGGTGCGCCACGCGCTCACGCACACCGCCGGCTTGCCGGCACCGAGCATGCGCGTGCCGGACGAGGCGATCTACGACTTCGAGCAGATGCTGGAGTACGTCGCGGCGTCGGAGCCGTTCTGGGCGGCGGGGGCGCAGATGGGGTACCACGCCGCCACCTTCGGGTGGATCAACGGCGGCGTGCTGCGCCACGCCACGGGCATGGACCCGGGGGAGTTCCTGCGGCGTGAGGTCGCCGGACCGCTGGGCCTCGACCTGTACTGGGGCACCGCCCCCGCCGACGATGCGCGCACCGCCACGTTCCTGCCGCCGGCGCCGACGCCACAGGCGGAGCCGTCCCGCACGCAGGCCCAGGGCCAGCTCAGCGACATGCACAAGAAGGTGTTCAACAACCCGCCACGCCGCTGGCGCGACGCGAACACCCGTCAGTGGCGCGCCGCGGTGATCCCTGCGTCGAACGGCCACGCCAGCGCTCGCGGCCTCGGGCGCATGTACGCGGCGATCGGGTGCGGCGGCTCGTTGGACGGTGTGACGCTGATGTCGCCGGCCTCGGTGCTGCGGGCGTGCACGGAGCAGGCCGCCGGCGAGGACGTGATCACGGGGGGCTACGTCCGGCGCGGGCTCGGCTTCGCGCTGCCGGCGCCGGGCACGGAGGAGGCGCAGCAGGGGCCGAGCGCCTTCGGCCATGGCGGGCTGGGCGGGTCGCACGGCTTCGCGGACGCCGACCATCGTCTCGGCTTCGGCTACGTCATGAACCAGGCCGGCCCGAACGTCGACCTGCGCTACCCGTCGCTGCGGCGGGCCGTGTACGCCTCGCTGGCGGCGCTGCCGGCGCAGGCGATGCGAGCGCGGGCCTAGCCCGTCGCGGGTGCGGGCGGTTCTGGCTCAAGGCAGAGTTTGGCGTGAGGCGGTTTGTCGCCGGACATCGAGTTCCCGCAAGTACTTGACCGGTAGGACTTGAGAGAACGCCCGACCGGGAACTCCCAGGGCCGGCAGTTCGTAAGAGCGCCCGACCGTGATTCCATCCAGCAAGCCGTCACCTCGTAGGATCGCTCGTGCCACGGTGCGAAGGGGGCGGGCGATGCAGGCGTACCGGTTGACGGCGGGCGGCGGGATCGCGGGGCTGGCGCTGGTGGAGGCGCCGGATCCCGAGCCGGGGCGCGGCGAGGTGCTGATCCGCGTGCGCGCGACGGCGCTGAACCACCGCGACCTGATGATCGCGCGGAACGCGCGGCAGGCCGCCGTTCCGCTCTCGGACGGCGCGGGCGAGGTGGTCGCGGTGGGTGCCGGGGTGAGCCGCTTCGCGGCGGGCGATCGCGTAGCCGGGTGCTTCTTCCCCGGCTGGAGCGACGGGGAGGTTGCCCCCGAGTACATCCGCGACGCGCTCGGCGGCTCCGTCGACGGGATGCTCGCGGAGCGGGTGGTGCTCCCCGCCGCGGCCGTGGTGCGCATCCCCACGCACATGACCGACGAGGAGGCGGCGACGCTTCCCTGCGCGGCGCTCACCGCCTGGAACGGCATGTTCGAGCAGGCGCGCCTGCGTCCGGGGCAGACCGTGCTGCTGCTCGGCACCGGCGGCGTCTCCATCGTGGGGCTCCAGCTGGCGCGGATCGGCGGGGTGCGGACGATCATCACGTCGAGCAGCAACGAGAAGCTGGCGCGGGCGCGCGCGCTGGGCGCGGACGAGACGATCAACTACCGTGAACGCGCGGACTGGGAGCGCGCCGTGCTGGATCTGACGGGGGGCGCGGGGGTCGACCTCGTGCTGGAGGTTGGCGGCGAGCGCACGTTCGCGCAGTCGCTGGCGGCCACGCGCCTCGGTGGCGAGATCGTGCTGATCGGCGGCGTGGCGCGCGGGGAGGGCGAGGTGCCGCGCGTGCCGCTGGTGGCGCGGAACATCCGCGCCACGCGCATCTACGTCGGCAGCCGCGCGATGTTCGAGCGGATGAACCGCGCGCTGGAGCTGCACCGCGTGCACCCGGTGATCGACCGGGTCTTCGAGTTCGCGCAGGCGGCCGACGCCTACAGGCACCTCGAGTCCCAGGCGCACGTGGGGAAGGTCGTGATCCGCGTCTGAGGCGCGGGTGCCGCGGGCGCGCTCGCCGGTGGACGGCGCGTCGCCGAAGTCGCTAGCGTCACGGCGGGACGCCGCCTGCGCGGGCGCCGGGGAGGGCCGCGATCGTGACCTCGGCCGTCGAAACGTTCCGCGCGCGCGCCGAGGAGGCGCAGTCCAGCGTGCACGCGCTCGCCGGGTGGCCGGAGGTCGCGGCGCTGGCGATCGCGCTGGCGGGCGACGGCCGCGTCGCGCTCGCCCCCTCGCTCGCGCGCGCACAGCCCGCGCTCCTCGCGTGGCTCGGCGCACGCGCGCTGCTCCCCGACGCCGCGGCGCCCGCCGCCTCCGTCGCTGACGCCGCGGTCGGCATCGTGCGCGGCGCGCTCGCGGTGGCGGAGACCGGCTCCGTGCTGCTGATCGAACCCGACCTCGCCGACCGCTGCGTGTCGATGCTCAGCCGCGCGCTGATCCAGGTGGTCGAGCGCGGGCGCGTGGTGGAGAGCCTAGACGCGGTCCCGGGCGCGCTCGCGGAGGCGGGGCAGCCCGCCTACGCCTCGCTGACCACCGGGCCGTCGCGCACCGCCGACATCGAACGCTCGCTCACCATCGGCGTGCAGGGGCCGCACGCGGTGCACGTGGTGGTGCTCGGATGAGTGACGGCCCGGCCCGCTCCGGCCCCTCCGCCGGGATCGCGCCGTTCGCGCAGCGCTACCGCGGCGCGCTCGCCGACGCGAACGTGCGCGGCGGGCTGCTAGGCTTCCAGCGTTCCTGGCAGGGCACGCGCGACGCCCAGATGCTCGCGCTCGAAGCGATCGCCGGCCGCGGGTTCGGCGCGCTGCGCGACGAGTTCGCGGCGATCAAGGACCGCGTGCTTGCCGAGCCCGCGCGCTACGTCGCGCAGTTCCGCGCGCACGCGGAGGCCGCCGGCGCGGTCGTCGTGGAGGTGGGTAGCGCGGCGGAGGCGAACGGCTACATCGCCGATCTCTGCCGGCGCCGCGGGATCACGCTGGCGGTCAAGGGGAAGTCGATGGTCTCCGAGGAGATCGGCCTCAACGCCGCGCTCGCGGCGGCCGGCGTGGAGGCGGTGGAGACGGACCTCGGCGAGTGGCTGTTGCAGCTTGCCGGCGACCGCCCCAGCCACCTCGTGATGCCGGCGATCCACTGGCGCCGGGGGCAGGTGGCGGCGCTGCTCTCGCGCACGCTCGGCGAGCCGTTCGACGCCGACGACATCCCGGCGATGGCGCGCAGCGTGCGCGCGGCGCTGCGCGAGCGCTTCCTGCACGCCGGGCTGGGGCTGACGGGGGCGAACGCGCTGATCGCCGAGACCGGCAGCGTGATGCTCGTGACCAACGAGGGCAACGGGCGGCTGACCTCCAGCCTGCCGCCGCTGCACGTGGTGACCGTGGGGGCGGAGAAGATCGTGCCGTCGCTGGCCGACGCGATCCGGCAGGTGCGCCTGCTCGCCCGCTCCGCGACGGGGCAGCCGATCTCGACGTACACCACGTTCATCTCCGGTCCCACCGCGGGCCATGAGCTGCACATCGTGCTGATCGACAACGGGCGCTCCGCGCTGGCCGCGGACCCGGCGCTGGCGCCGGCGCTGCGCTGCATCCGCTGCGGCGCCTGCGCGAACGTCTGCCCGGCCTACCAGGTGGTCGGCGGGCACGCCTTCGGGCACATCTACACCGGCCCGATCGGGCTCGTCACCACCGCCGCGCACCACGGCCTCGCGGCGGCCGCGGGACCGCAGTCGCTCTGCCTCTCCTGCGGCGCCTGCGCGACGGTGTGCCCGGTGGCGATCCCGCTGCCCGCGCAGATCCTCGAGGTGCGCCGCGAGGCCTTCGCGCGGGGCCGCGGCGCGCGCCTGCGGCGCCTCGCCTGGCGCGCGTTCGCGTCGCGGCCGTTGGTGGCGGTGGCGAGCCGTCTGCTCGCGCTCGCCGCGCTGCCGCTGCGCGCCGGCGGCTTCACGCGGCTGCCGTTCGGCCTCGCGCGCCGCCACGTCTCGTGGCGGACGCCGCCGGCGATCCCGTGGCGGCCGGCGCGCGCGCGTGCCGCGCTGCGGGCGGCGCGCGCGCCGCTGGCGCCGACGGCGGCCAGCGGGCGGCGGGTGCTGCTCTTCTTGCAGTGCGTCGCGGACCGGCTCGCGCCCGAGGTGCCGGTCGCGGCGGCGGCGCTGCTGCGCGCGGCGGGCGCCGAGGTGATCGTCCCGCCTGACCAGCACTGCTGCGGGCTGCCGGCGTTCGATGCGGGCGATCACGATGCCGCGCGGCGCATGGCGCGCGCGACGATCGAGGCGCTCGATGGCACGGACGACATCGTGACGGCCGCCCCCAGCTGCGTGGTGATGATGCTGCACGACTACGCGCGGCTCTTCGCCGGCGACCCGGCGTGGCAGGCGCGGGCGCTCGGGCTGGCCGGACGGGTGCACGACCTCGCCGGCTACCTCGCGGGACCGGCGCGGCTGCCGGCGGGCACGCTCGCCGCGGGCGATCGCGCGCCGGTGACCGTCCATCGCTTCTGCCAGGGGAGCCACCTGCTCCACGCGGAGGATCGCCTCGAGCGGCTGATCGCGGATCTGTGCGGTGTGGAGGTGGTGCCGCTGGCGGAGGCGGAGGTCTGCTGCGGCTTCGGTGGCGCCACCTCGCTGGCCGCGCCCGAGCTGGCGGCGGGCGTGCTCGCGCGGAAGCTGGCGAACGTCGGCGCGAGCGGCGCGCGCGTCCTGGTGACGGACAACCCCGGGTGCGTGCTGCACCTCCGCGGCGGCGCGCACGCCGCGGGGCTGGCGATACGCACGCTGCACGTGGCGGAGTACCTCGCCGCCCGCCTCCCCGCCGCACACGCCAGCGCCTCGCCGCGGGGCGCTGGCGAGCGCTAGATCGCTAGATGTAGCGCCCACGCAGCTTGTTGACACCGCCGCCGAGCGGTCTGCGGTGGGCGGCCCATCCCCCTGCCCCCGTCCCTACCTCGGACACAGAACAGCGCTTCGCGCGGGGCGCGGGAAGGGGGATGAACAGTTGGAAGTGACACCCCAACGGCCCCCGCGAACGGAGCGCGGACGGGCGCGTTCCGGTTGGCCGGGATGCTCGAAGGGGTGTAGCCCCTTCGTTCTCAACCCCTCCCGCGCCCCGCGCTGTTCTGTGGCCGAGATAGGGAGGGGCAGGGGTGGGCCGCCCCCGGCCTGCATCGAGGGCACCGTTTCGGTGTCACCAACCTCTGTGCTCCTCTGTGCTCGGCACCGCCAGACCCGCACGGCGGGATCGGCCTCCGGGCCGCGCGCCGCGCAGGAGGGCGCTCCGCAGGGTGCTACGATCGCAGTCCCGAGCGCTCGATGCGAGGGTCACCGCCGTGCAGATGCTGCTGTCGTCTCCGGAGATCACGTGCGACCACTGCATCGCCACGATCCGGAACACCGTGGAGACGACCGCGGGCGTGCGGTTCATCTCGGGCGACCCCGATGCGCGGACGTTCGTGATCGACGCGACGTCGGGCACGCTCCTCGACGCGCTGGGCGCAGCGCTGGCCGCCGCGGGCTATCCACTGGGCGACATCCCGGCGGGCGGAGGGGACGCGCACGGCACGCGGCCGCCGGGCTGGCGGCCGGCGGGCTACCGTATCGAGCGGACCGCGGTGGGGGCGAACGTGAACTACGACTGCTTCTGCGGCTGCGATGCGGGCTTCGCGCTCGATCGCTCGAACGGCGCCCCGGCGCCAGAGTCCTGCTGTTGCGGCAATCGGATGCTGGTGGGCGCGCACGCGGCCGCGCGGCTTGCCGCGGTGCTCGACGCGCCGGAGCGGTACCGCATCGACGTTCAGCCGGTGGTGATGCCGTGGGGACAGCCGCTGGAGGCAGCCGTTGCGATCCCGCTCGACGGCTAGCGCGGCGCGGGAGCGCCGATCACGCCGCCGCCGACGCGGGGGTGTCGGGCGTCGCCGGGGCGTCGGGTGCAGCGGCGACCTCGGGTAGGTCGGACGCCTCTGGTGCCTCTGGTATCTGGGATACCTCGGGCACGGCGTGTGCCTCGGGTACCTCGCGTGCCTGCTGCGCCTCGTGCTCGTCGGCGGTGGAGCGCAGCGTCACCACGCCCCCCGCGACCTCCCAGAATGACGCCGACGGCAGCTCCTCTTCGATGTGGCGCCGCGCTTCGCCGAGGTGGACCACCACCCCCGGGTGCGTGGCGAGGCGAGCCCGGATCACCGCGACGGGCAGCGGCGACGTGACGCTGACCTCGGTCAGCGTTCCGCTGTGCGTGCCCAGCGAGCCGGTGTCGATCTCGGTCGCGGCGATCAGCGCGCCGCCGGCGATGCGCCCGCTCGGCCCGGTGACGATGCGCTCCGCGGTCAGCCGGCAGTTCACGATCTCGCTGGTGACGTGCACCGTGCCGCCGGCGTGGCCCCGGGCCGAGTGGAGGTACTGGGCGGCGAGTTTGCCGCCGACCTCGGAACACGCTCCCGTGCTCGCCCACGGCGCCCATCACGGCGACGTCGTGCGCGGCGGTGATCGTAGCGCCCTCCACCACCCCGTCACCGCCACGGAGCCGCCGGCGACGATGGAGAACCCCGGCCTGACATCGCCCGGCACGACCACGTCACCCGGGAAGTCGATGTTGCCGACGCTGTAGTCGAGGTTGCCCGCGACCTCGAACACCGGCAGGATGTCGACGCGGCCGTTGCCTGCGATCACCGGCCGGCCGGGCAAGGTGGCGATCAGCTCGTCGCCGCGCAGGTCCGTGCCCTTGCCGACGAGCGGCTCGATGCGCACGTCCCTGACGGGCGCCACGACGAGCGCCACGCCCAGCACGGTGCATCCCGGCGTCCCCGGCACCGGCGGGTGCCGCGTCGTGAGCGGCGCCTCCGCGGCGACGAAGCGCTCGGTCAGCGTGGAGTAGTAGTCCACCGAGCCATTCGTGCGCGGCCGGGGGATGAGCCGCGGGTGCGGGTCGAAGTGATACTCCAGCACCGCGTCCGGGCCGCGGATCGAAGCCGTGCCGCGCGCGACGCAGCGGCTCTCCTCGAACGGCGCGCCGTCGCCGAAGGCGTCGATGACGTCGTCGAGCAACACGGTGACGACGCCCGCGGCGGCGATCGTCTGGCGCAGCAGCGCGGTGGAGAGGGTGAGAGGTTCTGGTGGCGTGTCGGGCAGCGCCTGCGGAGGTTCCTCTGTCGTCGCCGTCGCCTCTGGTGGCTCTGGTGCCCCCGGCGCCCCTGTCGGCTCGGTCGCCCCGTTCGGGTCGATCGCCGCTGGCGTCTCCGTCGCTGCTATCGCTTCAATTGCTTCTATCGCGCCTAGTGTTTCGATCGCCTCTGGCGTCTCGGTCGCGGCGGCGTCCTCCGGCGGCAGGTCGTCGGTGGCGGGGTCGGGCGGGGCGGGAGCGGGCGGCGGGTCGACCGGGACGGCGTACGCCGCCAGGCGATTCGCCGACAGCACGATCGCGCAAGGGGTGACCGCGTCTGGCGGGACGAGGATCTCGCCCGCGGTGACGCGGATCTCCGTGGTCGCCTCGGGCAGCTCCGTGAGCGCGGCCTCGATCGCCTCGCGGGCGACCAGTCCGAGCGGGATGGGCCCTAGCGCCGCGAGGATCGCGTCGACGCTCGGCGCGGCGGCTGGGGGCGCGAACGGGCGGAGCGTGACCTCTACCGCGCGCCCGCGGAAGGCCATGTCGAACCCCGCGTCACGCGGGTGGTCATCGCTCGGCGGCGGCTCCCCGTCCAACGGCGGCGCCCTCCCTGCGCAGCGGCTGCGCGCGGGGCCAGCATCTGCCGCTGCGGGGCGTTCGCGTATCGGGGGACCCCCGCCCTCCGCGCGGGGAGGGCGGTATCTTCGGCGGGCTCGCGTGCTGGTGCGGCGGAGGTGCACCGTCCACGCGGCGCGGGAGCGTCCCGTGGCGCGCGGTGGGCGGCCCATCCCCATGCCCCCTTCCCGCCTCGGCGAGAGAACAGCGCTCCGCGCGGGGCGCGGGAAGGGGATGAAATCAGTTGGGGTTGCACCCCCAACGGCGCCCTGCGTGCACACGCGCGCAGACCGAACACGCGCACCCCTCCCGCCATCGGGGGCCAGTGGGGCGTAGCCCCTAGGAGATCCCGCGCCGGGAGGGACAGGGGTGGGCCGCCCCCGGCTGTCACCAACCTCTGTGCCTGGTACAGCCTATGCGTACCAGCCGGGCGGCGGGCTGGCGAAGGTGGGTGGGATCGCCACCGGCCCCCGCTCCCGCGACGGGAGCAGCACCTCGGCGCGGCCGGGGGCGGTGATGCGTCCGCGTTGATCCTCTACCCAGACCTCGAGATCGACCACCGATTCGCCGTTCACCTGCTCCTTGCCGGTCACCCGGCCCTTCGCCCACATCGTGTCGCCGATGTAGACGAAGCGGCGGATCTGGTTGTCGATCATCTTCAGCCAGCCGTCATCGCCCATCCAGTTGGTGATCACGTGGGTCATGATCGCGGTGCGCTGGGGTCCGTAGTCGTACGCCAGCGGGTTGCCGGTGCGCTGCGAAATCGCGTGGTCCCAGTGCACCGCCTCGATCACGTCTGGGATCCCGGCGCGGTTCACGAGCCAGGCGCGTGGGATCTTCTTGCGCTGCTCGTAGCCGAGCTTGAACCCGTCCGAGCCGCTCATCAGCAGCCCGGAGCCCGAGGCGAAGGCGAGGATGTCCGTGAGCCGGAGCGGCCCCGCGACCACCGGCGTGAGCTCGTTGCCGACCTGCACGTCCTCCCAGTAGCGCGGGTTCGCGCCGCGCACCTCCATGCGGTCGTAGTCGGCCTCGATCTTCTTGATATCCTCGGGCGTGTAGGTCTGCGGCTGGATGTCGGCGTACTTCTGGCGCTCCCCCCATTTCTTCTGGCGGCCGCCGCGGATGCTGTAGCCGGTGCTCCGCTGCACCATCTCGCCGCGCTGGTTGGACGCCTCGATGCAGCCGTAGTCGATCACCGTGCGGCCGGTGAACTCGCTGCGCTTCTCCACGTAGTCGCCGTTGATGTTGCGGCGGTAGAGCGTGTCGCCGATGTAGATCGGGCGGAAGAACTGCGTGTGCGTTCCCGCGTACCAGGCGTGGATGCCGGCCAGCGGGTCGCGCGCCTGCTCGCGCTGCTCGGGGGTGACCTCGCGCTTCACCGCCACGCCCAGCGTGGAGCTGAAGGTGGGAGGCGCGACGATGCCGTGCCAGCGGGTCTTCGCCGCGTACTCCGGGTCGGAGTAAAGCGGGTTGTCCATCCCCAGCGAGTGCGCGTAGTGGCGGATCGCCGAGCGGCTGGCCTCGGTGTTCCAGCCGTCGCGGGAGCGGAAGCTCTCCACGCCGATGCGGGTCTTGGCGAGCGCGATCATCTCGTCGGTGATCTCGCGTTCCTCTTCGCCGGAGACGTAGGTCCCGTACTCCTGCTCCCCCACGATGTGCGGCTGCTGCTCGACCATGACGATGACCTGCCCCGGCGAACACGAGTGTGTTGGTGCGAGCGGTGTACCAGCGCCCCCAGGAGGTGTCAAACCCGCCGGGCCGCCCGCTGGTCGCCGGGGCGGTCGATCCGCCCGGCCCGTTCGGTGCGCTCGTTCGGCTCGAACGTTGACGCGCCAGCGCTACGCTGATAGAGGCTGATCGAGACGGCGGCGCCCCGCCCCCGCGAGAGCTGGCGTGATCGCCTGCCGGTTCCCCGCGCGCGGCCCCGCTGCCGGCGCCGGAGGCATTGGCGTGTCCCCGGGCGCCGCGCGGACGCAGGATCGGAGCAGGCACGATGACCGGCGAGCCGCGTGAACTCCCCGCCGAGGCCGGGCCGCTCGCCGGACTGCGCGTGGTGGAGTACGGCGACCTGGTGACGGCGCCATACGCCTCCAAGGTGCTGGCCGACCTCGGCGCCACGGTGCTCAAGATCGAGGCGCCCCGCAGCGGCGACCGCAGCCGCGTGGTGGGGCCGTTCCCCGGCGACCTCCCGGACCCGGAGCGCAGCGGGCTGTTCATCTATCTCAACGCGAAGAAGCGCGGCGTCACGCTCGACCTCGGCTGCTCCACCGGCCGCGCGATCTTCGCGCGGCTGATCGCCGACGCCGACGTGCTGATCGAGAACGTCGCGCCGCCGGACGCGGCGCGGCTCGGGCTGGCGCACGAGCAGGTGCGCCGCCTGAACGACCACCTGATCCACCTGTCGATCACGCCGTTCGGCCACACGGGGCCGTACTCCGCGCACAAGGGCTACGGCCTGAACGTGGCGGCGATGAGCGGCGTGGTGCTCGCCAACGGCGCGCCGGAACGCGCCCCGCTCCCGCTCCCGGACTTCCTCGAGGATTTCTTCACCGGCGTGGTGGGTGCGCTCAGCTGCATGCTCGCGCTCGCCGGTACCGAGGGGGATGCCGACGGCGCCGGAACAGGCGAGTGGATCGACCTCAGCGGCGCCAACGCGTGGATGACCTTCCAGACCGGCATGAACGTGGTGTCGTGGGTGTTCAACGGACGGCGCACCCGGCGCCAGGGACGCCACAGCCGCGGCGGCGGCTACCCGTATGCCATTCTGCCGTGCAAGGACGGGTACGTGCGCCTGATCGCGATGCAGCGGATCGAGTGGACGCGCTTCGTCCAGCTGATGGGCACGCCGGAGTGGAGCAGCGACGAGCGCTTCCAGGATCGCCTGAAGATGAACGAGCTCTACGCCGATGAGCTCAACGCGCTGATCGATCCGTGGCTCACGGCGCGCACGAAGGCCGAGTTGCAGCAGCTCTTCTACACGGGGCGCGTGCCGTTCACGGCGGTGAAGGACTTCCGCGACGTGCTCGAGGATCCGCAGCTGCGCGCGCGCAACTTCTTCGTGGATGCGCGGCAGCCGGGCATGGCGCCGATGTGGATGCCGGGCCCGCCGTACCACCTCGCCACGGAGGTGCTGGGACCGTGGCGCCCGGCGCCCACGCTGGGGGAGCACAACGACGAGGTGTTCGGCGGCCAGCTCACGATCAACCGCGACGACATGGTGGCGCTGGAGCAGGCGGGGGTGATCTAGGTGCCGCGACCGCTGCTCTCCGGGTTGCGCGTGGTGGACATGGGCTGGGTGTGGGCCGGCGGGGTCACCGGGCACATCCTCTCCGACTGGGGCGCGGACGTCATCAAGATCGAGTCGTCGAAGCGCATCGACCCGGCGCGGCAGGGCCGCCCGATCATCGGCGACACGCCCGACCCCGAGCAGAACCCCATGTTCCACAACGTGAACCGCGGCAAGCGCTCGGTGACGATCGACATCACGACGCCGCAGGGGGGCGCGCTCGTGAAGCGCCTCGTCGCGGTCTCCGACGTGGTGATCGAGAACATGACGCCGCACGCGCTCGCGGCGGCGGGACTCAACTACCCTGCGCTGCGCGAAGTGAACGAGCGCCTGATCATGGTGAGCCAGCCGCTCGCCGGGCAGACCGGCCCGTTCCGGGAGCTGCGCGGCTACGGCGGCACGGTCAACAGCCTAGTCGGCCTGGAGTTCATCACCGGCTACGAGGACAGCGGCGAGATGACCGGCTTCACGCACACCGTCGGCGACCCGAACGTCGCGGTGTTCGCCGCCACCGCCGTGCTCGCCGCGCTGCACCGGCGCCGGCGCACCGGGCGCGGCGAATACATCGACCTCTCGATGTGGGAGGCGCTGGCGGCGCACCAAGGGTTCGGCCTGCTCGACGTGCAGATGAACGGCCGCAACGGCTACCTGCGCGGGAGCGACCACCCGCTGTACGCGCCGCACGGCATCTACCGCTGCGCGGACGTCGATGGCGTCGAGCAGTGGATCGCGATCGTCGTCGAGACCGAGCAGGAGTGGGACGCGCTGTGCGAGGCGATGGGGCGGCCGCCGTGGTGCGCGGCGCCGGAGTTCAGCGACCGCTACCAGCGCCGGCAGCACCGCGCCGCGCTGGACGAGCACCTGAACGCGTGGACGCGCCCCTGGGAGAAGCTGGCGCTCGAGCAGCACCTCCAGCAGCGGGGCGTGGCCGGCACCGCCTGCCGCGACCAGGGCGACCGCTACCTCGACGCTTCGCTGCGCGAGTGGGGGACCCACGTGGATGTCGCGCACCCAGTGCTCGGCGTCGAGCCGCTGTACGGCGTGCCCGTACGCATGGAGCGCCGCCAGCCGGTGCCGATGAAGCGCGCTCCCACCCTTGGCGAGCACACGCGCGAGGTGCTGACGGAGGTGCTGGGCCTCACCGCCGCCGAGCTCGACCAGCTCGACGCGGACGGCGTGCTGAGCTAACGGCAGGGGCCCGGCGGCCTGGTCTAGCGGCCCTTCGAGGTGGCGCCCGGCGGCGGCCAGCCGTCACCGACGAGCGCGAGCAGCCCGCGGTCGATGTACGCGCGTTTGCGCCCGCGCTGCACGTGCACCACGGCCGCTTCGAGCGTGATCGCCAGCTCCTTCGCGAGGTAGCAGGCGACCACGAAGGCGCTGCGGCTCAGGCCCTCGGCGCAGTGCACCATCACCCGGTGCGTCAGGCACAGCTCCTCGAGGCCGGCGACCGCGGCGTGCAGGTCGCTCAGGGAGTTCCCCGGACCGTCGATCAGCGTCACGCTCTTCCACGCGAAGCCGTGGATGCGGGGGGTGTGCGGGAACCCGTTGAGGCAGAGCACGCCGGTGACCCCCGCAGCCCGCAGGGCGGCGGTGTTCATCGCATCCTCGATGTTGCCGATGGCGATGCGCTCGGTGATCCAGTCCACCCGGCTCCCTAGTTCCCTGTTCCCCTGCGCGCTGCCCCGATCGCGGCTCGATCGCGGACTCTACAGCTGGATGATGCGCGCGCTCGCCTTGCCGCCGGCGATCTCGAGCATCGCGATCGTCCCCGGGCTGCCGAGCGCGTGCTGGATCCCGGGATAGATCGGGCTGCCCGGGTTCACGAACAGCACGCCCTCGTGCTCCTCCACGCACTCCTCGTGCGTGTCGCCGAAGACCACGACGTCGACCTGCGCTCCGAACTTCTTCCTGAGGATATCGCGTGCCGGCACCCCCCGGGGCAGCACCACGCCGCGATCGGTGTTGATGGAGGTCTCCGGGAAGCCGAGGTTGTGGATCAGCGCCACCTGCAGACCGCCCAGCGGCATCACGCGCAGCTTCATCAGCCGCGGGTCCGGCGGATCGGGGTAGGCCTGGATGCCGGCGACGGGGGCGATCGCCTCCAGCCGGTCCAGCACGAACGTGGCGTAGATGTCCCCCAGGTGGAGGATGAGGTCCACCCCGGCGAACTCGCGGTAGACCCCCGGGTGGAGGTCGCTCGCCGGGTCGGTGAGGTGGGTGTCGGAGATCAGGCCTATCTGCACCCCGCCAGTCTTCCACGCCGTCCGCCGCGCCGGCAACTCGCCCGCCCGCGCCCGGCCTCGCCGCCCGAGGGCGGGCGCGACGTTGTCCCGCGCCCGGCGACCGCCTTCAATGGTGCGGGCGGCGAGAGGCGAGGTGGCGGTGATGCGGACGGCGTGGACGAACTGGCGGCGCCGATACCGGCGCGTGTGGGCGCACCTCGCCGCCGCGCTGCTGGCCGCAGCGCTCGCCGGCGGGTGCTCCGGCGACGGCGGGCCGGCGGCGCGCGCTACCCCCGCCGTGACGCCCGAGGCGACGGCGACGCCGGTGGCGACGGCCGCCCCGACCGCCACGCCGGCCCCGACGCCCACGCCCTCGCCGCAGCCGACCCCCTTCGTCTTCCCGCCGCCTCCACTCCGAACGGCGGCGCCCCCCGCGAACGACAGCGGGATTGCGCGCATCGTCGCGCCGGCGCTGGGGGTGGACCATTACATCGAGGTGGTGGGCATCGTGAACGGCGAGATGCAGGCGCCCGTCGACGGCAGCTACGCCGTCGGCTGGTACCCGGAGTTCCCACTCCCGGGCGTCGCCGGCAACGCGTTCTTCACCGCCCACGAAACCTGGGGGCACATGCAGGGCCCCTTC
>SHYR01000021.1 GCA_009692705.1 Dehalococcoidia bacterium
GCCGGCCGGCGACGGGTGCGCGCTGCGGCGCGACGCTTCCCACCTCGCCGCGCATGCCTCACGCTGGCGACCGTGAACACTGCGGCCGCTCCTACGCCCCCCGCAGACGGCGCCGGCGCTCCCGGGCCGGGACTGACGGCTGCCGCGGTGGCGGACCGCGTCGCCCGCGGCCTGGTCAACGTGGGGGCGTCCCGGTAGCGCTCGGACGTGGAGGTGATCCGCCAGAACGCGGTGACCTCCTTCAACGTGATCCTCGCGGTGCTGATCGCCGCGCTGCTCGCGGTCGGCGAGGTGAGCGACGGCTGGTTCGTGGGCGGGGTGGTCGCGGCGAACGTGGCCGTCGCCACCCTGCAGGAGTTGCGCGCCACCCACCGGCTCGGCTCGTGGCGCTCACCGCCCCCAGCGCGCGCGTGGTGCGCGACGGCGTGGAGGTGACGCTGCCCGCCGCCGAGGTGGTGCAGGACGACCTGCTGCCGGGCGACCAGGTGGTTGCCGACGGGCCGGCTGCTGGCCCGCACCGCCGAGATGGACGAGTCACTGCTGACCGGCCGGTGCGCCGCCGGCCCGGCGACCTGCTGCGCTCGGGCGCGGCCTGCACCGCCGGCGACTGCTACTACCGCGCGGAGCGCGTGGGCGCCTCGGCGTACGCCTTCGCGCTGGCCGCCGAGGCGCGGCAGCTGGTGCGGCGCTCCACGCCGCTGCAGGCGCGGCTGAACCGCATCATGCGCGTGCTGCTCACGCTCACCGGCGTGCTCGCGGCGCTGCTGCTGATCCAGTACAACGTCGCCGATCGCGGCCTCGCCGAGTCGTTGAAGGCGACCACCTCGACGATCACCACGGTGGTGCCGGCCGGCCTCATCCTTGGGCTCACCGTCACGTTCACGATCGGCGCGCTGCGCGTCTCCCGCGCGGGGGCGATCGTGCAGGAGATCGGCGCGGTCGAGGCGCTGAACTACGTCGACGTGATCTGCCTCGACAAGACCGGGACGCTGACCACGAACCGGCTCGCCTTCGCCGAGGCGACGTGGGCCGACCCCGACCCTGCGCTGGCCGGGTGGCTGGGCGCCTTCCTGCACCGCACCGCGGAGGAGAGCCGCACCGCCGCCGCGCTCGCCGCCGCGCTGGCGGCGCGGAGCAACGGCGCGCGGGAGGTGGGTAGCGTGCCGTTCTCCTCCGCGCGGCGCTGGAGCGCGCTCGCGCTCGAGCGTGGAGACGCGCAGCGCTGCTTCGTGCTGGGCGCGCCCGAGACGGTACTCACGGCGGGCGACGCGCCGGCGCTGCGCGCCGCCTACGCCGCCGCCGCGGAACGGGGGCTGCGGGAGGTGGTGTTCGCCGAGGCGCAGGCGTTGCCCGGCCCGGACGCCCCGCTTCCGCCGCTGCGCCCGCTCGCGCTGCTCACGCTCGGCGACGAGCTGCGCCGCGAGGTGCGCGGGGCGTTCGCGATGATGGCGGAGCTGGGCATCGCGCCGAAGATCATCAACGGCGACAACCCGCGCACCGTGATGGCGCTGCTCCGCCAGCTGGAGATCGACGTGGCCGGGGGCGCCATCGGCGGCGACGCGCTGGCCGCGATGGAGCCGGAGGCGTTCGCGCAGGCGGTGGAGGCGTACATCGTCTTCGGACGCGTTGCCCCGCGCCAGAAGGCGCAGATCGTCGAGGCGCTCCGCGCCCGGGGGCACTTCGTGGCGATGGTGGGCGACGGCGCGAACGACGTGCCGGCGCTGCGCGCCGCGGACGCCGCGGTGGCGATGGCCTCCGGTACCGCGACCGCGCGCGCGGTGGCGGGGATCGTGCTGCTGCACGACTCCTTCGAGGCGCTGATCCGCGGCGCGCGCGAGGCGACCTTCGTGCTGGGGAACAGCGCGCGCCTGAGCAATCTGTTCATGGCGAAGAGCGTCTACGCCTTCCTGCTGATCGTCGCGACGAACATGCTGGGCCTGGACTTCCCGTTCCTGCCCCGGCAGGGATCGATCACGTCCCTGGTGACGCTGGGTATCCCCGCGATCTTCATCTCGATCTCGGTGCCGCCCCCCGGCGCCGGGCGGGACTTCACGCGCAGCGTGCTGCGCTGGGCCCTTCCCGCCCCGATCGCCCTCGCCGCCGCGGCGATCATCGTGCACCTGCTGGTGCAGGGGGTGCTCGAGCGTCCGATCGCGGAGGCGCGCACGCTGGTGTCGCTCACGATCGCGGTGACGGGACTGTTCTTCATGGTGGAGGTGCTCGGCTTCCAGGGCGCCTCCTGGCGTGACGTGATCCGGCCGCTGCTGACGATCCTGCTCGCGCTGGTGCTGCTCGGCGTGCTCGTCGCCGCCGTCTACGTCGCGCCGATCCGGGAGTTCTTCGACTTCACGCCGGTGTCGTACGGGGACTGGACGATTGTGGGCGTCGCCGTGGCCGCGGCGCTGGCCGGGCAGTTCCTGCTCGATCGCAACTGGCTGCGGCTGATGGACTTCGTGATCGCGCGCTCGGCAGCGCTCGAGGAGCTGCGCGGCCGCGCGGTCTGATCGCCGCGGCAACCGAACATGGCGCGGGCGAGCAGGGCCGGCACGCTCCACGGGGCGCGCGCTATCTGTACTGCCCATGAACGTTGTTGATACTGCCGCCGCGCTGTCTGCGGTGGGCGGCCCATCCCCCTGCCCCCTTCCCTACCTCGGACACAGAACAGCGCTTCGCGCGGGGCGCGGGAAGGGGGATGAAGAGTTGTGGTGATAGCCCAACGGCCCCCGCGAACGGAGCGCGGATGAGCGGGTTCCGGTTGGCCGGGATGCTCGAAGGGGCACAGCCCCTTCGAGCTCAACCCCTCCCGCGCCGGGAGGGGCAGGGGTGGGCCGTCCCTCGCCTGCATCGAGGGCGCCGCTTCTTTGTCAACAACCTATGTGGGAACTACAGCTAGCCGCCGGCGGCCGGTGGCGGGGTCGCGCCGCCGAGCGCCGCGACCTGCTCCTCCAGCGCGCGCACCCGCGTGCGCTCCTCGCGCTCCCGCGCGAAGCGCTCGGTGATGTCCCGCGCCTGCGCGAGGGCGCCGATCGCCGCGCCCCCCGCGTCCGTCACGATCACAAACGACAGCTCGACGTAGATCGCCGTGCCGTCCTTGCGCGCGGAGCGCGTGGTCAGCGGCTGCCCCGCGGACTTCGCGCGCGCCGCCGCGAGCGCGGCGTCGTACCCCTTCCAGTGCGCCTCGCGGAACCGCTCCGGGACGATCAGGTCCAGGCTCTGCCCGACCGCCTCCGCGCGAGTGTGACCGAAGATGCGCGTGGCCGCGGCGTTCCACTCGCGGATCACGCCCCCGCTATCGGCGAAGATCAGGCCGTCCGGCGCCAGCTCGACGAGCTGTGCGGCGAGCGTCTCTGGCTCGCGCATTGGCGTCTCCTTCCACTTCCCACTGCGGCGCCGATCGTATACCGCGCCGTGCACTACCCCGCCGGCCGGGCCGGGCGCACGGTGCGCGCGGAGAACTGTTGGAGCCCGCGGATGCCGACCGTCGCCCGGGTGACGACCGCGCCCGGGCGGGCGGCGACCGCGTGCTCGATGCGGTCGCCGGTGCGGTTGTGGAGGAACCACTGCCACCAGCGGTCCGGGCGGAACTCCGGGACGACGATCGTGAGCGGCGCCTCGGGCGGGACCGGCAGTGCGTTGATGAACGCCATGAACGGGCCGAGGAACGAACGGTACGGCGACTCCACGACGGCAAGCGGCACGTCCGACACCAGCTGCCGCCAACGCTCCTCGAACGCCGCCGTCGCCTCGGTGGAGGCGCGCACGACGTGCACGGCGGTGACGGCGCGCGAAAGGCTCCGGGCGTACTCGATCGCGCGCAGCGAGACGAGGTTGATCTCGCGCACGGGCACCACCACCGGGTGCGCCCCCAGCGTTGGCGAGCGCTCCGCCAGCGCGAGCTGCGCGTCCTCCGGGATCGCCAGCGCCCGGTCGATGCGGGCGTAGTGGCGGTGGATCTGCCAGAGGCCCCAGACGAAGGCGGGGATGAGCAGCAGCACCACCCACGCGCCGTGCGTGAACTTGGACACGCTGACGATGACGGTGACGATCCCCGTGGCGGCGGCGCCGCCCCCGCTGATCGCGGCGGCGCGCCACCACCCCGGGTGGCGGCGGCGGTACCAGCGGACCGTCAGGCCGGCCTGCGCGAGCGTGAACGCAACGAACACGCCCACGGCGTACAGCGGGATCAGCCGGTGCGTGTCCGCGCCGAAGATCACGAGCACCGTGGTGGCCACCAGGCCCAGCGCGACGATGCCGTACGAGTACGAGAGGCGGTCGCCACGGTACGAGAACTGGCGCGGCATGTAGCCGTCCGCGGCGAGGATCGATGCCAGCGCCGGGAAGCCGTTGAACGCGGTGTTGGCGGCGAGCACCAGGATCAGCGCCGTCGCCACCTGCAGCACGTAGTAGGGCGGCGTGGCGCCGCCGAAGGCAATGCGTCCGATCTGCGAGATCACAGAGACGTTCTCGAGCGGGACCACGCCCTCGCGCACGGCGAGGAAGGTGGCGCCCACGAAGAACGTTCCGAGGATGACGCCCATCCAGGCCATCGTCGTCGCGGCGTTGCGCTCCTCGGGCGGTTTGAACGCCATCACGCCATCGGCGATCGCCTCGACGCCGGTGAGAGCCGTCGCTCCCGACGAGAACGCCCTCAGGAGGAGCAGCATACCGAGCGACTCGACGGCAACGAGCGTCTCCCGCGGCGGGGCGGATTGCGTCAGCGATCCTGGCCCTCCGCCGAGGGCGAGACGCGCGAGGCCGGCGGCGAGCATCGCCGCAAACATGCCGATGAAGATGTAGGTCGGTATGGCGAACACGGTCCCGGATTCGCGCGTCCCGCGCAGGTTGATCAGCGCCACCGCCCACAGCGCTACCACGGCGATCTCGACGCGGTAGGGCGCGAGCGCTCCAAAGGCGGAGATCGCCGCGAGCATGCCCGCGGAGATGCTCACCGCCACCGTCAGCACGTAGTCGGTGAGTAGCGCCGCCGCCGCCAGCGCCCCGGCCACGCGTCCGAGGTTCTCGCTCGACACCAGGTAGGCGCCGCCTCCGTGCGGGTATGCGCGCACCGTCTGGCGGTAGGACATGATCACGGTTGCCAGCAGCAGCGTGATCGCCACGGCGATCGGCAGCGCCAGGTACAGATACGCGCCGCCGAGAAGCACCAGCACCACCAGGATCTCCTCGGTCGCGTACGCGGTGGAGGAGAGCGCGTCCGAGGCGAAGATGGCCAGTGCCTTCTTCTTCGACAGCCGCTCCGAGAGCTCGCGCGCGCTGGCCAGCGGCGTGCCGAACAGCCGGTAGCGCACGCGTCGCCACAGCCGGCCAAGCGCGGTGTCCGGAGCCTCGGCGGCCAGCGTCGCCACCCAGTGGCTTGGCCGGGCGAAGCGCAGCAGGCGATGGGTGCGCTGGACGCGGGCGCGCGGCGAGCCGATCTTGCTGCCGGCGAGCATGTGCGGCCCGCCCATGCGCGGGCCGGGCGTCGGCGGGACGACCTCTTCCTCGCGCGGCTGCGATTCGTCCGAGGCGCTTGTGGGCATCCATGCTTCCCGGGCCATCGCCCTTGCGGCGGGCGCTGGGCCGGCGCGCGGGGCGCGGTGCTGGTTGATCAAAGCACGCGCGCGCGCAGGCGCATACTCGGCGACGTCAGGGCGGCCTCGCGGCCGTTCGCGGGTGTTCCCCGCCGCCCACGGTAGCGTACGCTCGGCGCTCCTGCCGATGATCGTGGCGCGGCGTCGGGGAGAGGAGCAGGCGATGGGCGAGCAGGGGTCCTCCACGCGGCGCGCGGCGGCGATCGGGCCGGCGACAGTGCGGCGCTGCTCAACGCCGGTGCTGGTGGTGGTCGGCCTGTCGCTGTTCGTCAGCGGCCTCTTCGTGCTGGCCGCCGCCGGCACCACCTACCCGTGGCTGACCTACCTCTTCCTGCTCGCCAGCGCGCTGGCGTTCAGCGTGCCGCTGCTGCTGATCACGATCGTGGTCGTGGTGAGCGAGCGGCTGGTGGGGCGAGCGTGGGCGAACGGCCTGCGGCGCCTCGACGCCCGCGAGCGTGGGGCGCGGGCGACCGCCGCGCGCAGCCTGCGCTACGCGGCCGTGCTGTGGCTCGCCAACGGCGCCGCGATGTGGTTCGCCACCGTCGCCGCGCAGTTCCAGCGCGGGCCGTCTTGCGACCCGCCGGCGCCCTCAGGCGGGCGGTCCATCGGCCTCGCCGGCGTGGCGCTCGAGCGCGCGCACCAGCGCGCTGAGGCCCACGCGCTGCGCTGCGAGCTCCTCCGCGGTGAGATCGCCGAGCGACGCCGCGAGGCGGCCGGGACCGGCATCGACGATCTCGCGCACCAGCGCGCGCCCAGTGGGGGTGAGACCCACCCGCAGCGCGCGCCGGTCGCGCTCGTCCGCCGTCCGCTCGACGTAGCCGAGCCGCTGGAGGCGATCGACGATGCCGGTGAGGTTGGGCGGCGCCACCCCCACCGCCTCCGCGATTTCCTTCGACCGTGCGGGCCCGAGCCGCGCGGCCGTCAGCAGCGTCCGTACCTGCGGCATCGTCAGCCGGGTGCCCATCAGTGGGTGGCCGCGCAGCGCAGCACGCGACTCGTCAATGCGGCGCCAGAGGCTCATGATCTCGCGCACCGGTTCCCGCAGGGCGGGACGAACGGAACGCAACGGTTCGTCGTTCTCGGTGGTGGTGGGCGGATCGAGTTGGCATGGGCCGATTATGCTGATGTAGCAAGTCATTATTCATACCACCATCACGTTCCCGCCATGGCGACGACATCTCGAGCGGCGGAGGCGTAGGCATGGCAGAGCTTGATCTCGACCAGATCATCGACGCGCGCCGGTCGCGGTGGCGGCGCTGGCGACTGCCGGCGCTCGCGGCGATCGTCGCCGTGGTCGCGGCGGGCTCGTACCTCGCCTTCTTCAGCGGGGGTGGCGGCACGCCGGTGGCCGCGCCCCAGCAGGCGAAAGCGACGGTGGGCGCGCTGGCGACGACGCTCACGATCCCGGGCACCGCCGCCACCGACCAGTCGTCGATCCTGACGTTCGCCGCCAGCGGCGTGGTGACGCAGGTGCTGGTGCGGGTCGGCGACAGGGTGCAGGCGGGGCAGCCGCTCGCGCGGCTCGACGACCGCGACGCGCAGCGCCGCTATGCGAGCGCGCAGCTGAGCCTCCAGCAGGCGCAGACCCGTCTCGAGCAGCTGCTGGCACCGCCGAACGCCACCGATGCGACGGCTGCCTTCCAAGCGGTACAGAGCGCGCGGGTGCAGTTGATGAGCGCACAGATGACCTACAAGAACCTCTTCCAGCCGCTTTCCGACGCCGACATCGCGGCGGCGGACGCCGCACTCGCGCAGGCGAAGAACGGGTGGCTGAGCGCGTTGAGTCAGGTCGATTCGGCGAAGTTGAGCCTGGTGAGCGCGCAGGACTCCTACTGCTTCACGCCGGGCCTTCCCCTGGGGGTCTGCGCCGCCGCGGACCTGCCGCTGGCCCAGTACGCCGTGGACACGCTGAACTCGGCTGTTCAACGCCACGTCCTCACCACGACCGGTGCCAGCCGCGTAGTCGCGTTCTTGCAGGCGAATAGCTCCTATCTGGGCGCGCTGAACAGCCGCGATTCCGCGGCCGCGTCGTTGCGGTCCGCGCAGGCGAAGCGCGACTCGCTCGGCCAGCCCCCGCTTGACATCGACGTGCAACAGGCCCGCAACGCCATCGACAGCGCGCAGGCCACCCTCGATTCAGCAGTCGCGAGGCAGCAGGCGCTCGGCTCGCCCACGGCGACAGACGTCGCGCTCCAGCAGCAGTCGGTGGCATCGGCGCAGATCGGGCTCCAGCAGGCGCAGGACGCGCTCGACGACCTCACGCTGAAGGCGCCGTTCGCCGGGACGGCCGGCGCGGTCACGCTGTTCGCTGGCCAGCGCAACGGATCCGGCTCCGTGGTGCTGACGAACCCGGACGCGATCCGCGTGGACCTCACCGTCTCCGAGACGGACCTCTCCGGCCTCAAGCCTGGCGTCCTCGGCGTGGCGCGCTTCGATTCGCTGCCGGGCAGCACATATGTCGTGCGCATCATGGGCGTGAGCCCGGCACCGGCGGTGACGCAGGGCGTGGTGACCTACCCGGTGCAGGCGGCGATCCTGCGCGGGGAGGCGTTGACCGCGGTGCGCGACCAGCTACCGGCGCTGCTGCGCACGGTGGGCGGCCCCAGCGGCGCGCAGCTCGCCGCGGTCTTCGGCGGCCAGGCCGGCGCCGCGGGCGGCGCGAGCACGGGCGGCGCGAGCACGGGCGCCACGCCCGGCGGCACGGCTGGCGCCGGCCAGAACGGCAGAGCGAGCGGCACCCCGGGCGCCGCGGGCGGCGGCACCGCGGGCGCAGGACCGAGTGGCAGGGCGGGCGGCGGGGCGGCCGGCGCGGCCGGCGTGGCGCAGGCGCTCCTCAACCCGACGCTGCCGGCGGCCGGGATGAACGCCTCGATCACGCTGCTGCTGAGCGTCACGGAGAACCAGCTGCTGGTGCCCAGCGGCGCCGTGCGCCGCCAGGGCGGGCAGCGCTTCGTCTACCTGCCCGGCGAGGCCGGCGGCGAGCCGGTGCAGCGGCAGGTGGTGGTCGCTGGCTCGGACGGCACGAACACCGCGATCACCAGCGGCCTCAACGAGGGCGACACGGTGCTGCTGGGGGCGATCGGGACGGCGACCCCGACGGCGGTGCGCACGGTCACGGGCGCCGTCGGCGGGGGCGCCCCCGGCGGCCCCGGCGGTCCGGGCGGCGGGGGCATCCGATGATCCGCCTCGAGCGACTGGTGAAGACCTACGAGACTGGGGCGGGGCCAGTGCCCGCCCTCTGCGGCGTCGACCTCACGCTCGAACGCGGCGAGTTCCTGGCGATCATGGGTCAGTCGGGCTCGGGCAAGAGCACGATGATGAACATCATCGGACTGCTGGACCGCCCCACGAGCGGGCGCTACCTGCTGGAAGGCCACGACGTCAGCGGGCTGGACGGCGACGAGCGGGCGCGGCTGCGCGGGCGCGAGTTTGGCTTCGTGTTCCAGTCGTACAACCTGATCCCACGCATGTCGGCGCTGGAACAGGTGGAGCTGCCGCTGATCTACCAGGGCGTGCCGAACCGCCAGCGCCGCGCGCTGGCGGCGCTGGATCGCGTCGGGATCGCCGATCGCTGGCAACATCGCCCCACGCAGCTCTCCGGCGGACAGCAGCAGCGCGTGGCGATCGCGCGGTCGTTGGTGGTGGAGCCGCGCGTGGTGCTGGCGGACGAGCCAA
The DNA here is from genome assembly GCA_009692705.1 of Dehalococcoidia bacterium. Taxonomy (GTDB): domain Bacteria; phylum Chloroflexota; class Dehalococcoidia; order UBA2979; family UBA2979; genus SHYR01. The sequence goes on from SHYR01000021.1 coordinate 9,264, forward strand.
CCGGGGCGCTGGACAGCGTGACGGGGGCGGAGGTGATGGAGCTGTTCCGGGCGCTCGTCCGCGATCAGAGCATGACGGTGATCGTGGTGACCCACGAGGCGGACATCGCTGCGCACACGGATCGCACCGTGCGCATGCGCGACGGGCTGATCGTGGAGGACATCCAGCACCCGCACCAGGACACGGGCGGTCCGCCGCCGCTGGCCCCGGCGCGCAGGGAGGTGCCGAGGTGAGCCCCGCGGACGCGCTGCGCATCGCGGTGCGCGCGATCATGGCCAACCGGCTGCGCAGCATGTTGACCACGCTCGGCCTCGTGATCGGGGTGACGTCGGTGATCGTGCTGATCGCCGTGGGGCAGGGCGCGCAGAAGGGCGTGACCGCGCAGATCCGGGGGCTGGGCACGGACCTAGTGTTCGTGCGGCCCGGCACCTCGCAGGACCGCACCACCGGGACGCGGAATCAGGCGGTCTCGCTCACCAAGTCGGACGCCGACGCGCTCGCTAAGGCGGGCATCCCCGGCGTGACCGGCGTCGCGCCGCAGATCACGTTTGGCGGACAGTTGATCGCCGGGTCGAACAACACCCGCGCCACGGTCATCGGCACCACGCCCGACTACGCGGCCGTGCGTTCCGGCGCGGTGGCAGATGGGGACTTCATCACGGCTGCCGACCTCGATCGCAAAGCGCTGACGATGGTGCTCGGCTCGCAACTCGCGCAGACGCTGTTCCCGGACGGCGATCCCGTCGGCCAGACGGTGCGGGTGGCGGTCGGCGACCGCCTCGGCTTCAACTTCCGCGTGGTCGGGGTGATGGAGGAGCGCGGCGGCGGCGGCACCGGCGAACAGGACGCTCAGGCGTTCGTCCCGGTCACCACCATGCAAAGCCGGCTCTCGTTCGGCCGCAACCCCACCGGCGAGGTCAATGTGCAGCAGATCAACGTCCAGACGAAGCCCGGGGCGAACCAGGAGACGATCAAGGCCGGGATCACCGACGTGCTGGCCGAACGTCACCAGGTCGCGACGCCGGACTTCCTTGTGCAGAGCCAGAACGATCTGCTCGGCGCCGCCTCGCAGGTGAGCACCACGCTGTCGATCCTGCTGGGGAGCGTGGCCGGCATCTCGCTCGTCGTCGGCGGCATCGGCGTCATGAACATCATGCTCGTGTCGGTCACGGAGCGGACGCGCGAGATCGGCATCCGCCGGGCGGTGGGCGCGCAGAGCCGCGACATCGTGCTGCAGTTCGTGACCGAGGCGCTGGCGCTGAGCGTCGGCGGCGGGCTGATCGGGCTCGCCCTCGGCGTCGGCATCGCGATCGGCGTCGATGGGCGTCAGATCGCCGGGCAGACCATGACCACGCTGATCCAGCCGTGGAGCATCGCCGTGGCCTTCGGCGTCGCCGCGGGCGTGGGGCTCGCGAGCGGCTCCTACCCGGCCTTCCGCGCCACAGCGATTGACCCGATCGTGGCGCTGCGCAACGAGTAGCAGCGAGCGGCGCCGCGTCCTCAGCCGGGCGCGTCCGGCGCCCGGTGCCTCGCTGCCACCGCGATCGCGATCGCGGCAGCGACGAGCACGGCGCCGACCACGGCGAACGCCGCGTCCTCGATGCCCAGCGCGGCGGCGCCCGCCACCGAGGCGGGCGCGAGCGCAGCGTGGAGCAGCGCGGCGATCCCGCCGAGGGCGATCGCCCCGGTGACCGGCGGCGCGGTGGCGAGCAGCGCACCACCGGCGATCAGCAGCAGCGCCGCCTCGATCAGCGGCGTGGCGAGGCGCGCCTGCGTCAGCCCCGGCATCACGATTCCCAGCGGCGCCGGCGCCACGTGGCCGGCGCACGCGTCGCGGGCGATGCACGCCACGTCGTAGCCAGCGGCCGCGATCGTCAGCCCGAGTGCGGCGGCGCCGAACGCCGGCACGCGCCGCGCCGGAGCCTCGTGACGCGCCAGCCACGCGCCGGCGGCGGCCACCCCTGCCACGCCCGCCACGCCCGCGAGCGGCACGATGCCGCCCTGCAGCCGGATCGCGACCAGTGGGTCCAAGAGCGAGCGCGGCGACTCGCGCGCGAGGAACGCGACGCGCCCGGCGACCACGAAGGCGACGCCCCCGTACCACCAGAGGCTGCCGAGGCGGCGGCGGTCGATCCCGAGCAGCGCGGCGCTGGCGGTGACGGCGCCCGCGAGCAGCGCGGCCACGATCAGCAGCGAGGCGTATTCGCCGCGCGGGTGGACGAAGTCGAGCACGGCGCTCACCGCGAGGGGCTCACGGGCACGCGCTCACGGCGCCGCGAGCGCGTCGTCGATCAACCTCAGCAGGCGGTCCTCGGTCACCGTTCCGGCGATGCGCGCGAAGAGTTCGCCCCGGCGGTCGAAGATCAGCGTGGTCGGCAGCACCGCGACGCGGTAGCGCTTGGTCACCGACCCGTCGTCAAGGGCGTTGGCGTAGGGGATCGCGTACGCCGCGATGAAGGCGCGCGCCGGCGCGTCGTCGTCGTTGCGGGCGACGCCGACGAACACCACGCGCGCCGGGTCAGCGTTCGCGGCGATGCGGCGCAGGGCCGGCGCTTCGACGCGGCAGGGCCCGCACCACGAGGCCCAGACGTTGAGCACGGTCACCCGCCCGCGCAGCTCCGCCGCCGTCACGCGCCCGCCCGCGAGCAGCGGCAGGTCGAGCGCCAGCGTGTCCACGGCGCTGCTCCCGCGTTGCTCCGCGGCGCCCGCGGCCGCGCCCGTGGCGCCGCGGCCCGTGAGGGCGCCGAACAGCCCGGCGACCATCAGCGCGAGCAGCAGCACGTTGCCCGCGGCGAGCAACGCGACCGCCGCGCGCAGGCGCGGCTCCTCGCCGCGAGGCCCCTCCGCGTGGGGTTGGGCAGGCGTGACCTCCATGCCGCCCATGATACTGCGGCGCGGCGAGGGTGTTCGCGGGCGCCCGGCGCGCATAATCGCCGGGAGGTGCGATCGGAGGAGCGGTGGCGGCGCCGGACGGCACACCTGAGGCGATCGAGGAGCGCACGCAGACGCTCGGGCGCGCGCTGCTCGCCGCCGCGGAGGGCTACCGCCCGGGCGCGGCCGAGCGGCTGGAAGACTGGCTGCTCACCCACGCCGTCGCCGACGCGCGCTTCCGCGGCCGCCTGCTGCGCTACCTCGACGTGCTCGCCTCGCTCGACTACGACGAGGGCGGCCGGGAGGCGAAGCGCCTCGCGCAGGAGTACCTCGGCGGCGACTTCCCTGCGCTGCTGCGCCCGCTGCGCTGGCTGCTGCGCGTGGCCCGCGACGAGCGCCTGCCGGCAGCGGTGGTCGGCGAGGCGGGCTTCATCCGCCGCTTCGCGTGGGCGAAGGTGGTGGCGGTGCGCACGCTGCGCCACGGCGCGGAGCTCGCGCTGGAGGCGGCGGCGCCGCGCGTGCGGCCTTCCCGCTAGGTGTGCTGAGCACGGCTATGCGGCGGGCCGCACCTCGCGCGCCGGCCGGCGCCGCGGGCGCTCCACGCCGAGCGCCAGCGCCGCGAAGCGCGGCGCGACGCGATCGACGGCGATCACGAAGGCGATCGATGCCACGCCGCCCATCACGAAGAGCGACGTCATGAGCTTCAGGTAGTCGTCCGCCAGCGGGCCGTTCGAGATCAGACGATCGGACAGGTAGCCGACGAAGTAGGGCTTGTGCACGAGGTAGATCGCGAAGGCGTACGGCGCCAGCGCGCGCGCCGGTGCGAGCATCGCGTGCCCCGTCCTCGTGCGCCCGAGCCCCCGCAACGCCGCCGGGAAGACGACGAGCCCGAGCGCCGCGAACAGGAAGACGGTGACGCCGAAGTACGATATCGGATAGCCGCCGCCTCGCTCCCCCTGCGCCGCGTAGATCATCGCGATCACCGCCATGCCCGCCGCGGCTGCGACGGTGATGCGGCGGGACCACACGAGGTGTCCGCGCGCCCGCCCGAGGTAGAGGCCGAAGGTGAAGGAGAAGACCCAGACCAGCGGGTTGCGGTACGCGACGATCGCGAACAGCCCGGCGATCTCGTGGGACTGGTAGTAGACGATCGCGGCGAGGTTCACGACGAACGCGGCGACCGTAAGCCAGCGCAGGCGCCGCTCGCTCCAGCCGCGCACCGCGTAGGACGCCAGCGTGAGGACGAAGAGCACGAGCAGGAAGTAGAACTGCCCGCTGCTGTTGAACAGCGCGAACGCGCGCAGCCGCTCCGCCCACGTCGCCGTGCCTGGCCACCACGCGTCGAAGAGCAGCGCGGCGGCCATCCAGACCACCATCGGCAGCCCGAGGCGATGCAGGCGCCGCACGACGAACGCGCCGAAATGCGCGCTGCGGTCGCGCACGCCGAGGAATCCGGACATAAAAAGGTACACCGGCACTGCCGCGTGCGTCAGCAGGTGGACCAGGCGGAGCGCCGTGACCTCGGTGTGCGCGGTGGTGGCCCAGGGGCTGAAGTACGCGTGCAGGAACATCACGAACAGGATCGCCACGCCGCGCAGGGCATCGATTTCCTCGATGCCCTGCGCGGGGGCCGCGTGGGCGGGTGTGGCCAGAGGCGGCGGCGCGGGGTGATGGTCACGGCGTGGGACGTGCAACGAGGAGTCCCCTCGTGCCGCCCCGGGTGGGCAGGCCGGCAGCGGCCGGCCCCGCAAGGCGGTACACGCACAATCGTACGGCGCGGGTCCGCTAGCGGCACGGCGCCGGCGGCGATGCCGGCGCCTGGACAAGCGGTGCGGCTGGTCGCCCGTTGCATTTCATCGAGGTATCATTTCGCGCGTCGCCGCCGGCGGCTGATTGCGGGTGTGTGCGCCGAGCGGCCCCACTCCCGCAGGTCGTCGTGCGTACGATGCCGGCCGATCGACGGCCAGACGACGCGGATCGCCGTGCCGCGCTGCGTCGAGTGTTGCCGCGCGAAACGACCGTAACGAGGGCGGCGTGTTCCGCGGGACCGTGTCCGGGCAGCATCCCGTCTAGCTCCCATCGGAGGATCCAATGGATCTGGTGTGGCTCGTGCCGGTCGCGGGCGCGCTGGCGGTGCTCTTTGCACTATGGCTGGCGCGCGATGTGCTCTCCCGCGACACCGGGACACCCGCGATGCAGGACATCGCCGGGATGATCTTCGAGGGGGCGATGGCCTTCCTGCGGCGCCAGTACGGCACGATCGCCGTGCTCGCGCTGGTGGTGGCGGCGCTGGTGGGCGCCCTCGTGGCGCTCGTGTCCGAGGGCGTGAAGGCGATCGTGTTCGAGGGCAACGCGCTGGAGTACGGCGGGCAGGTGATCGGCCCGGTGGAGGAGGGCGTGCTCACCGGCATCGCCTTCCTGCTCGGCGCGGCGGCCTCGGCGCTTTCCGGCTATATCGGCATGTACATCTCCGTGCGCTCCAACCTGCGCACCGCCGCGGCGGCGCAGAAGAGCCTGCGCGACGCCATCACCGTGGCGCTGCGCGGTGGCGCGGTCTCCGGCTTTCTGGTGGTGGCGATGAGCC
>SHYR01000022.1 GCA_009692705.1 Dehalococcoidia bacterium
CAGCGGGGCTGAGGAGGCGCGTTTCGAATGCGCCACGAGAACCATAGCACACGGGACGGCGGCCGAGGGCCGCACATTGGGCGCACGCCGCTCCCGTCGTCTCGATCTTGGCGGAGCACGGCACGTACACGACAACGTGCTACGCTGTGGGGGTACTCAGTTCTTCCTCGACGTTACGTCCGACCTGCACGTTCCCGCGGTACCTGAGCGTATGAACGATTGCCGCCCCCTCCCACCATTGGGACTCCCACCACTGGGAACGGGGGGCGCGCACATGACGCCGGTATCTGCATCCGGTGGGAAGTGTTGGACGTTGACTCAGCGAATTTACGTTGGAAATCTCTCTTTTGACTCGACCGAGGCCGAAGTGTCGGAGCTGTTTTCACAGTGCGGCGCGGTGATCTCGTGCGCCCTCCCGACGGACCGTGAGACCGGTCGCCCGCGCGGCTTCGGCTTCGTGGAAATGTCGGACGAGGACGCGAAGAAGGCCATCCAGACCCTCGACGGCAAGGACTTCGGCGGTCGCTCGCTGCGCGTGAACGAGGCTCAGCCTCGCGAGCAGCGCAGTGGCGGCGGCGGCGGCGGTGGCTACGGCGGTGGTGGCGGCTACGGTGGCGGCAGCGGCGGTGGCGGCGGCTACGGCGGCGGCTACGGCGGCGGCTCGCGCGGTGGTGGGGGCGGCGGCCGCTACTAGGCTGGCACCGTCGACAGTCGCGCCCCGGCAGGTCTACGGCGGGCGCGCGAACGTTGCACGGAATGGCCCCTCGCAAGAGGGGCCATTCTGCTGTCTGCCGCACCGCGAGGGCGCAGCGAACCTCGCCGGGCTCCCTAGGCTACGCCAGGTGCTGCTCGAAGAAGGCCCCCACCTTGCTCCAGGCGTCCACGGCCTGCTCCTAGCGGTAGTTCGCGCCGTCGTAGTGCATGAACCCGTGGCCCGCGCCGTCGTAGCGGTGGAACGCGTACTGCTTGCCGGCCGCCCGCAGCGCCACCTCGAGGGTATCGACCGCCTCGGGCGAGGGATTGGCGTCGTCGTTGCCGAAGATGCCCAGCAGCGGCGCGTTGAGGTGCTGCGTCATGTCGATCGCGGCCACCGGGCGTTTCGGCGTGAGCTCCTCCGGCCTCGCCACCACGCCACCACCCCAGAGGTCGACCGCGGCGTCGAGGTCCGGCGTCTGGCACGCCACGAGGTAGCTGTGCCGCCCGCCGGAGCACGAGCCGATCACGCCGACCTTGCCGTTGTGGCCGGCGATGCCGCGCACGTGTTGCATCGCGCCGTGGACGTCGCCGACGACCTCCGCGTCGGCCACACCGCCCGCCTCGCGGACCCTGGCGGAGACCTCCTCCACGCTGCCGTGGCCGAGGCGGTGGTAGAGGTTCGAGCAGATCGCGATGTAGCCGCGCCGGGCGAAGCGCAGGGTGGCCTCGTGGTACCAGTCGCCACACCCCGGCGCGGAGTGGATCAGCACCACCGCCGGATGGTCCCCGGGCGTGGTCGGCCGCGCGATGTAGGCACCGATCTGGTCGCCGTTCGCCCCGGCGATGCTGACCGTCTGGGCGACCATGGCCTCAACCTGGTCGGTGCGGAATGCTGGCACGCCTCGCTACCTCCACGCTCACCGCGGGCTGGCGGCCCGCGCGCCTGAGCAGGGTACGCCCACGCCTCGTCCAACCGCCGAGGCCGGCCTCCCGGTGGAGGATTCGCCCTAGACTGCCCCCGAAGCGCGGTCGTCTACCCGGAGCGGTACCCCATGCCCCAGCCCCAGTTCGGTGTCTTCTCACTGCTGTCCGTGCCGGACGTCCGCGACGAGGTCGCCCTCGTGCAGGGCGAGCTCGAGATCAACTGCTACGCCGAGGAAGCCGGATTCGACGCGGTGTGGCTCGCGGAGCACAGCGGGTCGCGCTACGGGCTGATCGCCTCGCCGCAGGTGATGGCCGCCGCGATCGCCGCGCGCACGCGACGCATCCGCATCGGCACGGGGGTGAGCGTGCTGCCCCTGCATCAACCGCTCCGCCTCGCGAACGACTTCGCGATGATCGACGTGCTCTCCGGCGGGCGGCTCGACTACGGCGTCGGCCGCGGCTACAGCGCCGACGAGTACGCGTCGTACGGCCTCGACGTCACGGAGAACCGCGCGCGCTTCGACGAGGCGTTCGAGGTGATCCTGAAGGCGTGGACGCAGGAGAGCTTCTCGCACGACGGGACGTACTACCACATCCCGTCCGTGCAGTCCGTGCCGTCTCCGATCCAACGCCCGCACCCGCCCCTTTACGTGGCGGCCGGCAGCCCGGAGACGGTCACGTGGGCCGCGCAGCGCCTCGTCGGCATCCTCTCCTCCTCCGGCAGCGCCGAGAACATCGCCGCGAAGTGGCAGGCCTACCGCGAGGCGGCACGCGCCGCCGGTCACGCCGACGCGGCGATCGAGGAGGCCCTCGCGCGGTCGTGGGTGGTGAAGCACATCTACGTCGCCGCCGACGACGAGACCGCGGTGCGCGAGGCGGGGCCGGCGTTCATGTGGTTCTTCAAGCTGCTGGCGAACCGCCGCATGTTCGACGGACCGATCGAGCCGCGCCCGCTCGAGTGGTGGCAGGAGCGCGGCGCGTGCTACTTCGGCTCGGCGGAGACCGTCACCGCGCGACTTGCGGAGTGGCAGGCGGCCAGTGGCGTGCAGAACACGCTCTGCTGGGTGAACACCGGCGGGATGCCCGCGGCGCGCGTGCTGCACTCGATGCGCCTCTTCGGGGAGCGCGTCATCCCGGCGCTGCGCCCTGCCGCCAGCTAGCATCGCGCGCAGCGCCGGAGCGCAGCACGAGGAGGTCACGTTGTCCACGTTCCTGAACACAGAGCAGGAAGCCCTCGCGCAGGAGATCGCGGCGCTGCTCACGGCGCGCAACGAAACGGTCGCCGTCGCCGAGTCGACGACCGGCGGGCTGGTCTCCGCGGCCCTCCTCTGGGTGCCCGGCGCGTCGAGGTACTTCGGCGGTGGCGGTGTGACGTACACGCTGAACTCGCGCGTCGCGCTCGCCGGCGTGCCCGCGGAGTACTACGCGAACTACCGCGGCACGACCCCGGAGATGCTCGCCACGCTCGCCGAGGCGATGCGCCAGCGCCTCGGCACCACGTGGTGCATCGCCGAGTCCGGCCTCGCCGGCCCCACCTCCGGCCGTTCGGGCGCACCCCCGGGCCGCACGACGATGAGCGTGGCGGGCCCCGTCACGCGCACGGAGGTGATCGAGACGGGCCTGGCGGAGCGCGAGGCGAACATGGTGGCGTTCACCACCGCGACGCTGCGCTTCCTGGGCGACGCGCTCCGCGATGCGCCACGCGACGCGAAGGCCTGAGGCGCGGCGGTGAGCATCGAGACGCGGGCAGGCGAGCACGCCACGACGGGCCTCCAGGGCGTGTTCTACGGGTACTGGGTCCTCGCCGCGGGCTTCACGCTCTGCGTGGTGCACGGCGGGCTGTACTTCTACGGCTTCGGCTCGTTCTTCAAGACGATCACGGAGGAGCTCGGGACGAGCCGCGCGGTGCTGTCCGGTGCGTTCTCCCTCGCGCGGCTCGAAGGCGGGTTGATCGGCCCGCTGGAGGGCTGGCTGATCGATCGTTTCGGTCCGCGCAAGGTACTGCTCACCGGCATCCCGATCATGGCCGCGGGCTTCGCGCTGATGAGCTTCGTGAACTCCGTGGCGATGTTCTACGTCGTCTTCATCCTCTGCCTGTCGTTCGGCAGCTCGCTGTCCTCGGTCGCCCCGGCCTCCGCCGCGGTGGTGAACTGGTTCCAGCGGAAGCGCAGCCGGATGCTCGGCATCATGCTCGCGGGCAACGGCCTGGGCAGCGTCATGGTGCCGGTGGTGACGGTGCTGATCATCCAGCTCGGGTGGCGACAGGCGCTGCAAGTGCTGGGCGCGCTGGTCCTCGTCGCCGGGCTGCCCCTCGCGCTGGTGATGCGGCACAAGCCGGAGCAGTACGGCTACCTCCCGGACGGCGATACCGTCGCGCCCCCTGCTGCCGAGGCTCGGGCTGCCGAGGCGGGAGCCGCCTCGGACGCGGCGGACACGGCGGGCGGGCCGGACGCCGAGGACGGCCTGACGGCCCGCGAGGCGCTGCGCACGCCGGCGTTCTGGCTGATGTCGTTCGCTTTCTCCATCCGCGTCGGCGTCACGGGATCGGTGGCGCTGCACTTCATCCCGTTCCTCACGGACATCGGCGTCGGCCTGGGCACCGCCGGACTGATGGTGACCGCGATCGGCGTGGTCGGCATCACGGGCCGCCTCGCGTTCGGCTGGCTGGGCGACCTGTTCCCGAAGCGGTACGTGGCTACCGGCGGGCTGTGCTCGCTGGCGCTCGGGCTCGTCGTGCTGGCGTTCGCGGACTCGCTGTGGCAGGTCGCCCTCGCGCTGGTGCTGTACGCGCCAGCCTACGGCGGACTGGCGACGATGATGTTCGCCATGCGCAGCGAGTACTTCGGCCGCAAGTCCTTCGCCACGATCCAGGGGTTCATGGGCTCTGTGCTGGTGCTGGGCACCGTCAGCGGCCCGATCTACGCCGGCTGGATCTTCGACGTCACACACAGCTACCGCATCGCCTTCCTCACCTTCGCCGCGGCGAGCGCACTGGCGATCCTCCTCATCCTCGCGGCGAAGCCGCTCCGCCCGCGCCCGGCGGCCACGCCCGCCACCGCCTAGGCTCCCCCGGCCGAGCCGCGCCCCCTCGACATTCCGCCTCGCTAGAATGCCCCCCGAGAGCTGCAGGAGAGGTGGACGTCATGCGCGGTGTCGGTGTGATCGAGTTCGGAGGGCCCGAGGCCCTGCAAGTCGTCGACCTGCCCGAGGTGCACGCCGGGCCCGGCGAGGTGCGCATCCGCGTGCACGCGGCCACCGTCAACCCGACGGACACCTATCTGCGCAACGGATCGCGGGCGGAGGCGCTGAAGGCGATCCCGCCGCCGCACATTCCGGGCATGGACGCCGCGGGCGTGATCGACGAGGTCGGCCCGGGCACCTCGACGAACCTGCGCGTCGGCGACGCCGTGATGGCGATGGTGGTCAACGGCGGCAGCCACGGCGCCTACCGCGAGAGCCTCGTGCTGCCCGCGGACTCCGTGGCGCGCGCGCCCGCGGGCCGCACGCACGTCGAGGTGTCGACGCTGCCGATGAACGGACTCACCGCGCGGCAGTCGCTGGACCAGCTGGCGCTGCGGCCGGGACAAACGCTGGCGGTCACCGGCGCGGCCGGATGCTACGGCGGCTACGTGGTGCAGCTCGCGAAGGCGGCGGGCCTGCGCGTGATCGCGGACGCCTCCCCGGCGGACGAGCAGCTGGTGCGCGACCTCGGTGCCGACATCGTCGTGCCGCGCGGGGACGACATCGCCGCGCAGATCCGCAAGGTCGCGCCGGACGGCGTGGACGGGCTTGCGGACGGCGCGTTCCAGAGCGCGCTTGCCGTCGGCGCAGTGCGCGACGGCGGCGGCTTCGCCTCTGTGCGCGGCTGGGCCGGCACCGGCGAGCGCGGGATCACGTTCCATCGCACGTCGGTGCGCGACTACGACCATCGCGCGGATCTGCTCGACGGCCTGCGCCAGCTGACCGAGGCCGGACGCATCACGCTGCGCGTCGCCGCGACGTTCGCGCCGGAGCAGGCGCCCGAGGCGCACCGCAAACTCGAGGCCCACGGCACCCGCGGCCGCTGCGTGATCGTGTTCTGATCGCCCGCTGTCCCTCGAGGGCCGATCCTCCCTCGAGGGACAGCGCGGCCGGCGCGGCAGCCGCTACCGGAGGTACTTGCCGAAGAACGCAAACACGCGACCCCACGCGTCCACCGCGGCCTCCTGCGAGTAGCTCGGGCGGTAGTCCGCGAAGAACCCGTGGCCGACCGGCGTCTGGTAGGAATGCAACTCGTACGTCTTGCCGTGCTTCTTCAGCTCGGCGTCGATGCGCGCCACGTGCTCCGGCGACGGGTTGCCGTCCGCCTCGCCGAACAGGCCGAGCAGCGGGCAGTTGAGGTCCGCCACCATGTTGATCACCGGCTTCGGGCGCGCCTCGGAGATGTCCTCGGTGACCACGGCGCCGCCGTAGCAGTCCACCGCAGCGTCGAGGTTCTTGCTGTTGCAGGCGATCAGGAAGCTGTGCCGCCCGCCTGAGCAGTGCCCGATGGAGCCGACCTTGCCGTTGCTCTGCGGCATCGCCTTCAGATAGGAGATCGCCGCCTCCATGTCGCCGATCGCTTGCACGTCCGGGGTGCCCATCATCGCCGGGCGCACGGAGTCCATGTTGTTCGGGTCGACGCCGGGGGTGCGTGTGTACAGGTCCGGCGCGACGGCGACGTAGCCCGCGGCCGCGAACTTGCGCACCATCTCGCGCGTGTGGTCCACCATCCCGAACGCCTCGAAGATCACCAGCACGCCGGGGAACGGTCCGTCCCCCAGCGGCCGCGCCGCATACGCGTCGATCAGCGTGCCGCCGTGCCCGGCGAACCGCACGTCCTCCGCGACCAACCCCCGCACGCGGCTTGTCCCCTGTGTCACCATGCCGACCTCCCTCGTCTCGCGGCGCCTGCCGCCCCCACTCGTCCGAGGAAGATACACGCCGGCGGACGATCGAACCGGATATCCTCGCCGTCTCGGGAGGGCCGACCATGCTGATCACCGACGTCCACGTGCACATCTACGACGCGGACACCCCCGCGCGGCCGTGGCCGCACGAGCCCGGCCGCTCCCCGGCCCCCTCCAAGCACCCTCGAGGCTTCACCGCGGAGGAGATGCTGGGCGCGATGGGGGCGGTCGGCGTCGACCGCGCGGTGATCGTGCCGCCGGTGTGGGCCGGCGAGGACAACACGCCCGGCCTAGAGGCGGCGGCGCGGTACCCCGACCGCTTCGCGGTGATGGGCCGCATCGACCCCTACACCCCCGGTGCCGAGGAGCGGCTGGAGCACTGGCTCGAGCAGCCCGGGATGGTCGGCATCCGCATGAGCGGGCGCTGGGGCACGAAGGAGACGCAGGCGCGCGACGCGCTCGAGGACCCCGCGATCGAGTGGTACTGGGCGGCCTGCGAGCGCCTCGGCATCCCGGTCGCCGTGCTCGCGGGGCAGTCCGCGTCGCGGCTGGCGCCGATCGCCGCGCGCCACCCGGACCTGCGCCTGCTCATCGACCACTCGGGGATGCGCGGCGGCGAGACGCTGGCCGAAGCACTGGGCGGCCTCGACGACCTGCGCGCGCTGGCGCGCTCACCGCACGTGTACATCAAGGCGGGCAGCGCGCCGAACGCCTCGCGCCAGGCCTACCCGTTCGCGGACGTGCACGACTACCTCCGCGGCATCCGCGACGCCTTCGGCGCGCGGCGCATGCTGTGGGAGGCCGACATCACGCAGCTGGGGACGAAGAACACCTACGCTGAGTGCCTGCGCCTGTGGCAGGAGGCGCTGCCGTTCCTGACCGCCGACGAGCGGGAGTGGATCCTCGGCGGCGCGGCGGCCGAGGTGCTGAACTGGCCGGAGCCCGCATAGCGCCTCGGAAGGCCTCACCAATGAAGTAGCCCGCCGGATGGCGGGCTGCTCAGGCGTCGGGAGGGAGCCGACGCGTCAGTGGCCGCGGGAGCCGGACTTCGCGTTGGAGTCGCTGCCCGACCGCCCGGAGCGCACGCTGGAGTTGCGGGTCTTGCCGCCGCGCGCCACGACCCGGACACGCTCCTGAGTCTGCTCGCTCTTCTTCACCACGTTCCGCTCACCGGCCTTCGCCATTGCCCGCTCCGTCCGTGATCCCTGGATGACGCCCCGCCGGGCTACGCCGACTTGATCTCGATCGGCTTCGGCTACGTGCGTTGCGGCGCGGCAATCTCCACGCGCAGCACGCCGTCCCTCAGCTCCGCCTCGGCAGGCGCGTCGGCGACGACGCCGGGGAGCGCGATCCGCCGCGAGGTGGCCCCGTACCGCCGCTCGCGACGGTAGTAGGTGGGCGTGTTCTTCGCGACGTCCTCGCGATGCTCGGCGCGGATGGAGAGGACGCCCTCGTTCACCTACGCCTGGATCTCGTCACGCTTGAAGCCCGGCAGCGACGCCTCGACGACCATCTTGCCATCCCGCTGGTACACGTCGACATCCAAGCTGCCCTCGTCGATCAGCCCCCCGCGAGTCAGCGGGTCCGACATCAGGCGGTCGAGCGCAGCATCCGCCACCGCCCCCCGGCCCGCCGAGGGGCCGCAACAGGTCGAGGACGGTGATGTCTGGCAGGAAGGCCCTCTTCGCCGCGCTCGTGCTGGTGCGCGCCGTCGACTCCGCGGCGGCGGTCCTCGCCGCCGCGACCCCCCCCGGCGATCGGCGTCAGTCTCCCCGAGGTCTCCCTGGAGCTGGCCGAGGAGATGGTGGCGACGCAGCGCGAGGAGGCGCGGCAGGAGCTCGCCGCCGCCTCGGCGCGACTGGCGGTGGCCGGCCTGCCGCACGTGCGCCTCGAGGTCGCCGACAAGCCGGCCGCTCAGGCGATCCTCGACGTCGCGCGCCGCCTCGATTGCCACTTCGTGGTGATGGCGACGCACGGGCGCGGCGGACTCGGGCGCGCGCTCCTCGGCTCGGTCGCGGACGAGGTCGTGCGACAGCTCGAGAGCGGCGCGGTGCTCCTCGCGCGCCCGAACGCGGTGCCTGAGCCGCCCCCTCGGGGCTAGCCCCCGCGCAGCGCCGCGATCAGCTCCGGGACGATCTGCTTGTAGTCGCCGATCACGCCGTAGCGCGCGAAGTCCATAATGCTCGCGTCCGCGTCGCGGTTGATCGCGATGATCGTGCGGGCGCCGGAGCAGCCGGACATGTGCTGGCTCGCGCCCGAGATGCCGACGGCGATGTACAGGTCCGGCGCCACCACCCGGCCCGTCAGCCCCACCTGCATGCTCTGCGCGCACCAGCCGAGGTCGACCGCGGCGCGCGAAGCGCCGAGCACCGCGCGGTCCCGCCCGATCGTGTCGACGAGCTGCTGGAGCAGCGCGAACCCGTCGGCGGCGCCGAGGCCTCGCCCGCCCGAGACCACCACGCGCGCGTCCTCCAGGCGCAGGCCCTCAGCCGCCGCGGGCTCGCGCGAGACGATGCGCGTGCGGCTCTCGCCGGCGCCCGGAAGCGCGGTGATCGTCGCGGGCCCGTCGCCCTCGACGGCGGCGAAGGACTTCGGGCGCACCGTCGCGATCGCGGGCCGGGTCGCGAAGGTGTACGTGGCGATCGCGTTGCCGCCGTACGCGGGCCGCGTCGCGCGCCACGTGCCGCCGTCGTCCACCACCTGCGTGCAGTCCATCGCCACGGCGGTGCCTCGACGCTGTGCCAGGCGCGGCCCCAGCTCGCGGCCGGCAGTGGACTGCGCGATCAGCACGAGGTCGGCGTCGCCGAGGTCCAGCGCGGCGACGATCGCGCGCAGCCACTGGTCGCCGCGGAACGCGTCGTATTCGGCGTCGTCGCTCGTGTACGCACGCGTCGCGCCGGCGCACGCAGGCGCCGCCGCGCTGGCGCCGGCGCCGAGGAGCACCACGCCCACCTCGCCGCTCGCGGCGATGCCGCACGCGGCGCCCAGCAGCTCGCGCGTCGTGGCGCTCGGCGCGCCGTCGTTCAGCTCCCCCACCACGAGGACGTTGCGCGGCACTACAGCACCCGGTCCGCGCGCAGCTGCGCGACGAGCGCCGCGGCCTGCTCCGCGGGCGTGTCGCCCTCGATCAGTCGCACGTTGCCGCCCTTCGTGGGGAGCGCCAGCCGCTCGAGGACGAGCCGCCGGCCCGCCGCGCCCAGCTTGGCCGGGTCCAGCCCGAGGTCGGTCGCCCCCCACGTGACGATCGGCTTCTTCGCCGCCGCCATAATCTGCGGCAGGCGCGGGTAGCGCGGCGTGCCCAGCTCGTTCGACACGGTGACGACGGCGGGCGTCGAGGTCTCGATCGTCTCGAAGCCGTCGCCGACGCCGCGCCGCACGCGCACGCCGCCCGCGACCGCCTCGACGGACTGTGCCAGCGGCGCGACCGGCCAGTCGAGCAGCTCGGCGAGGATCAGCCCGACCTGGCCCATGTCCCAGTCCGCGGCCTGACGCCCGCAGCAGACCACGTCCACGTCGCCGAGCTTGCGGATCGCGGCGGCGAGCGCGGTCGCGGTGGTGTGCGAGTCGCCGTCCTCGAAGGCCGCGTCGCGCAGCAGCACGCCCTCGTCGGCACCCATCGCGAGCACCTGCTTGATGGCGGCGGCGGCCTGCTCCTCGCCGAGGGAGATCACGGTGATCTTGTGGCCCGTGCCGCCCTCTTTGATGCGCAGCGCCGCCTCGGCGGCGATGCCGTCGAACTGGCTGAGGACCAGCGGCAACCCCGGCGCGGGCACCACCCGGTTCGTGGCAGCATCGATGCGGAACGCGGAGGCCGGCGTCTCCGGGTCGGGGATCTGCTTCGCGCAAACGACGAGGTGCACAGGCGCTCACTTCTGCTCACGGTCGGGCGGCCCCCGACGCTCCGTAGCGCCCCTCGAGCCGCCGCGGGGGAGATTCCCCGAGCATAAGGATAAGACGAGCCGGCCCTTGCGCGCCAAGCGGCGCATCGGCGGGCAGCGTGACACGGTTGCCAGCCGGGCGAAGGCCGGTAGCATGGCCCGCGAGACCCTGGGCGATGACGAACGGACGAGGCGTGTGACCGGCGCTGACTCGCAGCCGTGGCTGGGCCAACCGTGGCTGGGCAACCCCCCGCTGAACCTCGCGCGCTGGTGCATCGAGCGGCACGCGCTCGACCCCGCCGCCGCCGCGCGCCCCGCGCTGAGCTTCGTCGACGCCGCGGACGGCGTCACCACGTGGACATATGCCGAGGTCTGGGCGCACGTGCAGCGCATCGCGCGCGGGTTGCGCGCGCGCGGGCTCGCGACGGGTGAGCGCGTCCTCGTGCGGCTGCCGCACTCGCCCGAGTACGCCTTCGCGTTCATGGGCGCGACGCTCGCGGGCCTCGTGCCGATCCCCGTCTCCCCGATGCTGACCGAGGGCGAGCTGCGCTTCCTGCTGCAGGACACGGAGGCGGCAGCCGTGATCGGCGGCGCGGCCGCCGAGGTCGCGGACTTCCGCGGCGTCACGATCGCGACGGAGGAGCTGGCGCGCCTCGACGGCACGGCGGCGCTGCCGGAGACGCACGCCGAGGACCCGGCGTACATCCTCTACACCTCGGGCACGACGGACCGGCCGAAGGGTGCGGCGCACGCCCATCGCAGCGTGTACGGCCGCGCGATGATGCGCGCGTGGCAGGACTTCCGCCCGACGGACGTGACATTCCACCCCGGCACGCTGAACTGGATGTTCACCCTCGGCACGGGGCTGATGGACCCATGGGCCGCCGGGGCCCACGCGGTGCTCGCGTCCGGGCCGGCCGAGCCGGCGCGCTGGCCGCGCCTGATCCGTGAGCTCGGCGTGACGATCTTCATCGCCGTGCCCACGGTGTACCGGCAGATGCTGAAGTACGCCACGCCGGAGGAGATCCGCGGCCGGCTGCGCCACGTGCTGTGCGCCGGCGAGCCGCTGCTGCCAACGCTGCTGGAGGAGTGGCGCACGCGCGTGGGCACCGAGATGTACGAGGCGCTCGGCATGACCGAGATGAGCACCTACATCTCCACGGGCCCCGGCGTGCCGATCCGTCCGGGCTCGGCGGGCCGCCCGCAACCCGGGCGCCGCGTCGCCATCCTGCCCATCGAGGGCGACTCCGAGGAGCCGCTCCCCCCCGACGAGACCGGGCTGCTCGCGGTGCACCGCTCCGACCCGGGGCTGATGCTCGGCTACTGGCGACGCCCCGCCGAGCAGGCGGCGGTGATCCGCGGGGAGTGGTTCATCGGCGGCGACCTCTGCTCGATGGACGCGGACGGCTACGTCTGGTTCCGCGGCCGCGCCGACGACGTGATCAAGTCGTTCGGCTACCGGCTCTCACCGCTGGAGATCGAGAAGGTGATCGACACGTTCCCGGCGATCGCGGAGGCGTGCGTCGTACCGCACCGCATCGACGATCAGCGCACGCTGGTGACGGCGTGCGTGGTCGCGCGCGACGGCACGACGATCGACCGCGATGCCCTCGCGCGCTACGTCGAGGCGCGCCTGGCGGAGTACAAGCGCCCGCACGAGTACGTCGTGATGGAGTCGCTGCCGCGCACGCGCAACGGCAAGGTGCTGCGCCGCGAGCTGGTCGCGCAGCTGGAGCGCGGGTGACCGTCCAGCCCCGGTGACGTGGACTCCCGCCCCTGCGCGTCCGGCCTAACGCGCGCCGCGGGATTGCGGCAGCCCCGCCACGCGCACCGCGTCCCAGCCCAGCCACTGCGCGAGGACCTCGGACGTGTGCTCGCCGATGGTGGGCGCGGGGCGCGGGGCCTCGTGCGGATGTCCGCTCATCGTCAGGCCGAGGCGCGCCACCGGGACGGCGCCGATCCCTGGCTGCGCGACGCGGGGGAACATCCCGCGCGCGGCGGCGTGCGCGTCCGTGGCCAGGTCGCGGACGGAACCGACACGCTCGAACGGCAGCTGGTGCTCCTGCGCGGCGCGCAGCACCTCCGCGGTGGTGCGCGCCGCGGCCCAGCTCGCGACGTGCGCGAACAACTCGTCACGGTGCGCGAAGCGCGCCGGGTCGTCCACGAACCGCGGGTCGTCGACCCACTCGGGACGCTCCACCATCACGCAGAGGCGGGTGAACATGTTGCCGATGATATTGAACAGGATGAAGTCGCCATCGCGGGAGCGGACGCGGTCGCCGAGCGCGAACGCGAGCGTGTTCCCCTGGTGCGCGCGCGCGGCAGGCGTCAGCGCCGCCTCCGCGATCATGCCGTAGGCGGCGATCATCGCCCCGGCCGTCTCGAACAGCGACGCGTCGATGAACTGGCCCTCGCCGGTGCGCTCGCGCTCGTAGAGCGCGGCCATCAGCCCGAACGCGCCGAACAGCGCCGTGCTGAAGTCCACGTACGGCAGGTGGTTCACGTACGGGTCGCCCTGGACGCCGTTGGACGCCATAGCGCCTGTGCGCGCCTGGGCGAGGCCGTCGAAGCCCACGCGCTCCGCGTCCGGGCCGTCCGGCCCGTAGGCCGTGATGCCGAGCGCGATCAGCCGCGGGTTCCGCGCGCGCAGCCGCTCACGCGTCAGGCCGAGGTTCGCCGCGACGGCGGGCGAGAAGTTCTCGATGAGGATGTCGGCGTGATCGATCAGCTCGTCCAGCACCGCCCGCCCCTCCGCCGAGAACACGTCGAAGGCGACCGACCGCTTGCTGTGGTTGAGCGCGACGAAGTACAGCGAGCGCCCGTCGAGGTACGGCCCGCGCAGGCGGTCCGGCTCGGCCGTGGTGCGCTCGACGCGGACGACGTCCGCGCCGAGGTCGGCGAGCAGCTGGCCGACGAACGGCGCGGCGATGTACCGGCCGAGATCGATGACCCGGATCCCCTCGAGCAGTGGTGGCGGCATGGTCTACTCCTCCTGTAGCGGTGTAACGGCAGTATCGCGTCTCCGGGGATTATGGTTGTATTCTGCCCGTCATCGTCCTACTCTCGCCCCGCCGTGACAGGCGTCGCACGGACATGCCGAGCAGGAAGTAGGTGAGCACGATGACGATGAGCGACTGGGCCAAGGTGGAGCGGCCGATCCCCGTGCCGACCGAGCTGACGAAGCCGTTCTGGGAGGGGACGAAGCAGGGCCTGATCCTGTTTCAGCACTGCCAGACCTGCGGGAACTGGCAGCACCCGCCCGCCCCCACCTGCACCAACTGCGTGGGGATCGACCTGAAGTTCGAGCCCGTCGAGGGCAAGGGCACAATCTACTCCTACACGATCGGGCACCACGGCGGCGACCGCCGCTTCGCGCCCGCCATCCCCTACGCCAGCATCGTCGTCGAGCTCGACGGCGCGAAGGGAGTGCTGATGGCGGGCAACCTCCTGGGCGCGCCGAGCACGGAGGCGAAGGTGGGCCGCCGCGTGCAGATCGTCTTCGAGCCGCTCACGGACGAGATCACGCTGCCGCAGTTCAAGCTCGCATAGCACGCTCCCGCGCCGAACAGCGCGCTCGAAAGGATCGACCCGATGGTGTGGAACAACCGATTCAAGGTCGCGGTGAGCGGCGTCGGTATCTCGAAGGTCACCCGCTCATCCGAGACGCCGCTCGCGGCGCTCGCCCTAGACGCGGTGCGCAAGGCGGTCGCCGACTCCGGGCTGCAGATGTCCGACATCGACGGCCTCGCGACGTACGCGGAGCTGCCGGCGTCGGGGCACGCGTCCGTTGACGGCCTCACGATGGTCAGCACCAACTGCATGATGACCATGCTCAAGCTGCCGAAGCTGCGCTGGCACATCCAGAACGAGACGGTGAACATCGGCGGCGCGACGCAGCTCGCGGCCAACGCGCTGATCGCGGGC
>SHYR01000023.1 GCA_009692705.1 Dehalococcoidia bacterium
GGTGCGAGAACTCGATGTACGCCTCGTCCAGCACCACCAGCGCGCCGCTGGCCAGCAGCGCCTCGACCACCGGCGGCGGCAGCGCCGTGCCCGTGGGGTTGTTCGGCGAAGCGAGGAATACCACCTTCGCCCGCGCGGCGGCGGCCAGCAGCGGCTCGCGCTCCACGCTCCAGTCGTCGCGGCGCGACACGTCCACGAGCGCGGCGGCGTACAGCCCGGCGTCGAAGGCGTACATGCCGAAGGTCGGCGAGGCGATGACCACGCGGTCGCCCGGCTCCACGTAGGCGCGGAACACGAGGTCGATCAGCTCGTCGGAGCCCGCGCCGGCGACGATGCACTCGGCGGGCACGCCGTGGCGCTGCGCGAGCGCGGCGCGCAGCCGCCGCTGATCGGGGTCCGGGTAGCGGTGCGCCGGGTAGTGGCCGGCGAGCGCCGCCAGCGCCCGTGGCGAGAGGCCATAGGGGTTCTCGTTGCCGTCCAGCTTCACGATGCGCTCGGCCGGCACGCCGTAGCGCGCCGCGACCTCCTCCGACGGCTCGATCGGCGCGTAGCCGGAGAGCGCGCGCAGCGCTGGGCGCAGCGCACGCCGCGGGTCGAAGCGTGGCATCAGCGCGCCTCCAACCGCAGCTCGATCGAGCGCGCGTGCGCGGTCAGTCCCTCGGTGCGCGCGAGCGCGGCGGCGGCGGGACCGATCTCGAACAGCCGCTCTCGCGGCAGCTCGATCGTGGAGATCACCTTCAGGAAGTCGAAGACCGTCAGGGGCGAGGCGAAGCGGGCCGACCCGCCCGTCGGCATGACATGGCTCGGTCCCGCCACGTAGTCGCCCAGCACCTCGGGCGAGTGCTTGCCGACGAACACGCCGCCGGCGTTGCGCACCAGCTCCACCAGCTCCTCAGGCCGCTCCGTGAGCAGGCAGAGGTGCTCAGGCGCGAACTCGTTCGCCAGCTCCATCGCCTCGTCGAGGCTGGCGGCGACGATGGCGCCCCCACGCGCGACGGCCGCGCGTGCGATCTCGGCGCGCTCGAGGCCGGCGAGCTGCAACTCCACCTCCGCCGCCACCGCCTCGGCGTGCGCGCGACTGAGCGTGATCAGCACCGGGGTCGCGAGCGCGTCGTGCTCCGCCTGCGCCAGCAGGTCGGCGGCGCAGAGGCGCGGGTCCGCGCTGTCGTCGGCGATCACGAGCGTCTCGGTGGGCCCATAGAGCCCATCGATACCGACGACGCCGTAGAGCTGCTGCTTCGCGAGCGTGACGAAGACGTTGCCGGGCCCGCAGACCTTATCGACGCGCGGGATCGTCTCGGTGCCGAACGCCAGCGCGGCGATCGCCTGCGCGCCCGAGGCGCGGAAGATGCGGTGCACGCCGGCGATCTCCGCGGCCACGAGCTTCAACGGGTGCACGGAGCCGTCCGCGCGCGCCGCCGTCACGCCGAGGATCTGCTCGACCTCCGCGACGCGCGCGGGCACGGCGGTGTGGATCACGGTGGACGGCAGGACCGTGTCGCTACCGGTCATATAGATGCCCACGCGCTGCAACGGACGCACGATCATGCCGGTGCCGCCGTACGTGAAGTCGCGCGGGCCGTGCGCGGCCTGCCGTTCGTGGTGATCGTGCACGCGGTTGGCGGCAACCTCCAGCGCCTCAAGGAGCTCGCCGGGCACCTGCTCGAACGCGGCGTCGATCTCCTCACGCGTGACCTCGATCGCGCGGTACGCGGAGCGGTCGAAGCGCTGCGAGTAGCGCGTGACGGCGGCATCGCCCTCGCGGCGCACGTCCGCGACGATGCGCGCCACGACCTGCGACGCCGTAAGGTCCGCGCCGAAGGTCTCGCGGATGCTCACGCGCACCGCCTCGGGCAGCGCCGGGTCGAACACGCGCGCCGGGTCGCGGCGCAGCACCTGCTCGCGCCCGGCCCGCGCGCCCTCCACGATGCGCAGCAGCCCGCTCACGCCAGGTACTCGCGCAGCCGCTCCAGCGAGCGGTCGATGGTCTGATCGAGGAACTCCCGCACGCGCGGCTCGGTGACGTGATCGAGCGTCTCGCGCAGGATCGCCGGCACGTCTTCGTAGAGGGCCGCGATCTCAGCCTCGCCGTAGCCGGCCTCGACGAGATGACGCCCGAGCGTGCGCGGCAGGCGGTCCCAGGTCGGCGGGTGCGCCGTGATCTCGCGCACGACCTCGATCCAGCGGCCCAGCGTCTCGCGCTCGATGAATCCGACGTCAGCAGCGGGCGTGACGTTGGCGAGCACCTCCCGGATCTCGCTCATCGCGACCGCGTCATCACGCTCGCGGCGGTCGAGCTCGTACTGCAACACGCGGTCGAGCAGGTTGCCGCGCGGGTCCTCGCCCCAGATCGACGTGCCGAAGCGCTCGCGGTAGATGCACACGATGTACTGCTCGTCCATCACCAGGTGCGTGAGGTATCCGGCCATGAACGCGCGCGTCGGCGCGTCCAGGCGCGCGGCCGCACGCAACGCCGGGTGCCGCTCGAACAGCAGCGCGATCGAGTCCTGGTGCGCGAAGTCGTCGAGGTCGAAGAAGTGGTACCGGCCGCGGTCCAGGCGCGTGAGCGCGCGGATGTCCGGCGCGGTCGCACCGAGGTAGAACGAGCCGCGCTCGGCGTCGATCGCGGGACGGCGCAGGCGCTGCGCCAGCAGGCGGGCCGTGGCCAGGTGCGAGCCCAGCGAGGGCATCTCAGGCTCCCGCCCCGGCGGCCGCGCGCAGCCGCTCCACCAGCGCGGCACGCAACTCGCCGCGACGGCCCGCGGGCGGTGCGGCGGCGCCGATCACGCAGTTCGTGGACTCCATGATCACGTCAATCATACGCAGCCGGTTGGCGCGCAGCGTGGCCCCCGTCTCCGAGCCCTCGATCAGAATCTCAGCGTCCTCCGGCACGAAGCCCTCCGAGGCGCCGGCGATCGGAATCACCTGGTAGCGGCCGAGGTGCCGCGCGCGCGCGTAGTGGTCCGCCAGCGGCACGTACTCAGAGGCAACGCGAATCGGGCGCGCGCGGTCGTGGCGACGCCAGTACGCCACCGCTTGCTCGACCGTGTCCGCGGGCAGGTCCTCGCTCACCACCGCGCCGAGCTGGTAGCGGCTGCGCGCCAGGCCGGCCAGCTCCACCACCGGCGAGCCCGGGAACGACGCGCGATGCGCCGCCAGCCAGTCGCGGCCCGTGAGCGCGAGGTCGAAGCGCCCGAGCGCGACCGCCCCCGGCATGTCCTGCGGCCGCAGCACCTTCACCTCCACGCCAGCGATCGCGGAGCGCGGGCGGCGCACGGCGCGCTGCTCGTCGTAGCCCTCGAACGCGATCCCGGCCGCCGCCAGCGCGGCGACGCTGTGGGGCTGGGCGTGGCCGTCGGGCACCGCGACGCGCAACGTCTCGCGCCGCTCGGCGTGCGGCGCGCGCACGCCACCGCGCACACCCAGCGGCGCCGGCGTCGCCGCTCCCCCGCCGGGGGCGGCGGCCTGCAGCCGCAGCAGCGGCGCGAGGGCCTGCGCGAGCTCCTTGCGTGCCAGCGCCTCGCGGTTGCCGATCAGCCACGCGCTCCCGGCGTGCACCTCGTCCAGCACCTGCAACCCCTCGGCGACGGCCGCGCGCGCCGGCGCCACGGCGAGCTCGGCATCCTCCGGAGGCCACCCCTCGGCCTGCCCCCACACCTCGTAGACGCGATAGTCGGGCACGCGCAGGCGGTTCAGGTAGCGCGTGGCGAGGTGCGGGTACTCGGTCGCCACGCGCACCACCCGCTCGGCGGCGAGGCGGCGCAGGTCGGCGCCGGGCGCACCAGCCACCACCAGCCGCTCCGCGCCGACGTCGAGGCCGCGCAGCGGCACGATCGAGTCGTGCGTGTAGCGCGCGAGCAGCTCGTCCACCCACGCGCCCTGCGTGATGCCAAGGTCGTACTGCCCGAGCGCGACCTGGATCGGGATGTCGCGTTCGGAGAAGACGCGCACGGTCACCTGCGGGAGGCCGGACACGGCGAAGCGATAGGCGCGCGAGCCCTCGCCGTAGCCCTCGACGGGGAACCCGGCGGCGGCGAGGCGGGCGGCCAGCGGCGCGCGCAGATCGCCGCGCGGCAGCGCGACGCGGATCACGACGGCAACCCAACCGCCAGCTCCGCGAGCCGCAGCAGGTCCGCGCCGAAGCCGGAGGCCGGGGCGGCGCGCCCGGCGAGCGCCTCGCCGAGCCCATCGTAGCGGCCGCCGCTGACGCAGGGTTCGCCGGCGGCGCTGAGGGAGAAGGTCACACCGGTGTAGTACTCGAAGTTGCGCGCCGTACCCGGTCGCAGCGCGTATGGGCAGCCAGCGGCATCCAGCGCTCGCGCCGCCGCCTCCAGCTCGGCGATCGGCGCCGCCGCCGCGGGCGCCAGCGGCAGCAGCGCCGCGCGCAGGTTGGCAAGGTACCCGACCGCATCGCCGTCGACGCCGAACAGCAGGCGCAGCGCCGACGCGACGGCGGGGAAGCGCACCGCCAGTTCCTCGGTCACCGTGCGGTCCCCGTCCAGCAGGCGGTCGTAGGTCGCCGCCTGCGCCGCGGCCTCCAGGCCCGCCGCCCCGAGCGCGGCGCGCACCAGCCCGGGATGCGCGAGCTCGTAGCGCAGGTCGTCGAGGCCGAGCGCCAGCAGCAGCTCACGAGCCAGCAGCAGCAATTCGGCATCCCCCTCCGGCGCGGGCAGCCCCAGCAGCTCGATGCCACACTGCCAGAGCTCGCGCGCGGCGTCGCCGGGAGCGAAGCGGAAGACGGGCTGCACGTAGCACAGCCGCGCGGGCCCGGACTGCGCGGCGCGCTGCTCCTCGTACCAGCGCACCGCGGGCACCGTCCCGTCCGGTCGCAACACGACGCGCTCGCCGCTCCAGCCGTCCCAGTCGAGGAAGGAGTAGACGCGGTCGAGCAGCTGCGGCGAGAGCGCCCCAGCGGCGGTGAAGAGGTGCAGCGGCTCCAGCGTCGGCGTGCGGATCTCGCGGTAGCCGCGGCGTGCGCTCACCTCCAGGAACACGCGCTCCACGCGCCGGAAGCGCGCCATCTCCTCTGGGCCGACATCGCGCATCCCCGGCGCGCGCAGGCCGTGCCCGCGCGCACCCGGCGCCGCGCCTGCCCCAGCTGCGTCTTCCGCTGCTGGCATCTGGCCTGCTGGCATCTGCCCTGCTGACATCGATCTGCTCCATCATCGCGCGGCGAGCGTCGCCACCACGCGCACAAAGAAGACCGCGACGGCGGTGCCGTCGCGGTCTGGCGTTGCAACCTGTGAGCGAGGCGTTACAGGCGCGCGCAGACCCCCGACGGCCCCACCCCGGACGGGTGGGCGTGGCCGCTGTGCGCGTGCGTGCTGCGCGCAATGCTCGAGGGCGGCGTCCGCATCTTCACACCCACGAGCGTAGGGAGCGGCGGCCGAGCGGTCAAGCGCCGGGCCCGGCCGGCCCGGTCAGGGGCGCGCGCGCTATACGGCAGTGACGTCGCCCGCGGCGTACGGCGCCGTGCGCCCGTCGGCGTGGCGTAGCACCAACTCCCCGAGCGGCGTGACGTCCACGGCGTCGCCCTCCACCTCCCCGCCCGGGGTGGCGAGCCGCACGTGGCGGCCGAGCGTGACGAGCTTCAGACGCCACTGCGCGATCACCTCGTCCGGCGCAGCCTCCACGCGCTCCATCCAGCGCTCGAGCGAGCCGCAGAGCGACGCCAGCAGCAGCTCGAGGCGAGGCGGCGGCGCGCCCTCGCGCTCGATGCTGGTCGCGATTGCGGCGATCTCGTCCGGCGGCCGCACCGCGCGCACGTTCACGCCGACGCCGAGAAAGACGTCGATGCGCGCGCCGAGGCGCGACTCCGCCACCACGCCTGCGAGCTTGCGGCCGCGCACCTGCACGTCGTTCGGCCACTTGAACTGGGTGGCGAGGCCGGCGGTGGCGCTCACCGCGTCGGCGACCGCGAGCGCGCCGACGATGGTGAGCAGCGGCGCATGCTCAACGCTCGACGGGCAGAGGTGGAAGGTGGCGTAGAGCCCGACGCCCGGCGGCGACACCCAGTGGCGGCCCTGCCGCCCGCGCCCCGTCACCTGCTCTCCGGCCACGAAGACGTGACCGCAGCCGGCGATCCCCACCGCGTCGGCGGCGGTGCGAGCATCGTCCATCGTCGAGCCGGTGACTTCACGGTAATGCACCGTGGTGCCTAGCGCGTGCGCGGTGCGCAGCCGCTGGTAGGCCTCGCTGTCGAAGGGTGACAACCCTGCGTCCCTCAAAGCTACGAACGGGCGCCAGGCGCTTCGAAGAAATGGACAGGCACCCAGGGGGCCCGGGGTGCCTGTGAGCGTCAGCGGGCTGTGAATCGGCCCGCAGCCGTTCTCCTAGGAGGAGGCCTCCATGGAGAGGATGCCAGACCGGTCCACAGCCCTCTGACTAGAACTATCGCCCATTGACATCACCTCCTTTCCTGATCTCGACGATAGCGAGCCCCGCGGCGTAGCGTCAATCGAGGCCCCGCGTCGCCCGGTCAGCCACCCGTAACCGCCCGTACCGCCGATTCCACCGCGCCCACGATCTGGTCGATCTCCTCCGCCCGCACCACCAGCGGCGGGGCGAGCACCACCTGGTCACCGACGAAGCGCGTGATCACGCCGCCCTGCTCGCGCATGTGGCGCGCCACCTTCCCGCCCACGCCCTCGGCGGCGTCATACGCGGTGCCGCGCTCGGCGTCGCGCAGGAGCGTGAGCCCGGCGATCAGGCCGAGGTAACGGATGTTGGCGACATGTGCGTGCCCGCCGAGCGCGCGCCGCAGGCCGCCGCCGAGCCGCTCCCCCATCGCGGCGGCGTTCTCGACCAACCGCTCCTCTTCGAAGATGCGCAGGTTGCGCAGCGCTACCGCCGCCGCCGTGGGGTGTGCGCTGTTCGTGTAGGCGTGCATGAAGCGAGCGTCGGGCGGCAGGTTGGACAGCGCCTCCATGATCGGCGCGCTGACCACGAACGCGCCCATCGGCACGTAGCCGGAGGTGAGCGCCTTCGCCACCGTCAGGATGTCGGGCTGCACACCCCAGTGCTCGAGTGCGAACCAGCGGCCGGTGCGCCCGAAGCCCGTGATCACCTCGTCGGCGATCAGCAGCACCTCGTAGCGATCGCAGATCTCACGCAAGCGCGGGAAGTAGTGCGCCGACGGCGGCCAGACCCCGCCCGCGCCCTTCACCGGCTCCGCGATGCAGGCCGCGACGCTGTCCGCGCCCTCGCGCAGGATCGCGGCCTCCAGCCAGTGCGCGCACTCGCCGTCGCTGTTCGGCTCGCAGTCGCAGTCGAGCACGTCGGGCCGCCGCGTGTGCACGATCTCGGGCACCAGCGGGCCGAAGTACTTCCAGAACGCCGGCAGCCCGGTCATCGAGGCGGTGGCGAGCGTGCCGCCGTGGTAGGAGCGCTCGCGCGCGATCAGCTTCACCTTCGCGGGGCGGCCCCGCAGGTTCCAGTAGAACCGCGCCGTCTTGAGTGCGCCCTCGTTGGACTCCGACCCCGAGTTGGTGAAGAACACGCCCGCCATGTTGTCGTACGCGAGCTCCACGACTTTCGCGGCGAGGCGGATCGCGGGCAGGTTGGAGAACCCGGTGTAGCTGTTTGTGAAGGCCACCTTGCGCATCTGCTCCGCGGCAGCATCCGCGAGTTCGCCGCGGCCGTGGCCGACCGCGACGTTCCAGAGCGAGGAGAGGCCGTCGAGGTAGCGGCGGCCGCGCACATCGGTCAGCCAGACGCCCTCGCCGTGGTCGAAGATCACCGGGTCCTGGTGATCGGGCGCGTACCACTGCGGGTGGATCAGGTGCGCAAGGTCCTCGCGCACCAGCGCTGCGATGCGCGCTTCGTCCAGCGTCATGCTCCCCTCCTCCCTGTCTACCCAGTCTGCCCTGTCTACCCAGTCTGCCCTGTCTACCCAGTCTGCATCGAGGACCGGCCTGCCCGCTACGGGGGCGCGGCGCCGAAGCGCTCCGCGATCAGCGCGCGCGCCACCGCGCGCTCGTCCCACGGCAGCGGGCCGCCCGCACGCTCGATCGTCGACTCATGCCCCTTGCCGGCGAGCAGCACGAGGTCGCCGGGCCGCGCCAGCGCGATCGCGCGCGCGATCGCGGCGCGGCGCTCCGGCACGCGCTCGAAGCGCTCGCCCTCCGCCGCGCCGCCGGCGATCAACGCCTGCGCGATCTCGCCGGCAATTGCCTCCGGCGGCTCGGAGCGCGGATCCTCCTCCGTGACCACCGCGTAGTCGGCGAGCTCTGCCACAGCGGCGCCGATGCCGCTGCGGCGTTCGCGCGCACGCTCCCCCGCACAGCCGAAGACCACGATCAGGCGGCCCTCCACGAGCTCGCGCAGCGCCGCCAGCACCTGGCGCATTGCTTCGGGCGTGTGCGCGTAGTCCACCACCACGGCGAACGGCGCGCCCTCGATGCGCTCCATGCGGCCGGGCACGCCCGCGCAGCCGGCCACCCCAGCCGCCGCCGCCTGCGGGTCGAGCCCGAGCACCGCAGCGACCGCGATCGCCGCGGTCGCATTCGCGACGTTGAAACGGCCGGGCAGGCGCACGCTCGCCTCCACGCTCTCATCGCCGACGGTCACGACGAAGGTGGAGCCGTCCGGCCAGGGCACGATCTCGCGCGCCCGCACGTCGGCGCTGCGCGCGCGCAGGCCGTAGGTGGCGATCTCGGCGTGCGTGGCGCGCGCGAACGCGCCCCAGTGCGCATCGTCGGCGTTGAGCACCGCGACGCGCCGCACCGGCTTCGTGGTCGGCTCGTCCAGCATGGCGAACAGCCGTGCCTTCGCCGCGCGGTAGGCCTCGAAGCTGCCGTGGAAGTCCAGGTGGTCGGGCGAGAGGTTGGTGAGCACCGCGACGTCGAACTCACAGCCGTCCAGCCGGTGCAGCGCCAGCCCGTGCGAGGTCGCCTCGACTACGGCGTGGGTGCAGCCCGCCTCCACCATCTCGGCGAGCAGATGCTGCACGTAGGGCGCCTCCTGCGTCGTGAGGCGGGTCGGGTTGGGCAGCTCGCGTCCGGCGACACACGTGCCGACGGTGGTGAGCAGCCCCGCGCGCAGCCCGCAGCCCTCCAGCGCCGCGAGCGTGAACGCGGCGGTGGTCGACTTGCCGTCCGTGCCGGTGACGCCCACGACCGTGAGCCGGCGCCCGGGGTAGCCCTCGTGCGCGACGGCCAGCGCCGCGAGCGCCACGCGGGTGTCCGGCACCACCGCGACCGGCACGCCCAGCGCGGCCAGCGGCGCCTCGTGCCCCGCCTGCGCCACCAGCGCGACGGCGCCAGCGCTCACGGCGGCCGGCGCGAAGACGTGGCCGTCGGCGCGCTCGCCGCGGATGCAGACGAAGACATCGCCGGGCCGCACCTCGCGCGAGTCGTGGCGGATCGCGCCGGCCGCGGGCGGCAGCGCGGCGCGCTCGACGCCCGCTGGTAGCCCCTCCCGCCAGTCGCCGCGTGCGGTCATTGGGCCCATACTAGCGCCACCCTGCACTCGCAGTGTCCGCCACCAGCAGCGGTCCGCCGCTCCCCGCCCACGGTCTTAAAGGAGACGCGCACCGTGATCCAACTGACCGACGAGATGCGGGAAGCGCTGGCGAACGCGCTCACCGACCGCCTGCCCGTGATCCTCGCCTACGTCGGCCCCGGCGGGCAGCCGAGCATCAGCTTCCGGGGCACCGCACAGGTCTACAGCGACGACCAGATCGCGATCTGGGCGCGCAACCCGGAGGGCGGCCTCGGCCACGCGCTAGCCGTGAACCCCAGGATCGCCCTGCTCTATCGCAACCCGGAGAAGCGCCTCGGCTGGCAGTTCCACGGGCGCGCCCGCATCGTCGACGACGAGGCGGTGCGGCGCACGGTCTACGACAACTCGCCGGAGCCAGAGCGCGGCGCGGACCCCGAGCGCAAAGGTAAGGCGATGATCGTCGACGTCGACCGCGTGATCGCGCGCGGTCAGACGCTGATGGAGCGCTAGCCCGCCGCGGCGCTACGGAGTGTGTTACCAGGGGGCCCTGTAAGCCCGGATGCTCTGTACCGCTCCGCGGTGGCCGCGGCACATCGCGCGCAGGTCGTTGTTGCCAGGGGCCTGTAAGCCCGGATGCTCAGTCCGCGCCCGCCGCGTTGCTGCGGATATGTTGCCAGGGGGCCTGTAAGCCGAATTCTGTACCGCGCCCGCCTCGCGGTGGGCACGGTGACGGCCATCCATCTAGGACGGCGGTTGCCCGCCGCCTCCAGCGGCCTACCCGGGAGCGGGCCCGGACGTCCCGTCGCTCCCCTATTTGGCCTTGCTCCGGGCGGGGTTTGCACGGCCGCCCCGTTGCCGGGACGCCGGTGCGCTCTTACCGCACCATTTCACCCTTACCGCAGCCCGAGGGCCACGGCGGTTTGTTTCTGTGGCACTTTCCGTCGGCTCGCGCCGCCCGGCTGTTAGCCGGCGCCCTGTCCGGTGGAGTTCGGACTTTCCTCCCGCGAGAGCCCGAAGGCTCCCGCCGGCGGCCGTCCGGCCCCCTGGCGATCCCATCATACGCGCCGTGCGTGCGGTGCGTGCCGCGTGTCGTGCTCGACCGCCGCTACTGCGCCGGCTCGCGCGACATCACGCGCAGATCCTCTGCCGGCAGCTCCACCACCCAGCGCGAGCGCCCCGCCACCCCAAGCACCTCGTAGGGCCGAGACGCCACCTCCACCTCGAGCACGGGGCCGGCCCACACCGGCTCCAGGTGCAGGGTGTGGGTGTTCCCGAACGCGAGCCGGCGCACGATGTTCGCCACGTAGCAGTTTTCCGGCAGCGGTCCCGCCGGGTCGACCCGACGCAGGTTGCAGCGTTCCGCCCGGATCGCAACGTCGACGGGCCCGTGCAGCGCGCGGTCGAACGCGGCCCGGAACGGCAGTCCGGCGATCACCACGCGGTCGCCGCCGTCGCCCTCGACGGCGGCGTCGAGCAGGTTGCGAACGCCGGTGAGCTCGGCCACGCGCCGGCTGGCCGGGCGGCGAAAGACCTCGTCCCGATCGGCGCACTGCAGCACGCGGCCGCCGTCCAGCACCGCCACGCGGTCACCCAGCAGGTGCGCCTCGCGCAGGTCGTGGGTTACGAACACGATCGGCAGCTCGTATTCGGCCTGCAGCCGCAGCAGCTCCGCGCGCAGGTCGCCGCGCAGCGCCTCGTCCAACGCCGAGAACGGCTCGTCGAGCAGCAGCGCCTCGACGGGGCGCGCGAGCGCCCGCGCCAGCGCGACCCGCTGCTGCTGGCCGCCGGAGAGCGCCGCGGGGCGGCGAGCCTCCAGCCCCTGCAGGCTGAGCAGGGCCACCAGCTCCGCGACGCGGGCGCGCCGGGCCTCGCGCGACATCCCCACCAGCCCGTAGGCGATGTTCTCCGCCGCCGTGAGGTGCGGGAAGAGCGCGAGCTGCTGCACCACGTAGCCGACGTGGCGGCGCTGCGGCGGCAGGTCGATCCCGGCGGCGGCGTCGAACACCACGCGGCCGCCGATCGCGATGCGCCCGGCGTCGGGGCGCAGCAGCCCGGCGATCGCGGCCAGCGTGACGCTCTTGCCGGACCCGGAACGCCCGAACAGCACCACGGTCTCCCGCTCGGCGGCGAAGGCGACATCGAGCTGGAACGCGCCCAGCCGCTTGCGGATCGCGACCGCGATCACGTCACAGCTCGAACGGCGGCAGACGCCGCAGCGCGAAGCGCAGCGCGAGCAGCAGCGCGAGCGCGACCAGCAGCAGGATCACCGCCAGCGCGATCGCGCCCGAGAGCCCGACTGAGGACTCGAAGGCGGTGATGATCGCCAGCGGCATGGTCTGCGTGCGGCCCGGGAAGTTGCCCGCGAAGATCAGCGTCGCCCCGAGCTCGCTGAGCGCCCGCGCCCAGCAGAGCACGGCACCGCCCACGAGCGCGGGCCGCGACAGCCGCAGCGTGATGCGCCAGAACGTCCGCAGCGGCGAGACCCCCAGCGTCGCCGAGACCTGCTCATAGGTCTGGTCGAGCGCCTCGAACCCAGCCTTCAGGCTGCGCACGAGGAAGGGCGCGGAGACGAAGAGCTGCGCCATCACCACCGCGGTGGTGGTGAAGGCGAGCTCGATGCCGGCCGGCTCGAGCAGCGGTCCGAACACGCCCCGCCGCCCGAAGGCGACGAGCAGCGCGACGCCGGCGACGGTGGGGGGCAGCACCATCGGCAGGTCGACCAGCGTGTCGACGATCTGCCTGCCGGTGAACGAGGCGCGCGCGAGCAGATACGCCAGCGGCGTGCCCAGCGCCAGCGCCAGCACCAGCGTGAGCGTACTCGTGATCAACGACAACCGCAGCGCGTCGAACACGAACTCCGCGCGCAGTTGCTCGGGCACCACGCCGTCGTGCGCCGCCCGGTACGCCAGTGCGCCGAGCGGCACGATCACGAACGCGACGAACAGCAGCGCCGGGGTCGCGAACAGCGGCGCCAGCGACGGCGTGCGGCGCGTGGCGGCAGTTGCGGTGCGCTGCGGCTCGCGGCTCATCGCGCGCCTCGCGCCCAGCCCGGGCGGGCGCGCACGCTGCTGCGCATACAGCGCCTACTGCGCGGCATCGAAGCCATATGCGGCGAGGATGTGCTGGCCCTCGACTCCGAGCACGAAGGCGATGAACGCCGCGGCGGCATCGCCGTGGCGAGCGGCCCGCACCGCCGCGATCGGGTAGGTCGCGGTCACGTTCGCCGCGTCGGAGATGGTGACGACCCTGACCTTCTCCTGCGAGAGCAGCGCGTCCGTCCGGTAGACGATGCCAGCATCCGCTTCGCCGAGTTCCACCTTCGTCAGCACCGCCCGCACATTCGGCTCGTTGGAGATGACGTTCCTGAGCGCCGCGCCCCGGAACGTCGCGCCGTAGGCAGGGTCGGCCGCAAGCCGCTCGATCACCTGCCGCGCGTAGCTACCGATCGGCACGTCGGGCGCGGCGAGTACGAGCTTCACGCCGGCGTTCGCGAGGTCGCGCGGCGCGGCGATCCGCGCGCGGTTCTCCGCGGGCACCACGATCACCGGCCGGTTGCGCGCGAACGCGGCGGCCTGCCCCGCGAGCAGCGCCTGCCCGGCGAGCCGCTGCACCTGCGCGCCGTCCGCGCTCGCGAACACGTCCGCGGGCGCCGCCTGCTCGATCTGGGTGGCGAGCGCGCTCGACGAGGCGAAGTTGAACTCCACGGTCGTGCCGGGGTGCGCCGCCGTGAACGCCGTGCCGAGGGCGCGAAACGCGTCGCCCAGCGAGGCCGCGGCGAACACCGTGAGCTTGCCGGAGAGCGGCGCCGCCGTCCCGCCCGCGGCCGCCGCCGCCAGCGCTGCGGCCGCGGCTCCGGCATCGTCAGCGCCGCCGTCGCACGCGCCGGCCACGACGCTCAGGGCCGCGATCGCCAGCACCAGCGGAGCGGCGCCCGCGAGCCGCCGGCCGAGCCCGCGACGCGCGTTCACGCGCTGCCCTCCCGGGGTGGCGCTGCGGCGGGAGCAGCCTCGAGCTGCCGACGGTACTCGCGCAGCCACGCGAGCGTGCCGTGCGCGGCGCTGATGTGCGAGCCCGCGACGAGCGCGGCGAAGCCGTCCGGCGCGAGCTCGGCGGTCGTCGCCGCGAGGCTCGCGAGGTAGGACTCGCAGGCGGCGATCTGCGCGTCGACGAGCGCGCGCACGGGCGCGAGGCCCCGCCGCTGCGCGAAGAAGGCCTTGAGCAGAAAATCCAGGCGCACCTCGCGCAGGCGGTACACCGGCGCGGCGAGCCAGCGGTCGAGCAGCGCCTCGCCTGCCGCCGTCAGCGTGTAC
>SHYR01000024.1 GCA_009692705.1 Dehalococcoidia bacterium
GCGCGAACTTCATCGCGTGCTCCCCCCGGCGGCGGCGGTGCGCGTCGGGCGCGGCAGCGGGCGCGCAGGCGCGCTCTCGCCGATCGCGGCGTAGCGCGAGACGGAGAGCAGCAGGCCGATCGCCGTCAGCAGCATCACGAGCGAGGAGCCGCCGTAGGAGAGCAGCGGTAGCGGCACCCCCGTGAGCGGGAGCGAGCGCGTCACGCCGCCGACGTTCACCAGCAACTGGATCGTGATCCACGCCACCACCCCAATCGCCAGCAGCGATCCGAAGGCGTCCGGCGCCCGCCGCGCGATCTGCACGCCGCGCCAGAGCAGCAGCGCGAACAGGGACAGCACTACGAGCACGCCGATCAGCCCCAGCTCCTCGCCGATGATCGCGATCACGCCGTCGGTGTGGGAGGCGGGCACGTAGAAGAACTTCTGCCGCGAGACGCCGAGCCCGAGCCCACTGATGCCGCCGGAGCCCAGCGCCACCAGCATCTGCAGCGTCTGGAAGCCGATGCCGGAGGGGTCGGACTGCGGGCGCGCGAACGCCACCAGGCGGTCCACGCGGTATCCCTCGACGAGCACCAGCACGCCGGTGGCCACGGCGGCGGTGGCCCCCAGCGTCAGCAGGTGCGAGAGTCGCGCGCCGGCGACGAAGAACAGCAGCGCGGTGATGGCGGCCACGAGCAGTGCCGTACCGAGGTCCGGCTCCAGCACGATCAGCGCGGCCACCAGCCCCACCATGCCAACGAAGGGCAGCACGCCGAGCGCGACGTCGCGCACCATCTGGCCCTTGGCGGCCAGCCACGCTGCCATGTAAACGATCACGGCGAGCTTCGCGAACTCACTCGGCTGCAGCGGGGGCAGCGGACCGAGCGCGATCCAGCGCCGGGCGCCGTTCTGCTCCACGCCGATCCCCGGCAGCAGCACCGCACTCAGCAAGAGCAACGCGCCGAGCATCAGCAGCGGGCTCAGCCGCCTCAGCCGGTGGTAGTCGATCTGCATCGCCAGCACCAGGCCCGTCACGCCGACCAGGGCGGCCATCGTCTGCCGCTTGATGAAGAAGTTGGGGTCGCCGAACTGCGCGTAGCCGAGCGCGTAGGAGGAGGAGTAGACGGCGATCAGCCCGATCACCAGCAACACCGCCGCTACCGCCAGCAGGCCGTAGTCCGGTGCGTGGCGCACTGCCCCCCAGTGCCGCTCGCGCCCACGCGCTGCCATCAGGCCCCCCGTTCCAGCTCGCGCACGGCGGCGCGAAACGCCTCGCCCCGGCGCTCGAAGTTGGGGTAGGCATCGAACGACGTGCCCGCGGGTGAGCACAGCACGACGTCGCCGGCGTGAGCATGGCGCGCGGCCGCCCGCACCGCGGCGGCGAGGTCGGCAGCCTGCTCGACGGCCGGTACGCCACCGCTGCGCGCGGCGCGCACCGCGGCGGCGTACAGCTCGCCGGCCTCGCCGAAGGTCACCACGGCGCGGCAGCGCGCCGCCGCCTCCCGCGCCAGGCCGTCGAGCGGGAGCTGCTTGTGGCGGCCGCCGAGCAGCAGCACCAGCGGCTCCGCGTACGAGCGGATGCCGGCCAGCGTGCGTTCCGGGGTGGTGGCGATGGAGTCGTTGACGAAGAGCGCCCCGCGCACGGTGGCCACCGCCTCCAGGCGGTGCGCCACGCCGGTAAACGCGCGCACCGCGCGCGCCGCCGCAGCGTCGTCGACGCCGAGGCGGCTTGCGACCGCGACCGCGGAGAGCACGTTGGCGACGTTGTGCTCGCCGCGCAGGCGGATCTCGTCGCGGTGGAGCACCTCGTGGGCGCGCCCCCCCTCGTGGCGGACGGCCACACCGTGCTCCAGCGCCACGCCGTCTCCGGGCAGTGCGCGGGTGCTGGTCGTGCACGCCACGCGGCCCGGCGCCTGCTCGACGAATCCCGCGCTCACCTCGTCATCGAGGTTGAAGATCGCGAGGTCGTCGGGGCGCTGGAACTGGAAGATGCGGCGCTTCAGCGCGACGTATTCCGGCCACGAGTAGCGGTCGAGGTGGTTGGGCGTGACGTTGGTGATGCACGCCAGCGCCGGGCTCACCTCGAGCTGAGCAAGCTGGGTGTGCGACAGCTCGACCACGACCTTCGTTTCGGGACCGATGCGCTGGAGCAGCCCGAGCAATCCGACGCCGATGTTGCCGCCGACGACATAATCCAGCGCAGCCGATTCGAGCATCGCGCTCACCAGCGCGGTGGTCGTGGTCTTGCCGGCGGAGCCGGTGATGCCCGCGATCGGCGCCGGGCACCGTTCGAAGAAGAGGCGCACCATCGAGGAGACGGGCACGCCACGCGCTTGCGCGGCGCGCAGCGCCGGAAGCTCCGGCGGCACGCCCTGCGAGACGAAGACGCAGGCGGCGTGCTCGGTGTCCTGCGGGCGGTTGGCGCCCAGCGACAGCGTGGCGCCGCTGTCGCGGATCGCCTCGATCGCGCCGGCGAGCTGCTCGGCCGGGCCGGCGTCGGAGACGGTGACGCGGGCGCCCTCGGCGGCGAGGTAGCGCACCAGGTCGATGCCCTCGACGCCCAGTCCGACGACCGTCACGGGTAACCCCCGGAAATCCGGCTTATGCGCCATAGCGTATTAGCCGTTATTATCCACAGAGGTATATCACACTGACAAGGCCAACGCGATGCCCACCATCGCGCCGGCCACCCCGAACAGCCACATCCGCATCACCACCTGGGGCTCGCTCCAGCCCATCAACTCGAAATGGTGGTGCAGCGGGGCGATGCGGAAGAGCCGCCGGCCGCCGGTGGTCTGGAAATAGGCGATCTGGATCACGTCCGAGAGCGCCTCCATCGCGAACACCACGCCTACGACCGGCAGCAGCAGCCAGTGCCCGGTCATCAGCGCCACCGTCGCCAGCACGGTGCCCAGCGGCAGCGCGCCGGTGTCGCCCATGAACACGCGCGCCGGGTGGGCGTTGTACCAGAGGAAGCCGAGCAGCGCCCCGACCACGGTGAACGAGAAGGTCGCGAGGTACTCTTGCCGCTGCGCGAACGCGATCACGGCGTAGGCGGCGAACGCCACCGCCGCCGTGCCGCCGAGCAGGCCGTCGAGGCCGTCTGTGATGGAGACCGCGCTGGTGGTGGCGAAGATCACCACGATCGCGATCGGGATGTACAGGTAGCCGATCTCGTGCTGTCCCGCCCACGGGATGTGCACGCTGCGGACGCCGAGCGCGAAGTACAGCACCAGCGCGACGCCGATCGAGAGTAGCCCGATCAGCGCGAACTTCAGCCGCCAGCTCAGCCCGTGGCGCGGCCCGCGGTCGATCAGCGTACCGATGTCGTCCCAGACGCCGATCGCGAGCGTAACCGCGAGCACGGTCAGTGGCAGCATCATGCTGCGACGGTCGACGAGGTTGGTGGCCACGGTGACGGCGGCGACCGTGCCCCAGATCAACACGCCGCCCATCGTCGGCGTGCCCGCTTTCGCCGCATGGGTCGAGGGCCCCTCGGCGGAGATCGCCTTGCCGATCTTCTTCGCGCGCAGGTAGGTGACGACCGGGGCGCCGGCGATCAGCGACACCACGAATGCGCCGCCGCCGACCAGCAGCGCGTAGATCATGGCGCCCACCGCTCTTGCCGGCCGGCGCTGCGCTCCAGCGCCTCCACCACCGTCTCCAGCGCCAGCGCACGCGATCCCTTCACGAGCAACGCGTCGCCCGCTCGCAGTGTCGCGCGCAGCGCGGCTTCCGCCTCCGCCTTGGTCTTGAGGTGGCGAGCTTCGCGCAGTCCCGCCGCGCGCGCCGCGTCCGCGATGCCGCGCGCGAGCTCACCCACGGTGTAGAGCGCGTCCACCACCTCGGCGGCCCGCCGCCCGATCGCGGCGTGCGATTGGGCGGAGAGCGCGCCCAGCTCCCGCATGTCGCCGAGCAGCGCCACGCGCCGTCCCGGTGTCTCCGCGAGCAGGTCGAGCGCCGCCCGTGTGGAGGCGGGGCTGGCGTTGTAGGTGTCGTCGAGCAGGGTCACGCCGCCGGGCAGCGCACGCACGCGCAGCCGCAGCGGCACGTCCAGTCGCTCCAGCGCCGCCGTCACCGCGTCCAGCGTGAGGCCATCGGCCAGCGCCGTCGCAGCCGCGGCGAGCACGTTGGAGAGCAGGTGCGCGCCCGGCAGCGGCACGCGCACGCGGCGCGATTCCCCCGCCGCGAGCAGCGTGAACTCGAACCCGGTCGCGCCGTGGCTGGCGACCTCGAATGCGCGCACGTCCGCGCCGGCGACGGTGCCGAAGAGCGTGACCGGGGCGCGGCTGTGCGCCGCCATCGCGCGCACCGCCGGGTCATCGGCGTTGAGGATCGCGTGGCCCTCGGGCGGCAGCGCCTCCACCAGCTCGCGCTTGGCGTGCGCGATCGCCTCCAGCGAGCCGGCGCGCTCGAGGTGCACCGGCCCCACGTTGAGCACCACGCCGGTGTGCGGGCGCGCCCACCGGCAGAGCAGGGCGATCTCGCCGGTGGTGTACATGCCCAGCTCGATCACCGCGCGCTCGGTCTGCGGTCGCAGCTCGAGCAGGCACAGCGGCACGCCGATCTCGTTGTTGTAGTTCCTGTCCGTCGCCTGCACGCGGTATTTCGAGGCCAGCACCGCCGCGAGCATCAGCTTCGTGGTGGTCTTGCCGACGTTGCCGGTCACGCCCACGACCCGCGTCGCTGGGAGCGCCACCAGCCACGCCGCGGCCAGGCGCTGCAGCGCGGCCAGCGTGTCGTCGACGTAGAGCTGCGCGCAGTCCTCCGGCACCCCGCGCACCTCGTGCGCGAGCAGCAGCGCGACGGCGCCCGCCGCGGCGGCGTCGGCGGCGAACTGGTGGCCGTCCACGCGCTCACCGGGCAGGGCGACGAAGAGATCGCCGGGTCGCACGAGGCGAGAGTCCACGACCGCGCGCGCGAACGCCCGCTCGGGGCCGCGGCGCCCGCGCAGCGCCGCGCCGAGCGCGCGCGTCGCGAAGGCCGTATCCAGTGCCGTATCCGGTGCAGGCACCAGCATCACCCCCGGCGTGGCCGTGCTGCCGCCGCTCATCGGGCAGCCGCCGTACGCCCGGCCGCGGGACCGTCGAGATACTCCATGATATCGGCCGCCACGCGCGCGAAGACCGGCGCCGCGACCTGGCCGCCCAGTCTGAGGCCGCCGTCCGGCTGGTCGATCTTGACTAGGATCGAGACGCGCGGGTGCTCGTAGGGCAGGAATCCGGCGAAGCTGGCGATCGTGGTGTCGAACTGGTAGCCCGTGGAGATCGAGACGATCGTGGTGCCGGTCTTGCCGGCGACGTGGTAGCCCGGGACCCGGGCGCCGTGGTACTCCACGCCCTCCACCACCTGCTCCATCAACTTCGCCATCGTCGCCGCGGTCGCGGGCGAGACCACCTGCCGCACCTCGACGGGGCTGAACACGCGCCGCTCCTGGGGCGTCACGATCTCTCCGACAAGGTAGGGGCGCATCAGCTTGCCGCCGTTGGCGAACACGTTGACGGCGGTCAGCACCTGCAGCGGCGTCGCCGCGAGCCCCTGCCCGTAGGCGTTCGTCGCGAGGTCGACGGGGTACCACCCGGCGTCGCGCGGCAGGCGCAGCATGCCCTCCGCCTCGCCCGAGAGGCCGATGTGCGTGGGCTCGCCGATGCCGAACGCGCGCAGGCGGGGGTAGAAATCGTCGGCGCCGATCAGCCCGGAGAGCCAGACCGCGCCGGTGTTGAGCGAGCGCTGGAGGAACTCGGTGACCGTCACCTGGCCGTAGGCCTGGAAGTCCCAGTTGCGGATGCGTGATGGCCCCACGTCCACGTATCCCTTGTCGACGTAGGTGGAGGTCGGCGTCACCTTGCCGAGCTCCAGCGCGATCGCGGTGGTGAGCGTCTTCAGCACCGAGCCGGGCTCGTAGAGGTCGGTCACCACGCGGTTGCGCGCGAGGGCGGGCAGGTCCGGGTCGTCGAGGTGCCCCGTGGGCGAGATCGTCGGCAGTGACGCCATCGCCAGCACGGCGCCGGTCCGGGGCTCCATTACCAGGATGCTGCCGGACGGTGCGCGGTACTCCTTGAGCGCCTCCGCCAGCCGCCGCTCGATGATCGCCTGCATGAAGCGGTCGACGGTCAGTCGCATCTCGCCCCCGGGCGCAGCCGCGCGCTCGGTGCGGTCGGCGAAGGCGATCGGCCGCCCCAGCGGGTCACGTTCGCTCGAGATGCGGCCGGGGCGCCCGAGCAGCGCGGCGTCGTAGTCGGCCTCGATGCCCCACAGCCCGCGGCCGTCGAGGCCGACGTAGCCGATCAACTGCGCGCCCAGCTCGCCGTCCGGGTACACGCGCTGCGAGGCGGGGAGCGTGCGCACGCCCCAGAGCCCGAGCCGCTGGATCGCGAGCCCCTGCCCGTACGGGAGGCCACGCCGCAGCAGTACATCCCCCTGTCGCTGCGCGGTGCCGGCGGCGAAGAGCTGCCCGGCGTCCAGCGCCAGTTCCGGCGCGAGGCGCTCGGCCGCCGCGCGGGCGCGCTCGCGGTCCCGCCAGAGGAAGGAGTCGAGGTAGATGTCCCAGGTATCGATCGAGATCGCCAGCGGGTAGCCCGTGGCGTCGATGATGGTCCCCCGCGGGGCGGCCACGGCGACCACGCCGAAGCGGGTTAGCGCGGCCTCCTCCACGTAGCGGTCGTGGTCGACGATCTGGATCTGCACGAGGCGTGCGGCGAGCGCGGCGAACAGCAGCGCGACGGCGACGATCAGCGCGCGGTGGCGCCACGTCAGGTGGTCCGGCCTCGAGTCCGGCACGAAGCCGCCTTCCTCTCGCCTGCGCCGCCCGGGCTAGTCGAGGCCGGGCAGCCGCCGCAGCAGGCGCTCCCACCATGCCCCGGCCGGCGCCGGCTGGGTCGTGGGCAGCGGTACGTAGCGCGACGGCAGCGCAACGCGGGCCGGCGCAGGGGTCGAGATGGAGATGTGCAGCGCCTGCTGCGGCGGCACCATGTGCAGCCGCTCGATGGCGTCGCGCCGCACCGCGTCCACGCGGGTGAGCCGCGCGACGTCCGCTTCGAGCAGCCGCACCTCGGCGCCCAGCTCCGCGTGCTCGCGCTCGAGCCGCCGGATCTCGTAGCCGGCGGTAGCGGCACGGCTGCTCTGGAGCACCTGCAGCAGCCCGGTCACGGCGACCGCGATCAGCAGCAGCCCAGCGGCTGCGAGCAGCGGCACGCGCTGCGGGAACGCGACGGCGCCCCTGCGCCCGACGGTGCGCGGGACGACGGCCATCAGGCGGCCTGCCGGGCGATCGCCTCGGCGATGCGCATGCGTGCGGAGCGTGCACGCGGATTGCGCGCGCGCTCCTCCTCGCTCGGCTTGCGCACGCGCCGTGTCACCAGCCGCAGGCTGGCGCGGTGGCCGCAGACGCAGACCGGCGCCGAGGGCGGGCAGAGGCAGTCGGTGGACTCGCGCCGGAAGTACTCCTTCACCACGCGGTCCTCGAGCGAATGGAACGCGATCACCACCACGCGGGCGCCAGCGCCGGCGAGCAGGCCGCAGGCCGCGGGGAGCGCGACGACTAGGTGGCTTAACTCCTGGTTGACGGCTATCCGCAGGGCCTGGAACGTCAGGGTGGCGGGGTGAATTCGACGCCCCCGGTCCCTGCCTACGGCCTGCTCGACGGCGCTGACGAGGTCCCCGGTGGTCGCGAGCGGGCGTCGCGCCACGATCGCGCGTGCGATCGCGCGTGAGCGCCACTCCTCGCCGTACTCGCGGATCAGCCGCGCCAGCTCGTGCTCGCTCGCGCTGTTCACCAGCTCGGCCGCGCTCGGGCCGCTCGCGCGGTCCATGCGCATGTCCAGCGCCTCGTCGCGCTGGAAGGAGAAGCCGCGGCCCGGCGTGTCGAGCTGCAGCGAGGAGACGCCGAGGTCGAACAGCACGCCGTCGACCGGGACGAAGTCGTGGCTGTGGCACAGCGCCGCGATCTGCGAGTAGTTGCCCTGCGCCAGCACCACCGCGTCGCCGTAGCGCGCCAGCCGCTCGCGCGCGGCGGCCAGCGCCTGGGGGTCGCGGTCGATGCCGAGCAGGCGGCCGCCGGTGGTGGCGGCCTCCAGGATGCCGGCGGCATGGCCGCCGCCGCCCACCGTCGCGTCGACGTAGCGGCCACCGGGGCGCACGTTCAGCCCCTCGACGGCTTCGGCGAGCATGACGGGCTCGTGCCGGGCGGCGGTGGTCATCGCGCACTCGCCGCGCCGCGCTGCTCAGCCTGCACGGCGGCCAGCTCGGCGGTCCAGCGGTCCAGGTCCCAGATCTCGATGTAGTCGCCGCAGCCGACGATCACGGCCTTGTCCCGCAGGGCGGCCTCGGCGCGCAGCCCCTGCGGCAGCAGCACGCGGCCCTGGCGGTCCAGCTGCACGTCGAAGGCGCCGGGGAGGAAGGCGCGGCGGATGCGGCGACCCCGCACCTCGCGGGTGCTGCGCTGCTCGCCGAGCCGCAACTCCACCTCGGAGCCGAAGCCCCCGGTGGTGTAGAGCTCGATGCAGCCGTCACCGCTGGCGCGCAGCACGGCTCCATCGACGAGCGCGGCCCTGTAGCGGGCGGGGATTGCTACACGACCGCGCTCGTCGATGGAGTGCTCGTAGCTGCCGTAGAAGGTCACGAAGCAGCTCCCGCCGGAGCGGTGGGAACGGGGCGAGGCCCCATATCTCCCCACAACAGCTCCGGCATCCTACCACGCGCCCCCGCGATTGGGCAACGGCTTTGCACAAGAAACCGCCGTTAGGCCCGGATTCTTTCTGTGCAGATTCCATTGGCCACAGAAGAACATGCGTGCTTGGTTTCAGCGCCCGTGATAGAGTGTCTGCCGTGCCGCGACGAGAAGCCGCGAGTCTGCCTGAAGTGCAAGAGCCTGCGCTGGGACAAAGCCAAACAGGAGGCCAAGAAGATCGTCGCGGTGTCGCTTGCCGAGCACCTGCTCGATGGCGAGCCGAAGCTCTAGGTCTGCGCATCGCAGCACGTCCCGATTCTCAGCGTCGGGGCCCCCGGCGACCGATTGATCGGGCCCTCCCGCGCCGCGTACAATTTGGCCGCCTCCTGCCTCCTGCCGCCGTATACCCCTTCTGTGTGTCACCAGACTTTTTGTGCAGCCTGCCGACTTCTTGTGCCGGAGCGGATTCTTGTGCAAAGCCAGGGGCAACGGGAGCTTCGCCGCTCGACCGCGCACCGCCCGCGACCGCTTCGCGCTGCTGCCCGGCGCCCCACGTTGGTACCCTTGCTGCGCGGCGGGTGAGCGCGGGGCAAGGGGGCACGGTGGCCAAGAGCGGCAAAGGCACGTTCACCGCGGCGGTGCTGACCGTCAGCGACGCCGGCGCGCGCGGCGAGCGCGTGGACACGGCCGGTCCCGCCGTGGCCGAGCTGTTGCGCGGCGCGGGCTTCGAGGTGGTGGTGCAGACGCTGCTGCCCGACGAGCCAGAACGCATCTCCGACCAGCTCCGCCGCTGGGCGGACGACGACGCGGTGGCGCTGGCCGTCACCACCGGCGGCACCGGCATCAGCCCGCGTGATCGCACGCCGGAGGCGACCGCGGCGGTGCTCGACTTCCGCATCGACGGCATGGCGGAGGCGATGCGCGCTGCCTCGCTGGCCTCGCTGCCGGCCGCGATGCTCTCGCGCGCGCTGGCGGGGGTGCGCGGGCGCATGCTGATCGTGAACCTGCCGGGCAGCGAGCGGGGCGCGCGCGAGAACCTCGCGACGGTGCTGCCGGTGCTGCGCCACGCGATCGAGCAGCTGCGCGGCGGCGCCGGGCACTAGCCCGCCGCGCCCGCGCAGCGTGGAGACGCCATATGCGCTTCGACGTGCTCACGATCTTCCCTGGCATCTTCAGCGGGCCACTGGAGGAATCGATCCTGCGCCGCGCGCGCGAGGCGGGTCTGGTCGAGGTGGTGGTGCACGACCTGCGCCAGTGGGCGGGGGACCGCCACCACAAGGTGGACGACTACCCGTTCGGCGGCGGCCCCGGGATGGTGATGAAGCCGGAACCGCTGTTCGCCGCCGTCGAGGCGGTGCAGGCGCTCGCCGCGCCGCCCGCGACCGTGGTGCTGCTCACCCCGCAGGGGCGGCGGCTGGACCGCGCGCTGGTCGCCGAGCTGGCGCAGTGTCCGCGGCTGCTGCTGCTCTGCGGCCGCTACGAGGGCGTGGACGAGCGGGTGCGCGAGCACCTGGTGGACCGCGAGGTGAGCGTGGGTGACGTGGTGCTGTCGGGCGGGGAGCTGCCCGCGCTGCTGCTGATCGACGCGGTGGCGCGGCTGGTGCCGGGCGTGCTCGGCGGCGGCGAGGGGTCGCTGGCGGAGGAGTCGTTCGAGGGCGGGCTGCTCGAGTACCCGCAGTACACCCGCCCGGCGGAGTTCCGGGGCTGGGCGGTGCCGGACGTGCTGCTCTCCGGCCACCACGCCGAGATCGAGCGCTGGCGACGCCGCCAGCGACTGCTGCGCACGCGCCAGCGCCGCGCCGACCTGCTCGCAGGGGCCGCGCTGAGTGCGCAGGAGCGGGCGTGGCTGGACTCGCTCGACGTTGCGCCCGAACGCCCGTTAAACTAGCCCCCCAGCCTCTCGACTCGAATCGAACCCCGCCCGCCCCGGCGTGGCGCCGCACCGGAGAACCGCCGTGACGATCGACCTGCGCGCACTCGCGCCCGCGCGCAACGACAGCATCCCCGCATTCGGCGCCGGCGACACCGTCCGCGTTGGTGTGAAGGTGGTCGAGGGCGACCGCGAGCGCATCCAGAGCTTCGAGGGCGTCGTGATCCGCATTCGCAACGGCACCGACGGCAGCTTCACCGTGCGGCGCATCGCCTCCGGCGTCGGCGTCGAGCGCACCTTCCCCTTCAGCGGGCCGCTTGTCGCCAGCGTCGATATCACGCGCCGCGGGCGGGTGCGCCGCGCGCGGCTCTACTACCTGCGCGGGCTCACCGGCCGTGCCGCGCGCGTGAAGGAGGCGCGGCGCACCTAGCGCTCGCGTCGCCCCGTCCCACCTGCCCCGCACGACATGGCGGACGCGCCGCGGAGCGCGCGCAACGCTCCGTATGATGGCGTCGCGATGACCTCGCCGCCGCCCGCCGAACGCCTGCGCTACGTGAAGGTCGCCGTGAACGCGGGGCGGCCGAACTTCATGACCTTCAGCTACCACCTGCCGCCCGGCCGCGCGGTCGAGGCCGGCGAGGTGGTGCACGTGCCGTGGGGCCGCCGCACGCTTCAGGGCGTC
The DNA here is from genome assembly GCA_009692705.1 of Dehalococcoidia bacterium. Lineage (GTDB taxonomy): Bacteria > Chloroflexota > Dehalococcoidia > UBA2979 > UBA2979 > SHYR01. The sequence goes on from SHYR01000024.1 coordinate 11,200, forward strand.
GTCGTCGAAGGCCCGATGGACCTGCCCGGCTACCCGGGCCCCACGCGGCCGCTGGAGCCGCCGCTGGAGGGCGCGCTGCGCATCCCAGCGCACCGCCGCGCGCTCGCCGCGTGGGTGGCGGAGCAGTACCTCGCGCCGCTGTGGGAGTGTTACGCGCTGATGCTGCCGCCGGGAGCGGGCGAGCGCCCGCGCTCGGCCCTGGTGCGGGGGCCGGGCGCGCCCGTCGTTCTCGCCGAGCGGCAGCAGGCGCTCTATGACCGGCTCGACGAGCGGCCGCGCGACCTCGAGGAGCTGCGCGAGGCCGCCGGGTCGCGCGGCTTCGAGGCGGCGGCGCAGGCGCTGGTGAGGCGCGGGCTGGCGGAGCGACGCTACTCGCTCGCGCGGCCGCGCGGCCGCCCGCGCGTGGCGGAGGTGGTGCGCCTGGTCGTCGCGGTGGAGCGCGCGCGTGCCGCCGTCGAGGGCATGGGCGGGCGCCGCTCCTCGCGTCGTGCGCGGGCGCTGGAGGCGCTGCTCGCGGCGGGTGGCCCGCTGCTGTTCGAGCAGCTGGCGAAGGTCGCGCGCGGCGCGCCGGCGGTCGAGACTTTGATCGCGGAGGGGTTGCTAGCGCGCGTGCCGGGCGGCGATGGCGTGAGGCTGGCGGTGCCGCCGGAGCGCGCGCGTGCGGAGGTGCAGGCGCTGACGCGCACCCGCGAGCAGCGCGCCGCCGCGGCGGTCGTGGAGCGGCTCGCTGCCGCCCCGGGGGTGACGCCGGGGGTGACGCCGGCGTTGGCGGCGCTGGCGGCGCTGGCGCGCGAGCTCGGGCCGGAGGCGCGCCCGGCGGTGGAGTCGTTGCGCGCGGCTGGCGTGGTGGCGGTCGAAGAGGTGCTGGAGCGCCGCGACCCGCTGCGGGAGCTGGAGGTGCAGCGGCTGCCGCTGCCGGAGCTGGTGGGCGCTCAGCGCGCGGCGGCGCGGTCGATCGCGGCAGCGATCGACCGCGCGGACGGCTGCGGGCTGCTGCTGTACGGCGTCACCGGCAGCGGCAAGACCGAGGTCTACATCGACGCGTTGGCGCACGCCATCGCGGCGGGGCGTCGCGGGATCGTGCTGGTGCCGGAGATTGCGCTCACGCCGCAGACGGTGCGCCGGTTCGCGCAGCGCTTCCCCGGCCGCGTGGGCGTGCTGCACTCCGGCCTCAGCCTCGGCGAGGCCCACGACGAGTGGCACGCGATCGCGGCCGGGGCATACGACGTCGTGATCGGCTCGCGCTCGGCGATCTTCGCGCCCCAGCCCGAGCTCGGGCTGATCGTGATCGACGAGGCGCACGAGTGGACCTACAAGCAGCAGGATCCCGCGCCGCGCTACGACGCGCGCGCGGTGGCGCTGCGGCTCGGCGCGCTCGGCGGCGCGGCGGTGGTGTTCGGCACCGCCACGCCGGACGCGGAGCGCTGGCAGTCGGCGACCAGCGCGGCGCCCTCGCTGGAGCTGCTCGAGTTGCCGCAGCGCATGCGCGTGGTGCCGCAGCCGGACGGCCCGCCGCGCATCTGGCCGGCGACCGATCTGCCGCCGGTGGAGGTGGTGGACGTGCGCGGCGCGCGCGCGCTGTTCTCGCCTCAGTTGCTGGAGGCGCTGGGCAAGACGCTCGATCGCGACGAGCAGGCGCTGCTGTTTCTCAACCGTCGCGGGCTCGCGGGGTTCCTGCTGTGCGGGAACGGGCACTCGCCCGCGTGCAGCTCGTGCGATGTCTCGCTCTCGCTGCATGACCCGCCGGGGCGGCTGGTGTGCCACCAGTGCGGGCGCTCGCGGCCGGTGCCACCGCACTGTGCGGAGTGCGGCGCGCCGCTGCGGCAGACGCGCGCCGGCACGCAGCGCGTGGAACGAGAGGTGCGGGCACTGTTTCCCGCGGCGCGCGTGCTGCGGTGGGACCGCGACACCGCACGCAGCGCGGAGCAGCACGAGGCGATCCTCGCCCGCTTCGCGCGCCACGACGCCGACGTGCTGGTCGGCACGCAGATGGTGGCGAAGGGGCTGGACCTGCCGCTGGTCACGCTGGTCGGGGTGGTGCTCGCCGACCACTCGTTGCGCGAGGGCGACTTCCGCTCCCGCGAGCGCACCTTCCAGCTGCTGGAGCAGGTGGCGGGGCGCGCGGGCCGCGCCGAGCGGGACGGGCGCGTCGTGATCCAGACACTGGCGCCGGACGAGCCCGCGGTGCAGTACGCCGCGGCGCACGATGTCGCCGGGTTCTACGACGAGGAGCTGCGCTGGCGTGCGGCGCACCGCTACCCGCCGTACTGCCGGCTGGTGCGGCTGCTGTTCGCGCATGAGCACGGCGACTACGCGGCGGAGGAGGCGAGCCGGGTCGCGCGCGAGCTG
>SHYR01000005.1 GCA_009692705.1 Dehalococcoidia bacterium
GTAGCTAGCTGCGGGCAGCCGGACAGCGCCGGCGCTGCTTCCCCCGCGCCGACAACGGTGCTATCGTCGCGGCGCGACGCCGGCGTCGCCTCAGAAGCGCCTCGAGGCCGTCACAGGAGCGACCCGCGGAATCTGAGTCACCGAGCGGCCCGGCCCCCACGGGCCGGTGGTGGTGCTGACAACAGTCAGCTGGAAGTGTTGGCCCCGTGACTCAGAGGATTTACGTTGGGAACCTGCCCTACAGCGCAACCGAGGACGAGATCCGGCGGTTGTTCGAGGCCCACGGCGAGGTGGTGTCCTGCGCCATCCCGACCGACCGCGAGACCGGGCGCCCGCGCGGCTTCGGCTTCGTCGAGATGTCCAACGAGGACGCGGCGAATGCGATCGCCGCGCTCGACGGCAAGGACTTCGACGGCCGCACGCTGCGCGTGAACGAGGCGCGCCCGCGCGAGGACTCACGCCAGGGCGACGGCGGATTCCGGCGCTAGCGCAGCATCCCGGCACACATGGCGGCATGAAAGGGGCCCGGCGTCGCCGGGCCTCTTTCATGCTGGGCTCGGCGCAGCCGTTCCCCCAACCTGCCCGCCGCGCGCCTAGAATCCCGCTGCAGGGGGGGAGGTGCGTCATGCCCGTCGTCGGCTTCGATCACGCCGCGATCCCGATCGAGCGCCCGGAGGAGATGATCGCATTCTACAAGCGCCTCGGCTTCGCGATCGTCGGCGAGCAGGAATGGCGCGACGGCAAGCGCGGGGGGTTCGCCATCCAGTTCGGCGAGTCCAAGATCAACGCCCATCCCCCTGCGGTCTGGTCGAACCCGAGCTTCACGCTGCGTGGGCCGACGGCGCTCCCGGGCTGCGGCGATTTCTGCTTTGTCTGGGCCGGCGGCCTGGAGGCGCTCCAGCACACGCTCGCCGCCGCCGGGGCGGTGATCGAGCAGGGGCCGGTGCCGCGCGAGGGCGGGCGCGGCGGCGGGCACGCGCGCGGCACGAGCATCTACACGCGCGACCCCGACCGCAACCTGCTCGAGTTCATCGTGTACGACCAGGCGTACAGCGGCCGCGACGCCCTCTCGAGGGCTGCCCTTGTTCCCGGCGCAGCGCTGTAGTTGAATCGGCTCCATGCCGAGGTAGCTCAGTCGGTAGAGCACGCGACTGAAAATCGCGGTGTCGCCAGTTCGATTCTGGCCCTCGGCACCAGTTGTTTCTCCCCGTAGCAGGGCTCGGCCGATCTTGGCCCCCGCCGCCGCCCACGGCGGCACGCAAAGGACAGACGCATGGCGCTGATCGCGGTCGCCGGCAGCGAGGCAGGAGCGGGCGCCACGACGGTGGCGGTGGGGCTGGCGCACCGCCTGGCCTACGCCGGGCGCAGCGTGCGCCTGGCGCGCCTCGCCGGTGACGCCGGCGCGGCGGCCGACGCACGCGCGTTCGCCGCGCTGGAGTTCGCTACCGCATCCGGCCAGCCGGTCGCCGCCGCCTCGCTCGGCGCGGGCGGTGGCGACAGCGACACGACCGACACGACCGACACGACCGACACGATCGTCGAGCTGCCGGCGGGCACGGACGCGCCGGCGCTCGCGCGACAGCTGGGCGCGACGCTCGTGACCGTGAGCCGCACGGCCGCGGGTGCGGGCGGGGCGATCGCGATCCTGAACCACGCCGCCCGCGGCGGCGCACTGGCGATCCCAGAGGACCGCGTGCTGGCCGCGCCGACGGTGGGCGCGCTGATCGCGGCGAGCCGCGCGCGCGTGCTCGCACGCTCCGCCGCGGGCGACGGCGAGCTCTGCGAGCACATCGTGATCGGGCCGATCTCGGAGGACGCCGACACCCCGCATTTCCGCCGCTTCCCGCGCAAGGCGGTGGTGACGCGCGCGGAGAAGGTCGACATCGCGCTCGCGGCGCTGCTGACGGACACGCGCTGCCTGATCCTGACCGGCGGTGCCGACCCCAGTCCGTACTTGCTCGACCGCGTCGCCTCCGACCGCACGACCACGCTGCTGCTGGCCCCCGGCGGCACCGTGGAGACCGTGCACGACATCGAGGGCAGCTTCGGGCGCTTGCCGTTCGCCGGCGAGGAGAAGGCGGAGCGCATCGGCGCGCTGATGGCCGCCGCGCTGGACGACGCCGCGCTCGGGCGCTTGCTCGGCGCCTAGCGGCCGCCCGGCGCACCACCGCTCCCGGGCGCTCCAGTACATGCGCCCAGCGCGCACGTACGCCCCGCCGCGGTCCTGGGCTATCCTGAGCGCGTGGACCTCAGCTCCGGGTTCCGCATCGGCCGCGTGCGCGGGATCGACATCCGCATGCACTGGTCGTGGCTGCTGATCTTCGCGTTGCTGTCGTGGTCGCTCTCCCAGTCGCTGTTCGTGGGCGGCTCGTTCGACCGCTGGCCGGCCGGCGTGCGCTGGGGGGCGGGTGTGGGCACGGCGCTGTTGTTCTTCGGCTCGGTGCTGCTGCACGAGCTTTCGCACGCCTTTGTGGCGCAGCGCTACGGGATGCAGGTGCCCTCGATCACGCTCTTCGTGTTCGGCGGGGTCTCGACCCTCGCGCAGGAGATGAGCACGGCGGGGCAGGAGTTCCGGGTCGCGATCGCCGGGCCGCTGACCTCCTGGGCGCTGTCGCTGACGTTCGGCGCGCTGTGGCTGCTCACGCGCTCGCACGACCTCTCCGAGATCTTCGTCTACCTCGCGGCGATCAACGCCGCGCTGGGCGCCTTCAACCTGCTGCCGGGCTTCCCGCTCGACGGCGGCCGCGTCTTCCGCTCGATCGTGTGGGCGCGCAGCAAGGATCTGCTGGGCGCGACGCGCACCGCGTCGCGGCTGGGCGTTGCGATCGCCTACGCGATGATCGCGCTCGGCCTGCTGAACGTGCTGCTGTTCGGACTGCTGGGCGGGCTGTGGTACGTGCTGATCGGGCTCTTCCTGAAGTCGGCCTCCGAGGGCTCGTACGGCTCCATGCTGGTGGAAAGCGCGCTCAAGAACGTCAGCGCGCGCGCCGCGATGCGGCCGTCCCCGGAGCCGGTCGCGGCGGCGCTGTCGCTGGAGCGCTTCGTCGACGAGCGGCTGCTGACGACCGGCCAGCGTGCCTTTCTCGTAGAGCGCGCCGGCGCGGTGGTCGGCATCATCACCGCCAGCGACGTCGTGAAGCTGCCGCGCGAGCAGTGGCGCGCGACCGCGGTGGAGGCCGCGATGGTGCCCTCCGAGCGCGTGCTGACCGTGGGGCCGGAGACCAGCGTGGTGGAGGCGCTGCGCATGATGCAGCAGCACGACGTGCACCAGTTGCCGGTGATCGAAAATGGCCTTGTGATCGGGCTGCTCACCCGTGGCGACGTGATGCAGCAGATCGAGCTGCGCACGGTCTTCGGCGAGCACGAGCGCCGTCGCGGTCGGGAGCGGCGCGGCTAACCGGCGCCGGCTTCGTCCTCCGGCGGCTCGTGGTCATCCGGCACCGCCGCGCGCGTAGGCTCGGGCCGGCGCTCCGCCTTGAGCGGCGCGAAGGACAGCAGCAGCTTCCTTACGCCTGCCGCCTCGAAGGCTACCGTCACCTGCTGGTCGCCCGGCACAAGCGTGCAAGACACCACCACGCCGCGGCCGAACTGCGCGTGCTCCACGCGCTCCCCGGCCGCGAACGCGGGTTCGGACGGCACGTCGCGCACCTGCCGCCCCGCGATCGCGGCGCGGCGCTCGCGGGCGCTCAGCGGCACGGCCCCCGCCGTGGCGGCGCCCGTGCCGGAGGCGGTAAGCTCGGCGGACGGCACGTCGCGCAGGAAGCGCGAGCGGATGCTGCGCCGCTGCATGCCCTGGTAGAAGCGGCTGCCGGCGTGCAGCAGGTAGAGCCGCTCCTTCGCGCGCGTCATACCCACGTAAGCGATGCGGCGCTCCTCCTCCAGCTGCTGCGGATCATCGAGCGAGCGCACATGCGGCAGCAGGCCCTCCTCGAGCCCCGGCATGAAGACGACGGGGAACTCCAGCCCCTTCGCCGCGTGCAGCGTCGTGAGCGTGACGGCGTTCGGGGTGGCGACGGCGGGGTCGTCCACATCGGCCACCAGCGCGACCTCCTCGAGGAATGACGCGAGGGAGCGGCTGCCTTCAAGGTCCTGGTACTGGCGCGCGACCTCGAGCAGTTCCTCCACGTTCTCCCAGCGGGTCGTGGCGTGCGCCTCGTCGCTGTCCTGGAGGTACTGGCGGTATCCGACGTCGCGCAGGATCTCGTCCAGCAGGTCGGCGACGCTGAAGCGCTCGCGCCGCTCGCGCAGGGAGTCGACCAGGCGCACGAAGCCGTCGAGGGCGAGGCGGCTGTCGGCGCGCAGGGCGGGCAGGGCGGGCAAGGCAGCGTCACCGCGCGCGAGCTTCGCCGCTACCGCCAGCGGCGCGAGGCCCGTCTCGGCGGCGACGGCGAGCACGTGCTCCAGCGTGCGGTCACCGATGCCGCGCGGCGGCACGTTCACGATGCGCTGGAAGGCCACGCTGTCCATCTCGTTCTGCACCAGCCGCAGGTACGCCAGCAGGTCGCGCACCTCGCGCCGGTCGTAGAAGCGCGTGCCGCCGACGAGGCGGTAGGGGATGCCGAGATAGAGGAACGCCTCCTCCAGCGCGCGCGACTGCGCGTTGGTGCGGTACATCACCGCGCAGTCGGCCGGCGCACGGCCGCCCCGCGTCAGCCGCTGCACCTCGGAGGCGATGTACATCGCCTCCTCCTCGCCGGAGCGCGCCGAGTGCTCGACCACGCGTTCGCCGTCGGCGTTGGCGGTCCAGAGCTGCTTCTCGGGGCGGCCCTCGGCGCGGCGGATCACAGCGTCGGCCACCCTCAGGATGCGGGCGCTGGAGCGGTAGTTCTGCTCCAGCAGCACGACCTCCGTGCCGGGGAAATCGCTCCGGAAGTGGGCAAGGTTGCGCACGTCGGCGGCGCGCCACGAGTAGATCGACTGGTCCGGGTCGCCCACCGCGGTGATGTTGCCGTGCTTCGACGTCAGCGCCCGCGCCAGCTCGTACTGCACCACGTTGGTGTCCTGGAACTCGTCGATCAGCAGGTGCAGGTACCGCTCCGCGTAGCGGTCGCACACCGCCGGCGCGCGCTGGAACAGCTCAAGCGTGCGACCGAGCAGGTCGTCGAAGTCGACCGCCGCGCTCTCCGTCAGCGCGTGGTCGTACTGCTCGAAGACGCGCGCGACCACCTCCTCGAAGTAGGAGCCGACCGCACCCGCGTAGCCCGCGGCGTCCAGGCGGTGGTTCTTCGCCGCCGAGATCGCCGACAGCACGGCGCCGGGCGCGAAGCGCTTCGAGTCGACGTGCAGCTCCTTCTCGATCCGCCGCACCAGCGAGAGCTGGTCGTCGCGGTCGTAAATCACGAAGCCGGACGGGATGCCGATCTGCTGGCCGTCGCGTCGCAGCATGCGGGCGCAAATGCCGTGGAAGGTGCCGAGCGTGATCGCACGGGCATCCTCCTCGAGCAGGCGCTCCACGCGCTCGCGCATCTCACGCGCCGCCTTGTTGGTGAACGTCACCGCGAGGATGCGCCACGGCGGGACCGCGAGCGTGCGCACGAGGTAGGCGATGCGGTGCGCGATCACGCGCGTCTTGCCCGAGCCCGGGCCGGCGAGGATCAGCAGCGGCCCGCCTCGAACCGTCACCGCATGGCGCTGGGCGGGGTTGAGGGCGTCGAGCGCATCCTGGGTCGCGGTCATGGGCCTCGCAGTTCCTGCTCTGATTGTAGCCGCCGGGGCGGTGCGTTCAGCAGGCCACCGCTCCACACGACCGTCCACGGTGCACGTGGTAGGCTGTCGGCGCGCGCAGCCCTACCCCCGCTCCCCCAGCAAGGAGGACAACCCCTGGTGGACTTCCTGATCGGGTTGCCGAGCGGCCTTGAGGGGTTGCTGGGGCTGCTCGCCGCGCTGGTCGCCTCCTACCTGCTGCTGGCGTGGGTCACCAGCGTGCTCTGGACTTTCCGCGACGCGCGTGCGCGCACACCGCACGTAGCCGCGCAGGCGATCGGCGTGGCGCTGGTCGCGCTGATCCCGCTGCTCGGCATCACGCTCTACCTGATCCTCCGCCCCGGCGAGACGCTACAGCAGGCCTACGACCGCGATCTCGAGCAGCAGACGCTGCTCGCCGAGCTCCAGGCGGTGCCGGCCTGCCCCGGCTGCCAGCGCGCGGTGCGAGACGAGTTCACTGCCTGCCCCTACTGCCGCACCACGCTCAAGGAGCCGTGCAGCAGCTGCGGACACCAGCTCGCGCAGGCCTGGCGTCACTGTCCGTACTGCGCGACCACGCGCGCGCCCGAACGCGCCGGCGCGCGCCGCGCGTTCGGCGCGGCGCGCGCGACCCGCCCGCTGACCGACGCATCGGAGCGCGAGCAGGGGGAGGCAGGCGTGCCGGAGGCGGCGCTGCGCGGCAGCGCCAGCCGCGAGCCACCGCCGCAGTAATAGCCGGGAGCACACGGGCATCACGCGACGGCCGCCCTGACGGGCGGCCGTGTGGCGCTCGCGTCTGTGCCGTGCCCGCCGAGGGCGGGACCTACTTCAGCTTCTGCTCCAGCAGCTCGCGGATCTCAGTCAGGGTCGCGTGGCGCCACTCGCCGGCGAGCTGGTTGGTCTCCTCGCGGTACTGGAGCATCAGCGCGTCGCGCTCGGGGCCCTCGGCCGGGGCGCCGTTGGGCATCACGCGCTTGCGCACCGCCGCCATCTGCTCGGTGGCGAGCTTCGGGCGCTCGATCCAGGGGCCGAGGCAGCGGTGGTTGCGGTCGTAGAAGACGAACACGGGGATGGACTCGAACTGCCCCTGGTTCAGGAACTCCGCCATCACGTCCTTGTTCTGGTCGCGGAAGAGGATGCGCATCTCCATGCCCGTGGCCTCGGCGATCTTCGCGATCACGGGCAGCCCGCGCCAGACGTCCGGGCACCAATGCTCGCCGATCACCAGCACCTTCACGCCGTGCTGCTTGACCAACGCCTTCACCGCCGCGATGTCGGCGGCCTGCGGCACGTATTCGTCGTAGTGCTTCTGGAACTCCGCCTTGCGCTCTAGGATCGCGTCCAGCCACGCCGGGTAGCTGTCGAGGCCTGAGGCGAAGCGCCCCGGGGTGACGACTGATGTTTCGCTCGCCATGACTGCTCCTTGTGATCCGGCGATTCGCCGGGAACCTGCTCCGCGGGGATTCAGGGAGCGAGTGTACCACGGGTGCCGTAGGCGCTGGATTTCTTACTGCACGGCTGCATGGCGCCATAGCGCCACGGCGCGCGGCGCGCCAGAGCGCGCCACACGACGGCTGCGCGCGCCCCGCTGGCGGCGGCGGTACCATCGCCGCGTGCCATTCGCTCGCCGGGCCGCCGCCGCGCTCTTCGTGGTCGCCGTCCCGCTCTTCCTGCTGCTCAGCAACGTGCGCGTGGCCGCGCTGGAGCCGCGCGTCTCCGAGTACTCCTTCGCCCGCTTCGACGCCCCCGCTCGCACCGGCATCGACCGCGCGCAGCTCGATCGCGCCGCCCGCGAGATCGCGCGCTACTTCACAGACGAGGAGCCACTGCTGGCGACGCAGGTGACCGTCGCCGGGCGCGAGGAGCCGCTGTTCAACGCCCGCGAGTTGCTGCACATGAGCGACGTGAAGGACCTCTTCCAGCTCACGTTTCGCCTGCACGAGATCGCCTTCGTCTACATCGCCGGCTACGTCGCGGCGGTGTTCCTGTGGAGCCGCGAGCGCTCGCTGCGCCAGCTCGCGCGGCAGTGCGTGATCACGGGCGCCGTGACCGCGGGCGTGATGGCGGCTGCGGCGGCGGCGATGCTGGCCGGCTTCGACGAGCTGTTCACGCGCTTCCACACGCTCTCGTTCGCCAATGACTTCTGGCAGCTCGACCCGAACACCGATCACCTGGTGCAGATGTTCCCGCAGAGCTTCTGGTTCGAAGTCTCGCTGGCGATCGGGGCGCTGACGGTGCTAGAGGGCGGGCTGGTCGCGCTCGCCGGCTGGAATTACCTGCGATGGCTCAGGCGGCCGCGCCCGCCGCGGCGCCCCGCCGTCGCCGCCGGGCAGCCCGCCGAGACGGCGTGACCGCGCCCGCCACCGGCGGGGGCCGCACCGTCCGCGCCAACGGTGTCGACAGCTACTACGAGGCGCACGGGGCGGGCGCGCCGCTGCTGCTGCTGCACGGCGGCCTCGAGACGATCGAGAGCTTCGCGGCGCTCGTGCCCGCGCTGGCGGAGCGCTGCCGGGTGCTGCTCCCGGAGCGCCGCGGCCACGGCCGCACGCCGGACGGCGACGGCCCGCTCAGCTACGAGCTGATGGCGGCGGACACGATCGCCTTCGCGGAGGCGCTGGGCATCGCCTCCGCGCACCTAGCCGGGTACAGCGACGGCGCGAACGTCGCGATGCTGATCGCAATCGCGCGCCCGCAGCTGGTACGGCGGCTGGTGCTGATCAGCGGCAACTTCGACGCCAGCGGCATGACCGACGCGTTCCAGGCGCAGCTCGCGGACGCGACCGCGGAGCGCTACGCCCCGGCGCTGGCGGCCGCCTACGCCCGCCTCTCGCCCGACGGGGCGGGGCACTTCGCGGTGATGTTCGAGAAGCTGCGCCGCCTCTGGCTGGAGCAGCCACACATCGCACCGGTCGAGCTGGCACGCATCACGGCGCCCACGCTCGTGCTCTGCGGCGACCGTGACCTCGTGCGGCTGGAGCACACGCTGGAGCTCTTCCGCGCGATCCCGGGGGCGCGGCTCGCGGTGGTGCCGGGCAGCTCGCACGGCGTGATCGAGGACCAGCCCGCGCTGGTGACCAGGCTGCTGCTCAACTTCCTCGACGCCGGGCCGGTGGCCCCGGCACGCGCCGGCTAGAAGTCGTCGCCACCACCGCCGAGGTCCTGCGGCGAGAGGTCATCCCTCATCAGGTCGGGCGGGGCGCCGCGCACCAGGGCGAAGGCGGAGAGCTTGCGCGGGGCGCTCGCGCCGCAGCGCGGGCACTTGGCGGTGCTCTGGCGGCGCGTGAGGCGCATCATGCACTCGAACTTCCGGCCGCACTTCTTGCATTGGAACTCATAAATCGGCACGGTCACTCCTCCGGCGCAGCGTGGCCCTGACGGCCAAGCCGCATGGTCCCGGGGTCCAGTTGCTCCCGGGCCAGCTGATTCTAACGCAGCTTCTAGCGCAGCGCCGCCGCCGCGCCAGTGCAGCCCCGGCCCGTGCCCGGGCCGGCTTCCCCGGCTAGTCGAGGTAGTCGCGCAGCTTATTCGAGCGGGTCGGGTGGCGCAGCTTGCGCAGCGCCTTCGCCTCGATCTGGCGAATGCGCTCGCGCGTGACGCTGAACTCGCGCCCGACCTCTTCGAGCGTGCGCGAGCGGCCGTCCTCCAGCCCGAAGCGCAGCTCCAGCACCTTGCGTTCGCGCGGCGTCAGCGACGACAGCACATCCGCCACCTGCTCCTTCAACAGCTGGTGCGAGGCCGCATCCGCGGGCGCCAGCGCGCTGTCGTCCGGGATGAAGTCACCGAGGTGGGAGTCCTCCTCCTCGCCGATCGGCGTCTCCAGCGAGACCGGCTCCTGCGAGACCTTGGTGATCTCGCGCACCCGCTCGGCAGGCAGCTCGAGCTCGCGGCCGATCTCGTCTGAGGTGGGCTCGCGTCCGTACTCCTGCACCAGGCGGCGCTGGATGCGCACGAGCTTGTTGATCGTCTCCACCATGTGCACGGGGATGCGGATCGTGCGCGCCTGGTCCGCGATCGCGCGCGTGATCGCCTGCCGGATCCACCACGTCGCGTAGGTGGAGAACTTGTAGCCTTTGCGGTAGTCGAACTTCTCGACCGCACGGATCAGGCCGATGTTGCCCTCCTGGATCAGGTCCAGCAGGGACATGCCGCGGCCGATGTACTTCTTCGCCACCGACACCACCAGGCGCAGATTCGCCTCGGTGAGCTGCCGCTCGGAGCGGCGGCCGTCGTAGATGATCTTCTCGAAGTAGTAGCGCAGCGCCGGCCCGTGCCGGGAGTCCAACTTCGACGCGATGGTGCTCGGCGGCGGGAACACCTTCGCCTCGCTGCCGGCGATCTCCGCCGCCCAGCGCACGTGCTCCGGCCGCAGGATGTGGGTCACAATCGAGAGGTTGAACAGCTCCTGCTTGGCGCGCTCCTCGTCCCACTTCTCAGCCCGCATCAGGCGGCGGTGCAGCTTCTCGTCCAGCTCGTAGTCCACGGCCGCGCGGAAGGTCGGGTCGACGAGGCGATCGGAGACCGACTGCGGCTTCAGCTTCAGTTCCCGGCTCACGAACTGGTAGATCGACCGCCGCTGGTGGAACTGGCGCAGCAGCGCGCAGAGGATCTCGCCGTATCCGGGCTCGCGCGCGTTGTGCTCCTCCGCGTAGTTGCTCTTGATCTCCTCGATCCAGATCCACTCCTCGATCGCGCGCGCCAGCCGCTTCTCGTCCGCGGCGTTGAGCAGCGGCACCTTGCCGATCTCGCGCAGGTACATGCGCACCGGGTCGTCGATGCCCGCCGCCTCATCCACGATCCGGCGCGCGGCCTCCACGACGGCGCTGGTGTCGCGATCCACGACGGCGTCGATGCGCACCGTGATGTTGTTCTCGCCGAGCGTGGCGATGATCGAGGAGAGCCGCTCGCGGTTCTGTTCCGCCTCCGGAATCGCGGCCAGCACGTCCTCGGCGTTCACATGCCCCTTGCGCCTGCCCTTGTTGAGCAGCTCTTCCATCCCGGCGTCGTCGAAGGTCTGGGTCATGCGTCTCCTCCGCTCGATTCGCCGCCCGCGTTGGCGGGTCGGCGTTCACTCTCCGCTTGCTGTCCGCCGCCGGCCTGAGCGCCGGCGCCCTGTTGCTGTGGTTGTGGTTGCCGTGGCGGCTGCTGCGGCTTCTGCGCGTACTCGCGCGTCAGGGTGCGCTGGCGCAGCGCAAGGTCCGCGAACTCCGCCGCCACCTGCGCTGCCTCTTCGCCTCCGCTCGCCGCCTCCGCGGGCAGGGCGCCCTCCGTCACGGCGCGGGCCGCGAATTCCAGCACCCTCCCGCCGCTGAGCCGCGCCGCCGTCACCGCCTCCGCCTGCCCGGCGTGCGCGGGGCGGAAGCGCCGCTGCGCCCGCCGCCGCCGCAGCTCGACGGCGATCTGCGCCACGGCCCCCTCAACATAACGACTCTCAAGGTAGCGCAGATCCATCCATTCCGGCAGCGACGCACGCAGCGCCGCCAGGCGCTCGCGCAACTCGTCCGCCGCTTCGTCGACCAGGTCCTCGGCGCGCTCCTCGAGCGCGCCCGGCTCACGCCAGGCCGCGAACAGGCGGCGGTTGGTGGCGTCCTCGAACACGTCCTCCTCGAGCGCGAGCCCGGCCGCGCGCGCCTCAGTGCGGTGCAGCAGCAGCAGCAGCAGTTGCGTCTCGCCATCCGGCACGGCAGCGGAGCGCCGCGCCTCGCGTCGCACCTCGGCGGGGGAGGGCACCGCGGCCGGCGCCTCGCGCCGCCCGCCGCGGCGGCCGTGGCGCGCGAGCAGCGCCAGCACCACACGCTCATCGACCTGTCCCAGCCGCGCCAGCCGCTGCACGTAGTGCGCGCGCACCACCGCGTCCGCGATCACCGCCACCGTCGGCGCCAGCGCCTCCAGCGCTCGCGAGCGCGAGCGCGGGTCGGCGGAGTCGGCCGCGGCGGAGACCGCCGCAAAGAGGTGGTCGGTGACGGAGAGCGCGCCATCGACCAGCGCGCGGAAGCGGCCGGGGTCGGCGCGTACCAGGGTGTCGGGGTCCTCGCCCGCGGGCAGCGTCACCACGCGGATGTCGGCCTGCAGCACGTCCTGATAGGCGACGAGGCCGCGCCAGTCGAGCGTCGCCACCGTCTCGCGGTCGGCGGCGCCTGCCGCCACCTCGATGCCGCGCAGCGTCGCCTCCGAGCCGGCGGTGTCGGCGTCCAGCGCCAGCACGACGTTGGCGGTGTAGCGCTTTACCAGCGCCATCTGCTTCTCGGTGATCGCGGTGCCCATCGAGGCCACAACGTTCGCCACCCCAAACTGGTGCGCGGCGATCACGTCCATGTAGCCTTCGACCACCACCAGGCGGTCGGCGCGTCGCGCCGGTTCGCCCGCGTGGTCGAGCCCGTAGAGCGTGCCGCTCTTGTCGAACAGCACCGTTTGCGGGGTGTTAAGGTACTTCGGATCGTCCTCGGGCCGCAGCGCGCGCGCCCCGAAGCCCACGAGGCGGCCGCGCGCGTCGCGGATCGGGAACGTCACGCGGTCGCGGAAGCGGTCGTAGGCGTTGCGCGCACGGCCCGCGCCGCCCGCGCCGCCGTCGTGCCCCTCCGGCATCACGGCCAGGCCAGCCGCCAGCAGGTCCGCCTCCGTGAAGCCGCGCGCCAGCAGGTAGTCCGCCAGCTCGCGCCAGCCCGCGGGGGCGTAGCCGAGCTGCCAGTGCCGGCGCGTCGCCTGGTCGACCCCGCGCTGATCGAGGTAGCGCAGGGCGTCGGCGCCGGCCGGGCCGTCAAGCGCGGCCTGGAAGAACACCACCGCCGCCTCGTTGGCACGCAGCAGCCGGTCGTGCACCTCGCGCTGCTCGGCCTCGCGCCTGGTCGGCGGGCGCAGCTCCACGCCGGCGCGCTGCGCGCACAGCCGCAGCGCCTCCGGAAACTCCAGATGCTCGACGCGGCGCACGAACTCGATCACGTCGCCGCCGGTGGAGCAGGCGCCGAAGCAGTGCCAGGTGCCGCGTTCCGGGTCGACGGTGAACGAAGGTGTGCGCTCACTGTGAAACGGGCACAGCGCCTTGTAGGTGCGCCCGCTGCGCTTCAGGCTCGGCACGTACCCGCCCACCGTCTCGACGATGTCGAGCCGCGCCTTCACGTCGTCAATGGTGCTCATGCTCTGTATAGGTAGACACCGGAGGGCGCCAAAGGTTGCGGCCGCCTGACGGTCAGTTCCCGGCGCTGGGGTCCCGGCGCTCGCGCAGACGGCTCGCCGCCGCGCGCTCGCGCTCCGCGACCGCCTCCAGCAGGCCGCGCACCGTCTCGGCCGCCACCGCCCCAGCCGGGAGGGCCAGCTTCGAGCCATCGAGCCGGACGAGCTCGCCCAGCAGCAGCCGGGTCTCAAAGCGCGCCCCGGCAAGGTCGTGCACGATCTGCGGCGGCAGCACGCGCTGGCGCGCACGCACGGCGGGGGTGGGGCGCGCCGCCAGCCCGGCCGCCGCCCGCGCCCGCCGCACCGCCTCCCGCTCGGCGGGGGCGAGCGCGGCCAGCACGCCGCTCACCGTCTGCCCGTCGAGATCCGCCTCGAAGTCCGGCTCCGCCAGCTCCTGCAGCGCCTCGAGCAGGGCGTGCCGCGACCCCTCCAGCGCCGCCCGCAGCGCCGCCACCGGCCCGTCGCCTGCGCCCGCGGCGCTCATCGGGGCCAGACGTTGTTCGCCGCGACGGCGTCGTTGATGGCATCGGAGGCGAGGATCACCTGGATGCGCGTGAGGTCCACCGCCTGCACGTCGGGGACGTCGTAGCGCTGCGTCCCCAGGGGCGCCAGGTTGAGCGCCACCAGCCTGCTGCTGAGCAGCAGGCTGGGCTGCGTAGAGCGCACGGCCAGCGTCATGGTGCCGACGAGCGGGATCATGCTGTTGTTGCGCACGGTAACGGCCAGCCGGCGATCCGCGCCCGCCAGCTCAGCGCTCAGCAGCTCGAGGTCATTGGGGCGGTCCGGCTCCACCACCGCCGTGAAGCGGTTGTTGGTCGTGTCCTCCTCGCGCACGTCGGCCTCCAGCGAGATCTCCACGGCCACTGAGGCGCGGCGCTGCACGTACTCGTTCGACAGTGTGGCCTGCAGCCGGTCGCCGGGCCGCAAGGGTTTGCCGCCGACGTCGACGCGCACGCGGTCGCCGCCGGCGACGGAAACGAAGATCGCACCAGTGGCATCGGCGTCGCCGGCGTTCACGATCACGACCACCAGCCGGTTCTCGCGCGAGAGCAGCGCCTCCACCTGCAGATCCGGGTGGTCCGGCGTGCGGGTGGGGGCGCCCGCATCGGCGGGCGTGGCGGTGGCGCCCGGACGCGTGCTCCCCGCGAACAGCGTCAGCGCGCCGGTGTCACCGGCGTTGGCGACCGCATCCGCGGGCGCCCAGCCGATCACGTCGAAGCGGCCGGCCGGTTCCAGCACCAGCCAGCGCCCGTCGGCGGAGCGGCCGCGCAATACGACCGCCGACCCCGCGGGCAGCTCCGCCACCGCGCGCGAGCCGTCGTCGGCGGCGGCGCGCAGCGTGACGGCGCGCAGGAGCGTGGGCACGGGCGTGGCGTCAGCGGGGGCCTCGCTCATGCCGTGGTCGAAAAGGAACACGGCAGCCACCACCGCCGTGGCACCCAGCACCACCAGCACGGCGGCGGCCCCCGAGCGCAGCGCAGTGCGCGCGCACGAACGCGGACGGCTCATCTCAGTGGCCCGCGACCCGCGACGCGGTCAGCGAGCTGCCCGGCCGGCCGCGCCGAGCGGGCTCGTGCGGGCGGTCCGGACGGCCGCGCACGTTCGTCGTGAAGCGCGGGAGGTCGGCGCCCCCGACAGCGATACCGGCCAGCAGGAAATGTCTCACGTAGTGGCTCGTCGCACCCCCGGGCCCGGCGCCCCGCCGCAGTGGCTCATTGTACGTGCGCGGTACGAGCGCGTGCGCCCTGCACCGCGAGCGCGCTCGCCACGCGATCTAGTCCCGCGCCTCCAGCCCGAACTCCGCTACGCGGCGGCGCGCGAACAGGTCCGTCATGCCGGAGGTGTAGTCGGCGGCGCGACGCCACGGGGGATCGTCCGGCAGCGACCAGCCGGCGGTCTCCTGCGGGTGCGCCTCGCAATACCGCCAGAGCGCGCGCACGATGCGCTGGCCGCGCCGCGCCTCCGCGAGCGTGGCCGCCGCGAGGTAGACACGCTGAAACATGAACTCGCGCAAGGCGTCGACGGCCGCCAGCACCGTGTCGCCGAAGCGGATCGCGTGCGCGCCCGGCTCGCCGCGCGCCGCCGCCGCCGCCGCCGAATGACGCACGCAGTCGGTGACCAGGGTGTCGATGCGCCGCGAGTGGTCCGCGCCCAGCACGCAACACGGTTCCACGGGCAGATCGTGCTCGCTGATCAAGCCGGCGCGGATCGCGTCCTGCACATCGTGGTTGAGGTAGGCGATGGAATCCGCAATCTTCACAATCTGGCCCTCGAGCGTGGAGGCGACGCCCCAGCCGTCGGCGGCCACCGAGGCGCGCACCTTGGAGTGCTTCAGGATGCCGGCGCGCGTCTCCGCCGTCAGGTTGAGGCCGCGCCCGTCGCGCTCCAGCAGCTCGACGATGCGCAGCGACTGCTCGTTATGGCGGAAGCCCTCCGGCAGCAGCTCGGCGAGCGCCTCCTCGCCGGCATGGCCGAACGGCATGTGGCCGAGGTCGTGCCCGAGCGCGATCTCCTCCGCGAGATCCTCGTTCAAGTCGAGCGCGCGCGCGAGCGCGCGCTCGATCGTGCGCGCGACCTGCTGCACCTCGATGGTGTGGGTCATGCGCGTGACCATGTGATCGGAGTCCGGCGCGATAAAGACCTGGGTCTTGTGCTTGAGGCGGCGGAAGGCGCTGGTGTGGATGATGCGGTCGCAGTCCAGCTGGTAAGCGAGCCGCAGCGGCGAGAGGGGCTCGGGGCGAGCGCGCCCGGCCGAGGTGCCTCGCGGGCGGCGCCCGGCGCCAGCGCGGCCTCGCGGCTGAGCAGGCGCGACCGCACCGAGGGGATCGCGTCCATCACCACCCGAGTCTAGCGCACGCGTGATGTGCTGACCCACCTATGCACCTGCCGCATTCGACACTGCAGCTTGGCGCCGCCGTATAATCGGAGCCGCCGGGGAGCGCGCGACAGCGAACGGGCTGGGCGAAGCCGCTCCCCAGCCGCTGCATCCCGCGACGGCGCGTGACGCGCCCTCGCCACGGCGAGCGCAGAGAGGCCATTGTGACGACCGCCTCGCAGCCGTACCGGGTGACCACGCTCAGCGGCAAACAGCTCGTCTTCCGCTTCGGCGATGGCCGCGCCGACGGCGATGCCACGATGCGCGACCTGTTGGGCGGCAAGGGCTCGGGCCTCGCGGAGATGAGCAGCCTCGGCGTCCCGGTGCCGCCGGGTTTCACTATCACGACCGAGGTCTGCAACGCCTTCTACGCGCTGGGCCGCAGCTACCAGAAGAGCGGGCCGGACTGGTATCGCTACTGGCGGCAGGAGCGGCTGCGCTGGTACCACGCGCTGCGGCTGCGACGGCAGCACCTGCGGTTGCGCGACGCCGAGGCCGCCGAGCAGCCGCAGCTGGAGGCACAGGTCCGCGCCGGCGTCGACCACATCGAGCGCCTCGCCGGCGCGCGCTTCGGCGATCCCGACAACCCGCTGCTGGTCTCTGTGCGCTCCGGCGCGCGCGCCTCCATGCCCGGGATGATGGACACCGTGCTCAACCTCGGTCTCAACGACGTGACCGTCGAGGGGCTCGCGCGCCGCTCCGGGAACCCGCGCTTCGCGTGGGACTCCTATCGCCGCTTCGTCGCCATGTACGGCGATGTCGTGCTCGGCATGAAGCGCGACGGCGACAGCGACGAGGACCCGTTCGAGGCGCTGCTCGACGCGAAGAAGCGCGCGCGCGGCGTGGCGATCGACACCGCGCTGGACGCCGGCGATCTGCGCGCGCTGGTGGACGAGTACCGCGCCGCGATCCACCGCGCGCTGGGCATCGAGTTCCCGCAGGACCCCTGGGAGCAACTGTGGGGCGCGATCGGCGCGGTCTTCAACTCATGGGAGAACCCGCGCGCGGTGATCTACCGCGACCTGCATGGCTACCCGTCCTCGTGGGGCACCGCCGTCACCGTGCAGGCGATGGTCTTCGGCAACCTCGGCGACGACTGCGCGACCGGCGTGGTCTTCACGCGCGACGCGGCCACGGGCGCGCGCCGGCTCTCCGGCGAGTTCCTGGTCAACGCGCAGGGCGAGGACGTGGTCGCGGGCACGCGCACGCCGCAGCCGATCCTGGCCGCCGACCGCCAGCCGGGCGCGCCGCCGGCGCTCGAGCAGGCGATGCCGACGGTGTTCGCCGACCTCCAGCGCGCGTGTGCGACGCTGGAGGCTCACTTCCACGACATGCAGGACGTGGAATTCACCGCGCAGCAGGGGCGGCTCTGGATCCTGCAGACCCGCAACGGCAAGCGCACCGGCCGCGCAATGGTCACGATCGCGGTCGACCTCGTCGCCGAACGGCTGATCGACGAGCGCACCGCGCTGCTGCGGCAAGACCCGGAGCAACTGCAGGACCTCTTCCACCAGGTGATCGACCCCGCCACCGCGCGCGACGTGATCGCGAAGGGGCTGGCGGCCTCGCCGGGCGCCGCCGTCGGGCGCGCCGTCTTCTCCGCGACCGAGGCCGCCGAATGGGTGTCACGCCACGAGCCGGTGATCCTCGTGCGCACCGAGACGAGCCCGGAGGACATCCAGGGCATGATCGCCGCGCAGGGCATCCTCACGGCGCGCGGCGGGCTGACCTCGCACGCCGCCGTGGTCGCGCGCGGCTGGGGCAAGTGCTGCATCACCGGCTGCGGCGCGCTCCAGGTCGACTACCGCAACGGGCGCTGCACCGTCCGCACCGCCGATGACCGCACGGTCGTCATCAGTCGCGGCGACTGGCTCTCGATCGACGGCAGCAGCGGTGAGGTGATGCTCGGCCGGCTGCCGCTGCTCGACGCCCAGCCGCCCCCCGAGTACCACCGGCTGATGGCGTGGGCGGACCGCGCGCGCCAGCTGCGCGTGCGTGCCAACGCCGACACCCCGCGCGACGCGCAACTGGCGCGCGAGTTCGGCGCCGAGGGCATCGGCCTCTGCCGCACGGAGCACATGTTCTTCGGCGAGGAGCGCATCCTCGCCGTGCGACAGATGATCTGCGCCGAGGACGGGGCGGGGCGCCACGCGGCGCTCGCCAAGATCCTACCAATGCAGCGCGAGGACTTCGCAGGCATCCTGCGCGCCATGGCCGGCTACCCGGTCACGATCCGCCTGCTCGACCCGCCGCTACACGAGTTCCTCCCCGGCACCGACGCGGAGATCGCGGAGGTCGCGCGGGCGCTCGTGCTGCCGGTGGAGCGCGTGCGTCAGCGCGTCGAGGCGCTGCACGAGTTCAACCCCATGCTCGGGCACCGCGGCGTGCGGCTCGCGATCACGTTCCCCGAGATCTACGAAACGCAGGTGCGCGCGATCATGGAAGCCGCCTGCCGGCTCGCCGCCGAGGGCGTGGACGTGAGGCCCGAGATCATGGTGCCGCTGGTCGCCACGGAGGAGGAGCTGCGCCGCGTCCGCGAGCTGGTCGCCGGCGTCGCCGAACGCGTGATCGAGCAGACGGGCACCCGCGTCGCGTACACGGTCGGCACGATGATCGAACTGCCGCGCGCCTGCGTGGTCGCCGACCGCATCGCCGAGCACGCCGACTTCTTCTCGTTCGGCACCAACGACCTGACGCAGACCACGTTCGGGCTCTCGCGCGACGACGCCGGGCGCTTCCTGCCGTCGTACCTCGAGCAGCGCGTGCTGGAGCGCGATCCGTTCGTGGCGATCGACCGCGAGGGCGTGGGCGGGCTGATGCGGCTGGCGATCGAGCGCGGGCGCAGCACCAAGCCCAGGCTCAAGATCGGCATCTGCGGCGAGCACGGCGGGAACCCGGAGTCGGTGGAGTTCTGCCACCAGTCGGGTCTGGACTATGTCTCCTGCTCGCCCTACCGCGTGCCGATCGCGCGTCTGGCCGCCGCGCAGGCGGCGCTGCGCGCCTACGCCAGCGGCAGCGCGCCGGCCCCGATTCCGGACTGAACGGGCGCCTACTCGACGGTGACGGTCTTCGCCAGGTTGCGCGGCTGGTCGACATCGCAGCCGCGCTGCACGGCGATGTGGTACGCCAGCAGCTGCATCACCACCACCGTCACCAGCGGCGTGAGCAGGGGGTCCACGCGCGGCAGCGCGATCACCTCGTCGGCCACGCCGTCGAGGCTGTGATCGCCCTCCGTCACCAGCGCGATCACGGGGCCGCGGCGCGCCTTCAGCTCCTCGATGGTGGAGCGCATCTTGTCCCGCAGGCCGTCGTCGAGCGCGATCGCCACGGTCGGCATGCGCTCGTCGATCAGCGCGATCGGGCCGTGCTTCATCTCGGCGGCTGGATAGCCCTCGGCGTGGATGTAGGCGACCTCCTTGAGCTTGAGCGCGCCCTCTAACGCCATCGGGTACGACACCCCGCGGCCGAGGTAGAGGAAGTCGGCGTAGTGCGCGAAGCGGGTCGCCACCTGCTCGATGCGTGGCTCGAGTAGCAGCGTCTCGCCGATCGCGCTCGGCAGGTGCAGCGCGGCCTCCACCTGCGCCGCGCCACGCGCGGGGTCGAGCGTGCCGCGCACGCGGCCGAGGTAGAGCGCGAGCGCGTGCAGCACGACCATGGAGCCGGCCAGGGTCTTGGTGCTGGCGACGGCGATCTCGGGCCCCACACGGATGAAGAGCGCAGCGTCCGCCACGCGCGTGGCCTGCGATCCGGGCGTGTTGCAGATCGTGACCTGCGGGCAGCCCGCGCGGCGCGCCTCGTCCATCGCCGACAGCGTGTCCACGGTCTCGCCGGACTGCGCCACTGAGATCACGAGCGTCTGTGCGTCGAGCACCGGCGCGCGGTAGCGGAACTCCGCGGCGTTGTCGGCCTCCGCCGGTATGCGCGCGAGCCGTTCGATGTAGTGGCGGCCGACCATCGCGGCGTGCAGCGAGGTGCCCATGCCGACGAGCACCACGCGTCGCAGCGCGCGGATGCGCTCTGGGGCCAGCGGGAAGCGCTCCAGTTCCACGCGCGGAGGGTCCGGCACGTAGCGGCCGCGCAGCGCATCCAGCACGGCGTCCGGCTGCTCGTGGATCTCCTTCAGCATGAAGTGCTTGTAGCGGCCCTTCACCGCCGCCACCGGGTCGTAGGGCTGGAGCTCGGGCGTCTTGTCCACCGGCCGCCCGGCGGCGTCGACGTAGCGCACGCTCTCCGCGCGCACGTCGGCGATCTCGCCGGGGTCGAGGAACGCCACGCGGCTGGTGTGCGGCAGCAGCGCCGCGAGGTCCGAGCTGACGAAGTGCTCACCCTCGCCGTAGCCGATCACGAGGCCGCCGGCATTGCCGACGCGCGCCGCCACCAGCCGGTCCGGCTCGTCGCGGCAGATCGCGAGGATGGCGTGCGCCCCCGCGAGCTCATGGGTCACCAGCCGCATCGCCTCGGCGAGATCGACACCGGCGGCGAGCTGCTCGGCGAGTAGGTGCGCGATCACCTCCGTGTCGGTGTCCGAAGCGAACCGCTCGCCGCGCTCGTAGAAGCGCTCGCGCAGGGCCTCGAAGTTCTCCACGATGCCGTTGTGCACCACGGCCACACGGCCGCTCGGGTCGAGCATCGGGTGCGCGTTCGCCTCGCTGGGCACGCCGTGCGTCGCCCAGCGCGTGTGGCCGATGCCGGAGACCGCTGGAGGCATGGTGCCTTCGATGCGCGCGTCGAGGTTATCGAGCTTGCCGGCGACCTTCACGACGTAGAGTTCGTGACCGCGATCGAGCAGCGCGATGCCAGCGGAGTCGTATCCGCGGTACTCCAGCCGCTTCAGGCCCTCGATCACGATCGGACCGGCGGGCCGCCGACCCGTGTAGCCGATGATTCCGCACACGGCGACGGCCCCACTGTCTCCACTGTCCGCCGCTGCCCATGGTACACGCCGGCCGAGCTAGGAGGCTGGGGGCGCGCCCTCATCGATGTCGGCCGGCGCTCGCGGCGTGCCGGCCTGGCGCGCAAACACCACCCGGCCCTCGCTGCCCGCGCCGTAGGCGCCGCGGTAGCGCTCCGGCAGCAGGGCGGCCACGCGCCGCAACATCAGGTCCGTGGCCGCCTCGGCCTCGTGCGCCCCGGACGCGACCTGCGGCAGCGTGAACGGCTCGCCGAATTCCACGCGGATGCGCGGGCGGTCGCGACTGAGCCAGCGCAGGACGATGCCGGGGACGTGGATCTGCTCCGTGCCGGTGATGGCGACCGGCACGACCGGCACCCCCGTCAGCAGCGCCACCATCGCCGCGCCGGGCAGGGCGGGGCGCATCGCGCCGGCGGAGCGCGTGCCCTCGGGGAACATCAGCACCACGTCGCCGCTCCTGAGGTGGTTGCGCGCCGCGCGCAGCGCGCCGATGTCCGCGGAGTAGCGGCGCACCGGGAAGGCGCCGTAGACCCGGAACATCCAGCCGAGCAGCGGCAGCTCAAACAGCTCGCGCTTCGCCATCGGGTGCACGCGCCGGCGGCAGGAGGCGGCCACGAGCGGCGGGTCGAGCAGATTCAGATGGTTGCTGACCAGCACCACGCCGCCACGGGCGGGGACACGCTCGTGGTGAACGGCCTCCCAGCGCCCGTAGCTCGCGAGGATCGCGCGGGAGGCCGCCGTCGCCGCGCCGTACAGCAGCCTCGCGAGAGGGCGCTTCACGCGGCCGCGTTCGCCGCGCGGTAGGCCTCGCGGCAAGCCTCCACCACCTCGTCGATGCCGAGCATGTCGGTGTCGATGATCAACGCGTCCGGTGCCGCCTGCTCGCGCCGGACGGCGCGCTGGCCGGTGGCGTCAGCCTGGTCGCGGCGGCGCGTCTCCTCCATCACGCGCTCGAACGTCGTCGAGCGGCCGGCGTCGCGCTGCTCGCCGAGGCGCCGGCGCGCGCGCACCTCCAGCGAAGCGTCGAGGAAGACCTTCGCCCGCGCCTCCGTCAGCACGCGCGTGCCGATGTCGCGGCCCACCATCACCACCGGCGTGCGCGACGCGAGCGCGCGCTGCCGCCGCACCAGCTCAGTGCGCACCGCGGGGATGCCGGAGACCAGCGAGACGGCGCGCTCCACCTCCGGCGAGCGTAACAGCGCAGTGACGTCGCGGCCGTCGAGCAGGGCGCGCGGCTCCGCCGAGTCCTGCCACTGCAGGTCGAGATCGAGCCGGCGCACGAGCGCGATCACGGCCGCGACGTCTGCCGGGTCGACGCCCGCCTCCAGCACGGCGAGCGTGCACGCGCGATACATCATGCCGGTGTCGAAGAACCACAGCCCGAGGCGCTCGGCCAGCGTGCGGCCGACGACGCTCTTGCCGGAGGCCGTAGGGCCATCGATGGCGATCGAGCTGGCGAGCGAGTCTTGAGGGTCGGAGGGAATCGGCGCGCCTCCCAGCCGTTGAGTGCGGCGGATCATAGCGACGCCTCTGCCGGAGCGTCCACCGGCGTCCCAACCTCCCCCGGCGCCTCCAGCCGGACGAGGCGGCGCAGGGCGTCGACCTCCGCGGCGGTGAGCGACCGCGCTTCGCCGGGGCGCAGCACGCCGAGGCGCAGGCCGCCGAACTCGACGCGGGTGAGCCGTCGCACCGGGTGCCCGACGGCCGCGAGCATGCGCCGGATCTGGCGCTTGCGACCTTCGTGGATGGTGACTAGCAGCAGCGCGCCGCCGGGAACCGTCTCCAGCGGCTGCACCTTCGCGGGCGCGGTCGGGCCATCCTCCAGCTCCACGCCGTGCCGCAGCTGATCAAGCGCCTGCGGGGAAGGGACGCCCTCGACCTCCGCTTCGTAGCGCTTCGGCACCCGGTAGCGCGGATGGGCGAGGCGGAACGCCAGATCGCCGTCGGTGGTCAGCAGCAGCAGGCCGGCGCTGTCGCGGTCCAGTCTCCCAACATAACGCAGCCCTTGCGGTGCTACGGTTATGCTAAGCAGGTCATAAATCGTCCTGCGCCCGCGCTCGTCGCTGGCGGTGACGAGATACCCCTCCGGCTTGTGCAGCATCCAAGTCGCGTTCGCCTCCGGCAGCACCAGCGGCCGCCCATCGATGGCGACACGCTCGCGCTCGGGATCCGCGCGCTCGCCGAGCGCCGCCACGCGCCCGTCAACCGTGACGCGGCCCGCAACGATCAACTGCTCCGCGCTGCGGCGGGAGCCGTGGCCCGCGCGCGCAAGCAGCTTCTGGAGACGCTCGGCGGGCACGCGCTAGCGACGCGGCCCGGCGAGCTCGACGATCAGCAGTTCCGTGAGCACAGTGCGCGTGACGCCCTCGAGGCCGGCGGTCGCGGCGCCCGGCATCGAAATACGCGCGCGCGGCCACGCCGCCGCCAGCGCGCGGCTGGAGAGCGCGCGCAGGGCGTACTCCGCGGCCAGGCCGATGGCCACCGCGGCGGCGGAACGCGTGAGCGCCGGCAGCGCGCGCGCGGCCAGCGCCGGCAGCCGCTGGGCGGGGAGCGCGAACGCGCGCGGCGCGGCGACGGTCAGGGCGCGCTGGGCGGGCACAGGCGTGCCGGCGGGGCGGGCGGGCTCGGTGGTCATGGGCGGCTGCTCTCGCTGCTCGAGCGTAGTGAGCGCTAGAGTAACGCTGGGGAGCGAGGGCGGCCAGCGCCCAGCCCCGCAAAGCGCAACCGGCTAGCGCGGGAGGGCGACGAGGCGGCCGCGCACCTCCGAGGTGAGGTCGACGGCCTCGCGCGGCGCTCCGCCGGGACCGAGCACGCGGCTGCCGGCGACGCGCAGGCGCGCGGCGGCGAACTCCGCGAACGTGGCCAGCAGCAGCGGCGCCTCGTAGCGCACGCCCTCGGCGCGGATCGCCGCGAACAGCGGCGTCCGCTCCAGGATGTCGTCGTCGATGCCGTCGAGCCGCGGCGCGAGCTCCGCCCAGAGCGCATCGAATCCGGGGCCGCGGATCGGATAGCGGCAGCAGGCGACGACCGGCCCGGCGTCGACCTCCGCGATCGCGAGGTGCAGCATCACGCCGCTCTCGCGCGCGCCACCGCGGATGAGCGCGCGGATCACCTCTCGCCAGGTGCCAGCGGGGCCGCCGGGCAGCGCCGGGTGCAGGTTGAGCAGTGGATGCCGCGAGACGAACCCGGCGGTGAAGATCAGCATGTACCCGGCGAGCACGCCGAGGTCGAATGGGCGTCCGTCGAGGGCGCGCTCCACCTGCTCGTCGTAGCGCTCGCGCCACGGCGGGAGCGTCTCACCGAAGCGCGAGCGCTCGCCGCCGGCCGTGTGGCGGAAGCTCACCGAGGAACGCGTCACCAGCGGGTGGGCGTTCACGCGCACCAGTTCGAAGAAGGCGTCGGTCACGCCGTCCTCGCCGCGGTCGCGGTTGCAGAACACGAATGCGAACTCAGCGTCGAGCTCGCCGGCAGCGATCGCCGCCGCCACAGTCTCGTACATCGCGCGCGAGCCCTCGCCGCGAGCGGTGGTGAACCAGCCGAGGCGCAGCGTCACGCCGGTTGCTCGCTGTCCTCGTAGGCCTGTCGCAGCTGCTCGATGCGCTGCTCGACGCCGCCCAGCAGCTCCTGGCAGCGCTTCGCCAGCTGCATGCCCTCCTCGTAGAGCGCCACCGCCTGCTCCAGGCTGAGGTCGCCGCCGTCGAGGCGATCCGTGATCTCCTCCAGCCGCGTGTAGAGCTGGTCGAATGTGGGCTCAGGCTCCCGCCCGCGCGCCGCGCTCATCGCCGCGGCTCCGCCCGGTCCGGCTCGATGCGCGCGGCGCGGCGGCCATCGCGCAGCCGCAGCTCGACGCGCTCGCCCGCGCGCAGCGCCGCGGCGGAACCTACGGCGGTGCCGTCCGGCCGCTCCACGATGGCGAAGCCGCGGTCGAGCGTAGCGAGCGGCGAGAGCGCGCCGAGCCGCCCCGCCGCGCCCGCGACCCGCACGCGGGCGGCGGCGACCGCTGTCGCCGCGCCTCGCAGCAGCGCCACCTCGTGCGAGCGCACCACCCGCCGCCGGCCCTCGAGGTCCGGCAGCGCATCGTGCAGCGCCGCCACGCGCAGATCGAGCCGGTCGCGCGCCGCCACCAGCGCCCGCAGCACCCGCGCCTCCGCGCGCTGTGCACGCGCCTCGAGCGCACGCGCCACATCGGCGCGGTCGGGCGCCACCAGCTCGGCGGCGGAGGAGGGCGTGGACGCGCGCAAGTCCGCGACGAGGTCGGCGAGCGTGGTGTCGGTCTCGTGCCCGACCGCGGAGACGACGGGAACCGGCGAGGCGAAGATAGCGCGCACCACCGGCTCCTCGTTGAAGGCCCAGAGGTCCTCAGCCGCGCCCCCGCCGCGGGCCACGATGATCACATCTGGCCGGTGCGAGCGCGCGAGCGCGCGCAGCGACTGCGCGATCGCAGGCGCGGCGTCGGCGCCCTGCACCGGCGTGGGCTGGAGCAGCAGCGTCGCCAGCGGCCAGCGCCGCGCCAGCACCTGCGCGATGTCGTGGAAGACCGCGCCCGTGGGCGATGTGACCACGCCCACGCGCTGCGGGAAGCGTGGCAGACTGCGCTTGCGCTGCGGGTCGAACAGCCCCTCCGCCTCGAAGCGGGCGCGCCGGCGCTCGAACTCCGCGGCGAGCGCACCAGTGCCTTCCGGCTGCACGAAATCGACGATGAACGAGAGCTCGCCGCGCTGCTCGTAGACCGAGAGCGAGCCGTGCACCACCACCGACGCGCCGTCGACCAGCCACTCGCGCTGGCCAACGTTGCGGTTGCGGAAGAAGGCGCAGCGCAGCGCGACGCGCGCATCCTTGAGCGTGAAGTAGATGTGCCCGGCGGAGGAGCGGTTGCAGTTCGAGACCTCGCCCGCGACCCAGATCGCGGTGAGGTGGCGGTTGCCTTCGAGCAGCTCGCGCAGGTAGCGCGTGACCTCGCCGACAGGGTAGACCTCACCGAGCGCGCCTGCGTCCGCCGCGGGAGGGCTCATGCTGCGCGGCGCCTCCCCGCTGCCACCGCCGTCCGCCGCCGCGAGCTCACCGGCTGGCGACACGCTCGATGTACGTCCCGGTATCGGTCGAGACCTTGATCGTGTCGCCCTGGTTGACGAACAGCGGCACGTTCACGACGAGGCCGGTCTCGAGCGTCGCAGGTTTCGTGGCGCCGGTGGCAGTGTCGCCCTTCACGCCTCGCTCGACGTCCACGATCTTCAGCTCGACGGCAGCGGGCAACTCGATGCCGAGCGCCTCCTCGCCGAACATCACGACCTGCGCGGTCCCGCCCTCCTTGAGGTAGGGGATGGAGTCCTCGATCAGTCTGCGGGCGATCGGGATCTGGTCGTAGCTCTCGGTGTTCATGAACACCAGCGCATTGTCCTCCGCATAGAGGTACTGCATCGAACGGCGCTCCACGCGCACATCCGGCACTTTCTCGCCGGCGTTGAAGGAGCGCTCGGTAATGTGCCCGGCGCGCAGGTCGCGCAGCTTGGTGCGGTAGACCGCCGACTTCTTGGTCTTGACGTGGTGCACCTCGACGACGGTGTAGAGGGTGCCGTCGAGCTCCAGGTTCGTGCCGCGCCTGACATCGCTGATCTGGATCAACGATCCACGTCCTCTCCCTGCGCCGGCTCGTCGCCTACGCCCGTACTAGGTCCAGCTTCGTCGCGGTGGTGAGCGAGCGCAGGCGGCCGTGCTCCATCACGCACTGATCCTCGATGCGCACACCGCCCCAGCCCGGCAGGTAAATACCGGGCTCCACCGTCACCACGTTCCCGTCCTCCAGCACGTCCTCGCCGGCGGGCGAGAGTCGCGGATCCTCGTGGATGTCCAGCCCCACGCCGTGCCCGAGCCCGTGCCCGAAGTGGTCCGCGTGTCCCGCCTGCGCGATCACGGCGACCGCGATCTCGTGCGCCTGGCGGCCGGTCATGCCCGCCTCGATGCGCTCCTCGGCCATCGTCTGAGCAGTGAGCACGATGTCGTAGACGCGCCGGAACTGCGCGTCCGGCTCGCCGAGGGAGATCGTGCGCGTGAGGTCGGAGCAGTAGCCATCGAGGCGCACGCCGAGGTCCATCACCACGCCCTGCCCGGCGCGCAGCGGCTCGTCGCGCGGGTAGGCGTGCGGCATCGCGCTCCACGGCCCCCCGGCGATGATGGTGGCGAACGAGAGGTCATCCGCGCCGTGCTCCATCGCATAGCGCTGCACCTCCCACGCCAGCTGGCGCTCCGTCATGCCCGGCGCGGCGACGGCTGCGGCGTGGCGGAAGGCGTCGTCGCCCAGCCGCACGGCGCGGGCGAGCGCCTCGATCTCGGCGGACTCCTTCACCATGCGCAGACGCTCGATCGCGCGCGGCGCCGCCACCAGCTCGGGGCGCGCGGCCGGCGGCAGCGCCTCGACCACGCGCCGCCAGTCATCGAACGCGGCCACGGTCAGGCCCGCGGGCTCGTAGCCGAGCCGCCGCCCGCCGAGGCCCTCGAGCAGCGCGGGCGCCGAGGCCGTGCTCGCCCCCGCAATCTTGACCAGCGTGAACTCCGGCGCCTGGCGGCCAGCCTGCTCCCAGTAGCGCGAGTCGGTAGCGAAGAGCGCGCGGTCGCGGTCCACGAGCAGGACGCCGCTGCTGCCGGTGAAGCCGGAGAGCCAGCGGCGGTTGGAGGGTGTGGTGACGAGCAACGCGTCGACGCGCAGCGCCTCGAAGCGAGCGCGCAGACGGTCGAGCCGGGCGGAGCTCACTGCGTCTCGCCTTCGCTCAGGCGGCCGACCAGCAGGTCGAGCGCGGCGATGTAGCCGCGGTAGCCGAAGCCGGCGATCTGGCCCCAGCACACGCGGGCGATGGTCGAGCGGTGCCGGAAGCGCTCGCGGGCGTAGATGTTCGAGAGATGCACCTCCACCGCAGGCACCTGCACCGCCTCCAGCGCATCGGCGATCGCCAGCGAGGTGTGGGTGTAGGCGGCGGCGTTGATGATCAGGCCGTCCCAGTCGCGGTGCTGCTGGATCGCGTCCACCAGCGCGCCCTCGTGGTTGGACTGCACGAACTTCACCTCGACGCCCAGCCGGTCAGCATGGCCACGCACCAGCAGCTGGATCTCGTCGAGCGTCTCGCGGCCATAGACCGCGGGCATGCGGTGGCCCAGCAGGTTCAGGTTGGGACCGTTGAGCACGAGAATGCGCATCGCCGCTCCCTGTTCGACTGCTCGGCTGCGGATCGTACCAGCGGACAGGCGATCAGGCGCGGCGCGCGCGACTCGCCTCCGTACGGCGCGCTCGCGCCAGCGCCGCGGCGACCGCGGCGACCTGCCGGCCGCTGGTGACGGCGGTGTAGATCTGCGTGGTGTCGGCCGAGCTGTGCCCGAGCAGATGCTGGACCACGCGCAGGTCGGCGCCGCCTTCCAGCATATGGGTAGCGAAGCTATGGCGCAGCAGGTGCGGGTACACCCGTTGCAGGATGCCCGCCGCCACCCCGGCACGCCGCACGACCGTCTGCACCGAGCGCACCGAGAGCCGGCCGCCGGAGCGGTTGAGGAAGAGCGCGGGCTGCGCGCCGGTCGCGAACGCCGTGCGGCCGCCCTCGATGTACTCGCGCAGCGCGCGGCGGGCGGGCTCGCCGAAGAGCGCCACGCGAGTCTTCTCCCCCTTGCCGGTGACCGTGACCTGCCGGTTCGTGAGGTCGAGGTCCCGCACGTCGATGCCGACCAGCTCGCTCACGCGCAGGCCCGCGGCGTACAGCAACTCGAGCAGCGCGCGGTCGCGCTGGCCCTGCGCGCCGTCGAGCACAGGCGACTGCACCAGCGCGTCCGCCTGCGGCTCGCTCAGGAAGTGCGGCAGCCGCCGCGGCGCCTTTGGGTGGCGCAGCATCAGGATCGAGTCGCCCGGGCGTCCCGGCGGCAACTCGCCCTCCCGCTCCAACCAGGCGTAGCAGGCGCGCACCGTGGTCGCCCGGCGCTTCAGCGAGGCGGCGGCGAGCCCGGCCGCGCGCTGCGCCGCGAGGAACGCGCGCCCATCGCTGCGCCCCGCGCGGTCGAACGCCACACCGCGCTGCGCGAGGAAGTGGAAGAACGCGCCGATGTCGGCGCGGTAGTTGCGCAGCGTGTGCCGGGAGCGCCCGCGCACGCGCGCGAGCTGGTCGAGATAGCGCGCGAGCGCCGCGGCAGCGCGCGCGTCGGAGGGGGGAGCGCTCATACTGCGGCCCGATCTCCCCGCCGCGGAGATGATCGCACATGCGGGCCGCCGCACGGAAGCGCTCGGCGGCGGGGGCACGGCGCGCGCGAGAGAGCGTTAGGCGGAGCGCTTGCGAGGTCTCGACGCTTTGGGCGGCGGGTTCGCACGCGGCGAGCGGCTGCGGGTCGCCGCGCGAGCGCGCCGCGGCGCCCGCGGGGCGCGCGGGTCCTTGCCCTGCTCGCGCAGGCGCTGCTCGCGCGCGTCCAGCAGCGCCACGGCATCGTCGAGCGTCAGGGCGGCGGGGTCGCTGCCGGCCGGCAGCGAGGCGTTGACGACGCCATCGGTGACGTAGGGACCGAAGCGCCCCTTCAGCACGCGCACCGGTTCGCCGCTGCGCGGGTGCGCGCCGAGCGTCGCGATCGCCGTTGCCGCGGCCGCGCGCCGCGGCTGCTTCGGCTGCGCGAGCAGCGCGACCGCCTGCTCGAGGTCCACCGTGCGCAGGTGCTCATGGTCGCGCAGCGAGCGCGTCTCCGTGCCCATCCTGAGGTAGGGCCCGTTGGGGCCGTCCTGCACCGTGACCTCCACCCCGTGCTGCGGGTGCACGCCCAGTGACTTCGGAAACGACAGCAGCAGCAGCGCCTGCTCCAGCGTCAGTGCGTCGGCCGACATGCCCGGCCAGAGGCTGGCGCGCCGCGGCTTGCCCGCGTTCGCGTCGTCAGGCCCCAGCTGCGCGTATGGGCCGTAGCGCCCGCTCTTGAGCAGCACCGGCAACCCGCTCGCGGGGTCTGCGCCCAGCGCATCGTCGCCGCGCATCGCCGTGCGCAGCAGCTCGAGCGCGCGTTCGAGCGTGAGCTCGTCCGGCGCGGTGTCCTCAGGCACAGGGGCGCGCTGGTCGCCGTCGCCGGCCTGCAGGTAGGGGCCGTAGCGCCCGACGCGCACCGCCACGGTTTCGCCCTCCGGCGTCACGCCGATCGGGATCGAGCAGACGGCCCGGGCGTCGATTGCCTCCCAGCCGGCGGCAATGCGGGCCTGCAGCCCCGCGCGGCCCTCGTCCTCCGCCACGGCGCCCTCGCCGCCACCGAAGTAGAACTCGTGCAGCCAGGGCGTCGCGTCAAGGTCGCCGAGGGCGATCGAGTCGAGGCGATCCTCCATGCGCGCCGTGAAGTCCGGGTTCACCAGCTCCGGGAAGTGACGCTCCAGCAGCTGCACGACCGCGAAGGCGACGAAGGTGGGCACGAGCGCGGCGCCCTTCTTCCACGCGTAGTCGCGGCTGAGGATGGTCTGGATGATCGAGGCGTACGTGGAGGGACGGCCGATGCCGCGCTCCTCCAGCTCGCGCACCAGGCTCGCCTCCGTGAAGCGCGCGGGCGGCTGCGTCTCATGGCCGCGGGGCTGCACCGACGTCGCGTTCAGCCGCTGGTCCTGCGCCAGCGGAGGCAGCAGTCGCTCCTGATCCTCCAGCTCCGCGTCGGGATCGTCGGATCCCTCGACGTAGGCGCGCAGGAAGCCGGGGAACGCGATCACCTTGCCGGAGGCGGCGAAGGCGGCGCGGCCGTGCTCGCCGGCGTCGGCCTCCAACCGCACGTTGGTGCGCATCCCCGCGGCGTCGCGCATCTGCGAGGCGACCGTGCGCTGCCACACCAGCTCGTACAGGCGGTAGCGGTCGCCCTCCAGCTCACGCCGCAGGCTCTCGGGGATGCGGAAGCGGTCGCCTGCCGGGCGGATCGCCTCGTGCGCCTCCTGCGCGCCGCGGCTGCGGGTGGCGTAGTGACGGGGCGCCGGGGGCAGATACGCCTCGCCGTAGAGCGCTCGCACCTGCTCACGCGCGGCGTCGATCGCCTGCTGCGAGAGGTTGGTGGAGTCGGTGCGCATGTAGGTGATGTAGCCGTGCTCGTACAGGCTCTGCGCCGCCTGCATCGTGCGCTGCGCGGTGTAGCGCAGCTTGCGCCCCGCCTCCTGCTGCAGGGTGGAGGTGGTGAACGGCGCCGGCGGCCGCTGCGTGTAGGGACGCTCCACGAGCTCGACGACAACAAACGTGGCGGGGCGCAGCTGCTCCGCCACCGCCTCGGCGGCGCGGCCGTCGAGCAGCACGCCGCTGCCGTCCGCCTTCAGCGCACCGCTCTCGGCGTCGAAGTCCCGCCCGCTGACCACGCGGCGGCCCCCGAGCTCGATCAGCCGCGCGAGCACGCCGCGCTCCGCGCCCGCCGCCTCCAGCGTGGCCTCGATGTCCCAGTAGCCCGCGGAGCGGAAGCGCATGCGGGCGCGCTCGCGGTCCACGACCAGGCGCAGCGCGGCGGACTGCACGCGCCCGGCGGACAGTCGCGGCCGCACCTTGCGCCAGAGCACGGGCGAGATCTCGTAGCCGTAGAGGCGGTCCAGAATGCGGCGCGCCTCCTGCGCCTCCACCATCTCCTCGTCGATCTCGCGCGGGTGCTGCAACGCCTCCTCGATCGCGGCGCGCGTGATCTCGTGGAACACCATGCGGTGCACCGGCACGGTCGGCTGGAGCACCTCGCGCAGGTGCCACGCGATCGCCTCGCCCTCGCGGTCCTCGTCGGTCGCGAGGTAGAGCGTCGAGGCGTGCGCCGCGGCCTCTTTCAGCCTGGCGACGGTCTGGCGCTTCGCGGCCGGCACGATATACAGCGGCTTGAAGTCGTGGTCGACGTCGACGCCGGTGCGCGCCCACGCCTCGCCCTTGTAGCGGGCCGGGATCTCGGAGGCGTTGGAGGGCAGGTCGCGCACGTGTCCGACGGACGATTCCACGACGAAGTCCGCACCCAGGTACTGGGCGATCGTGCGTGCCTTCGCGGGCGACTCCACGATCACGAGATTCACGCCGCCGCCGGTGCGCGCACGCGGCGTACGCCGGCGGCGAGGCGCCCCCGCGTGGGTGGCATCAGCTGTCACGAGCGCGCTCGCTCTCCGCGGCATACTGCGCCGGTTCTTCGCGCACGCGCACGTACTGCATGCCGCCCACGTCGCGCACCAGGCCCTTCAGCTCCAGCAACGCGAGCGTCGCCGCGACGGTGGCCGCGGCGAGCCCGCTGGCACGCACCACCTCGTCGACGTGGCGCGGTTCGCACGTGAGCGCGGCCATCAGCGCGTGCTCCTCCGGCATCTGCGGTGGAGCCGCGTGCCAGAAGTCCATTTGTGCCCCGATCATCGTCAGGTTCAAGGCCTCCAGGATGTCCTCGCCGCTGGTCACCGGCGTCGCACCATCCCGCAGCAACGAGAGCGGGCCGCGCGACTGCGGCGAAAAGATCGAGCCCGGCACCACGAAGACCTCGCGGTTCTGCTCGAGCGCGAAGCGAGCGGTAATCAGCGCCCCGCTGGTGTAGTCGCCCTCCACCACCAGCGTGCCGAGCGTGAGCCCCGACATGATGCGGTTGCGCCGCGGGAAGAACTCCGCTCGCGGCTTGGTGCCCAGCGGGTAGTCGCTGAGCAGGGCGCCGCGCTCCGCGATCTCCGCCGCCAGTCCGGCGTACTCGGGCGAGTAGGGCGTGCTCGGGCGAGTAGATCGTGTCCAGCCCGCTCGCCAGCACCGCCACCGTGCGACCGCCGCCGTCGAGCGCCGCGCGGCGGGCGATCGCGTCGATGCCGCGCGCGAGCCCGGAGACCACCGTGATGCGGTTCGCCGCCAGCGCCCGCATCAGCTTACCAGCGGCCTGCCGCCCGTAGGCGGTGGCGCACCGGGTGCCGACCACGGCCACGCTCCAGCCGTCCTTCGGCAGCCACTGCCCGCGGACGTAGACCACGGGGGCGCATCGTCGATCTCCGCCAGGCGCTCCTGGTAGGCGGGATCGGTGCGCGGCACCGCCCGCACGCCCGCGCGCGAGCCGCTCCAGTTCGGCGTCCGGGTCGATCTCCTCCTGTGCCCGCAGCAGTTCGGGGCGCTGCGGGCGTCGAGGCCCGCGGCCAGCAGTTCGTACCGGCGTGCCCGCCACGCCTCACGCATCGAGCCGAACGCGCGCTCGAGCAGCGCGAAGCGCGCGGCGCCGAGGCGGTGCACGCGGTGCAGCGCCACCCAGTACGGCAGATCACGGGCTTGCGGGTCGTCCACGCCGCCACAGAGTAACAGGCCGTGCCGGGCCTGCCAGCCGGACGCGTCGCGCCGGCGCGCCGGCTAGGCCGTGACCGTGCGCTCGTGCTCCTCCGACGGCGCGGGCGAGATGCGAGAGAGGCGCACGCGCTTGATTCGACGCCCGAGCACGGAGAGCACCCGCAGGCGCAGCCCATACTCGCGGTCCTCCACCTCGTCGCCAGGCTGCGCGAGGCGGCCCAGCAGCGAGAGGATCAGGCCGCCGACGGTGTCAAAGTCCTCGCTCTCGATCGAAATGCCGAACAGCTCGTTCAGGTCGTCGAGCGGGAGGCGCGCGTCGACGATCTTGTGGTCGGCGTCGATCGACTGCACCGCGATCTCGCTGGTATCGTACTCGTCGTCGATCTGGCCAACGATCTCCTCCAGCAGGTCCTCGATGGTGATCACGCCGGCTGTGCCGCCGTACTCGTCCACGGCGATCGCCATCTGCACCTGGTCGCGGCGCATGTCGGCCAGCAGCTCATTGGCGCGCTTGCTCTCCGGAACGAAGTACGCCGGCCGCGCGATCGCACGCAGCTCCGGCGGCGCCGGCCGGGCCTGCACGTAGGCGAGCAGGTCCTTCGCGTAGATCACGCCGCTGATGCGGTCGATCGACTCCTCGTAGAGCGGGATGCGCGTGAACCCCGACTCGATGATCAGCCGCATGACGTCGTCGAGCGTCGCCTCGGAAGAGACGGCCGTGAGGTCCATGCGCGGCGACATCAGCTCGCGCACGGTCTGCTCGGACATCGCCATGATGCCGCGCATCATGCGCCGCTCCTCGGCGAGCACGCCGTCGAGCGCGGCCTCGCCGGTGGACTCCAGCACCGCCAGCAGCTCGCCCACCGGATCCAGCTCACTGGGGCTGCGGCGGTAGCCGAGCGCGCGCAGCAGTGCGCGCACCGGCGCCTCCACGCCCCAGCCGAGCGGGGCGAACAGCAGTTGCAGCACGTCGATCGGCCGCGTCAGCCACAGCCCTGTGCGTTCTGGGTTGAGCAGCGCGAGCGTGCGCGCGGTCTGGCGCAGCAGCGTGATCGCGAGGGCGGCGATCGCCCCGGCGGCGAGCAGACCGACGGGGGAGGCGGAGCGACCACGCAGCAGCAGCGCGGCGATGGTGACGGTGGCGGTGATCGCGGCGCAGGTGCCGGCGACGCTGAGCGTGCGCAGCACCTCGTGGCGACGCCGCAGATAGCCGTTGAGGATCGCCGCCGGGCCGCTCGCCTGCGCCGCGCGGCTGCGACCGCGGCTGAGCGCGATGATCCCGGCTTCGGCGGCCGCGACCAGCGTCAGCAGCACGCCTGCGACGGCGAGCACCAGCGCGCCCACACTAATCAGCAGAATGCTATCCACAGGCGGTCCGCAACCGGGCCTCGCTACCCTCCGTTCCGAGCGGTGCCGCTACGGCGAACCAGCGCCTTGCCACGCGGGCACCAGCCGCGCGGGCACGCCCATGACGCGCACCCCCGGCGCCACGTCGTGCGTCACCACCGAGCCGGCGCCAGTGCTGGCGTCGGCCCCGATCTCGATCGGCGCCACCAGAATCGAGTCGCTGCCGATGAAGGCGCGCGCTCCGATGCGGGTGTGGTGCTTCTGCTTGCCGTCGAAGTTGGAGGTGACCGTGCCCGCGCCGATGTTCACGTCCTCGCCCACGTCGGCGTCGCCGATGTAGGAGAAGTGCCCGACCAGCGTGCGCGCGCCGAGGCGCGAGGCCTTCACCTCCGCGAAATTCCCGAGGTGCACCTCCCGCTCGATCGTGGAGCCGGAGCGCACGTGGCAGTACGGACCCACGGTCACCGCGTCGGCGATCGTCGAGCCCTCGAGCGTGGAGCCGCCGATCTCGCAACCTTCGCCGACGCGCATGTCGCGCAGCACGGCGTTCGGCCCGATGCGGCAGCCGCCGCCGATGGTGGTCGCGCCCAGCAGGTGCACGCCGGGCAGCAGCGTGGTGTCGGCGCCGACGCGCACACCCACGTCGATGTACGTCGTGGCGGGGTCCACGAGCGTGACGCCGTCCAGCAACAGTTGTCGCCGCACGCGCTCGCGCATGATCCCATCCGCGCGCGCGAGGTCCAGGCGACTGTTCACCTGTTGCACCTCGGAGGACTCGTGGACCTGGAACGCTTGCACGCCGCGTCCGCTCTCCACGGCGGTGCGGACCAGGTCGGTGAGGTAGCGTTCGCCGCGCGCGGCGGGCTCGAGCTGCTCGAGCACAGGCCAGAGCCAGACCGCGTCGGCCGCGTAGAGCCCCGCGTTCACCTCGCGCTCGCGGCGCGTCACGGTGTCGGCCTCGCGCTCTTCGACCACGCCGGTGACGCGGCCGTCGCGGCGCAGGACGCGGCCGTAACCGCTGGGGTCGTCGAGGTGGGCGGTGAGGAAGGTCAGCGGCTGCACGGCAGCCTCGTGGCGCCGCGCCAGCTCGCGCAGGGTGCGCGCGGTGAGCAGCGGCAGGTCGGCGTTGAGGATCATCACGCGCGGCGCCTCGCCGCAGAGGGCGCGGGCGGCGAGCGCGGCGTGCCCGGTGCCCAGCGGTGCGCCCTGCGGCGCGATCTGCGCCGCCAGCGGCCCGCCGTCGCGCAGGCTCGTCGCGACCGCGCCGGCGGCGTCGGGGGTCACGACCACCAGCTCGCGGAACCCGGCGGCGGCCACGCTGTCGCACACCAGCCGCAGCATCGAGCGGCCGCCCACCGGGTGCAGCACCTTCGGGAGCGCGGAGCGCATGCGGATGCCGCGACCGGCGGCGAGCACGACCGCCACCCAGCCGTCGAGCGGCGTCAGGTCAGGGGCCGTAGCCGTGGGCGTCGACGCGGGGCGGCCGGGATGATCGGGGGCCGGAGCGTCGCCGGGGGTGGTGGCATTGGCGATGCTGTCACTCCGTCGTCGTCGGTAACCGGACCGGGCCGGCGTCGCGTTGACCGTCACACCGACCGTCACGTTGACCGCCGAATCGTGACCATTCTACACTCGACCGGCCGAGCGCTGTCACTGGCCGCGACCGCCGGGCAGTGAGCCCGTCAGCCAGAGTCGAGGGCAGTGAAGTCCCCCACCGTTCACGAGCTGCGTACGACGTTCCTCCAGTTCTTCGAGGAGCGTGGACACCGCCGCATCCCGTCCTCCTCGCTGGTCCCCCACGGCGACCCCACGCTGCTGTTCACCACCGCCGGGATGGTGCAGTTCAAGCCCTACTTCATGGGGCTCGAAGCGCCGCCCGCGCGCCGCATGACCTCGGTTCAGAAGTGCTTCCGCACCACCGACATCGAGTCCGTGGGCGACGAGTCGCACCTCACCTTCTTCGAGATGTTGGGGAACTTCTCGATCGGCGAGTACTTCAAGCCCGAGGCGGTGGAGTGGGCGTGGGCGTTCCTCACCGGGCTGCTCGAGATCCCGCCCGAGCGGCTGTGGGCCACCGTCTACATCGACGACGAGGAGACGTTCGCGCTCTGGCGCGCGCGCGGGCTGCCGCCGGAGCGCATCCTGCGCTACACCGCCGAGCAGGGGAACTTCTGGGGCCCGCCCGGCGATAGCGGCCCCTGCGGGCCCTGCTCCGAGCTGCACTACGACTTCGGCCCGCGGCCGGGATGCGACCCGTGCGCGCGCGGTGCCTGCCACCCGGACGTGGGCTGCGGGCGCTTCCTCGAGATCTGGAACCTCGTCTTCATGTCGCTCTACCAGGACGCGGACGGCGCCCGCGCGCCGCTGCCCGCGCGGAACGTCGACACGGGGGCGGGCCTCGAGCGCGTGGCGTGGGTTTTGCAGGGTGCGCGCTCGGTGTACGAGACCGACGAGCTGCGCGGCGTGCTCGCGCGCGTGGAGCAGGTCTCGGGACGGCGCTACGACCCCGACGGCGCGCCGGAGGTCGCGCGGGCGCAGCGCGCGATCGTGGACCACGCGCGCGCGATCGCGCTGCTGGTCGCCGACGGCGTGCTGCCCGGCAACGAGGGCCGCGGCTACGTGCTGCGCCGCGTGCTGCGCCGCGCCGTCTACTGCGGCCACACCATCGGCCTGCGCGAGCCGTTCCTGGAGCGCGTGATCGACGCCGCGATCGACGCCGCCGTGCGCTGGTACGCCGCGGTCGGGGAGCAGCGCGCCTTCATCCTCCGCACGGCAGCGCAGGAGGAGTCCCGCTTCCAGTCCACGCTCGCACGCGGCCTCGAGCTGCTCGAGCAGGTGATCGAGCACGAGGCGACAGGGCATGGAGTGCGGCGCATCACCGGCCGCGAGATGTTCGCGCTCTACGACACGCACGGGTTGCCGCCGGAGCTGACACGCGAGGTGGCCGCCGCACGCGGCTACGGCGTCGACGACGCGGGCTTCGAGGCGGAGATGGCGGCGCAGCGCGCCCGCTCCAGCGGCGAGGCCGCCACCGGGAGCGCGGACGGCGAGCGCGAGCGCCGCCACGCCGCGCTGGGCGCGGAGAGCGAGTTCGTCGGC
Organism: Dehalococcoidia bacterium; assembly: GCA_009692705.1. GTDB lineage: Bacteria > Chloroflexota > Dehalococcoidia > UBA2979 > UBA2979 > SHYR01. The sequence goes on from SHYR01000005.1 coordinate 37,316, forward strand.
TACGAGGCGACCGAGGCGCGCTCGACCGTGATCGCGCTGCTCGACGCCAGCAGCGAGCGTGCGTCGCGGCTGGCAGCCGGCACCGAGGGCGCGCTGGTGCTGGCCGCGACGGCGTTCTACCCGGAGGGCGGCGGGCAGGTGGGCGACCGCGGCGAGATCGTCACGCCCTCCGGCCGCTTCCGCGTCGACGACACACAGCGCCACGGGGAGGCGATCGTGCACCTCGGCGCCGTGGTGGAAGGCGCGATCGCGCTCGGCGAGGCGGCGGAGAGCCGCGTCGACCCGGAGCGGCGCGCGCTCACCGCCAGCAACCACACCGCCACGCACCTGCTGCACGCGGCGCTGCGCCAGCTGCTGGGCTCGCACGTGCGGCAGGCCGGCTCCTACGTCGGCCCGGACCGCCTGCGCTTCGACTACACCCACCCGCAGGCCCCCACCGCGGAGGAACTGCGCGCGATCCATCGGCTGGTGAACGCGCGCATCCGCGACGACATCGCGCGCGAAACACTCGAGCTGCCGTACGAGCAGGCGATCGAGCGCGGCGCGATCGCCTTCTTCGAGGACCGCTACGCGCCGCAGGTGCGCATGGTCGAGTACTGCGGGTCGCGCGGCCACGGCCACGAGCACAGTGCCTCGCACCCTGCCCAGCACGCCGGCGCCTGCTTCAGCCGCGAGCTCTGCGGCGGCACGCACCTGCACTCCACGGGGCAGGCCGGCAGCCTTCAGATCGTCTCCGACTCCAGCATCGGCGCCGGGCTGCGGCGCATCGAGGCGGTGACAGGCCCCGCGGCGGAGCACTACGTCGAGGAGCGCCTGGAGATAGTGGGCGACCTCGCGCGCCGCTTCAAGGTGCCGGTGGAGCAGCTGCCCGCGCGCGTGGCGGCGCTCGAGGAGCAGCTTGCGCAGGAGCGCGCGCGGCTCGCCGCGAGCGAGCGCCGCGCCTCCGCCGACCTGGCCACCGAGCTCTGGAGCCGGGGCGCGGAGGAGATCGCCGGTGTGCAGCTGGTGGTGGCGCACGTGGCGGTAGCATCAGTCGAGGCGCTGCGCTCGCTCGCCGATCGCATCCGGCAGAACCTCGGCAGCGCGGTCGTGGTGCTCGGGGCGGAGATCGACGGCCGCCCGCAGCTGCTGGTCGCGGCCACCGACGACGTGGTGAAGCGCGGTGTGCGCGCGGACGAGCTCGTGCGCATCGCCGCGAAGGAGATCGGCGGCAGCGGCGGCGGGCGCCCGCAGCTCGCGCAGGCCGGCGGGCGCGACGCCTCCCGCCTCGACGCCGCGCTCGACGCCGCCCGCGCGGCCGCGAGAGAGCGGCTGGCCGGGGCCTAGCCGAGATGCCACCCGCATCGACCCGCCAGACCAGCCAGCCCCGTCGCCAGACCTGCCGACGCCACCCGTACCGGCGATGAGGTGGCTGGGCGTCGACGCCGGCGAGGCGCGCGTGGGCATCGCCGCCTGCGACGCGGAGGAGCGCGTGGCGGTGCCGCTGGAGGTGGTGCTGGCCTCCGCCGCGTTCCCAGCGATCCGCGCCATCGCGGCCCGCGAGGGCGTGGGCGGCATCGTGGTCGGGCTGCCGCTGCACGCCGACGGCGGCGAGGGCGAGGCGGTACGGATGGCGCGCCGCCTCGGCGACCGCCTCGCGCGGGCGCTCGCCATTCCCGTCGAGTACGAGGACGAGCGCTTCTCCTCCGCCGAGGCCCAGGCGCCGGCGGAGGCGGGGCGAGGAGCGCGCAGCGCCCGCCCGCGCGATGATCTGGCGGCGGCGGTGATCCTGCAGCGCTTCATCGATCGACGGCGAGGAGGCCGCGGTGCGCCCCCGTAGCCAGTGTACGAGCGCCCTTTGGAGCAGCGGCCGCTACGCACCGACGCTCTACGCGCTGATCGTCGCCGCGTTGCTCGCGCTGGTGCTGCGCAGCACCGCGGGCGCGGTCGGCGCCGCGCTCACGCCGCGCGAGGGCTCGCCGGTGAGCGCGCGGCCGGCCGCCCAGCCGGTGGTCGTGACCGTCGAGCGGGGCGCGGACACCTCCACGATCGTGCGCGCGCTGCTGGCCGCGGGCGTGCTCGCGCACGAGCGCCAGTTCGCGACGCTGCTCGCCTACACGGGGGGCGGCGACGCCCTGCAGGCCGGGCGCTACGAATTCCAGCGCGGGCTGCCGGCCACCGAGGTGCTGCGGCGGCTGCGCGACGGGCTGAGCAGTGAGCACCTGCTGACGATCCCGGAGGGGCTGCGACTGGAGCAGATCGGGGAGCTGCTGGAGCGCCGCCAGGTCGTGAAGGCAGCACAGTGGGCGGCGGCGCTCGAGCCGGCGCGCACGGAGCCGCTGCTGGCCGCGCGCCCGCCCGGTGCCTCGCTGCTCGGCTATTTGCTGCCGGCGTCGTACGCCGTGGGCTCCTCCCCGAGCGCCGGCGAGCTGCTGACGGAGATGATCGAGGCCTTCGCGGAGCGCATGACCGCCACGCGGCTGGACGCGGTGCGCGCCAGCAGCATGACGCTGCACGCCGTGCTCACACTCGCCTCGATCGTGGAGAAGGAGGCGATCGTGCCGGAGGAGCAGCCGCTGATCGCCTCAGCGCTGCTCAACCGGCTGCGGGCAGGGATCGCGCTGCAGGCCGACCCCACGGTGCAGTTCGCGCTCGCGTCTCGCGACGGCGGCGCGCGGAGCTGGTGGCCGCTGCTGGGGACCGCCGACCTCGCGATCGACTCGCCGTACAACACCTACCGCTACCCCGGGCTGCCGCCGGGGCCGATCGCCAACCCCGGCACCGGCGCGATCGACGCGGTCTTGCACCCCGCGCAGACCAACTACCTCTACTTCGTCGCGCACTGCGACGGCAGCGACCGCCACCTCTTCGCCGTGACGCTCGAGCAGCACAACGCGAACGCCGCGCGCTGCCCGGGGCGGTGAGCGCATGACCGCGACGATCGCGCTCATCGGTCACCCGGTCGCGCACTCGATCTCGCCGCGCTTCCAGCAGGCCGCGCTCGACGCCGCGGGCGTGGACGCGCACTACGAGGCGTGGGACACCACGCCGGAGGCGCTGCCAGCGGCGATCGAACGGCTGCGCTCCGGTGACGTGCTGGGCGCCAATGTCACCGTGCCGCACAAGGTTGCCGCGCTGCGCCTGATCGAGCGCCCGGACCCGCTGGCGGAGCTGGTGGGCGCGGTGAACACGATCTGGCGCGAGCGCGGACTGCTGCACGCCACGAACACCGACGTCGCCGGCGTGCTGCACGCGCTCGCGGATGCCGGCGTCACGCTGGCGGGCGAGCACGTGGTGCTGCTGGGGGCGGGGGGCGCGGCCCGCGCGGTGGTGGTCGCGCTGCGGCGCGCCGGCGCGGCCTCGCTCACGATCGCCAACCGCACGCTACCGCGCGCGCAGGCGCTGGCGGAACTTGCGGGGCAAGGGCTGCCCGCGAGCGTGTGCGAGCTGGACCCCGGCTCGGACGCGCTGCGCGGCGCGCTGATGCGCGCGGGGCTGGTGATACACTCCACCCCGCTGGGCATGCGTCACGGCCCGGACGAACGGGCAACGCCGCTGCCGGCGGACTGCTTCCACCGTGGACAGGTCGCCTTCGACCTTGTCTACGTCCCGGAGCGCACGCCCTTCCTCGACGCGACGGCCAGCGCAGGCGCGCGCACGGTGGGGGGGCTGGCGATGCTCGTGCACCAGGGCGCGGAATCGTTCCGCCTCTGGACCGGCCGGGAGCCGTCGCTGGAGGTCATGTTCGCGGCGGCGCGCGCGGCGCTGGACGGCGCGCGCTGAGCGCGGCAAGGGACGCGGCAACGGAGAGACGGCAGGGAGCGCATCAATGGGGTGGGGCATCATCGCCGTCCTGCTGCTGGGCGCGCTGCTGGCGTTCATCGTGATCCAGGCCTCCTTCGCCTCGCGCCAGTGGGACCGCGTGATCGCCGCCGGCGACGTGAACGCGCTGGGCGAGGCGCTCGACACGGCGTTCGACGGCTGGCGCGCGCGGCGCGCGCCCCGCGGCACCCCGCCCGCGGACTGGCAGGCGCTGCTTTCCGCCGAGCTGGTCGCCGCCGACCGCGATCGCTGCCGGGTCTCCTTGCTGGCCGAGCCGGACCTGCGCGTGATCGATGGGCAGCGCGAGGAGGTGGGTGACGCGCCCTCGGTGGCGCGACGTGCAGCGGTGGCGATGGCGGAGCGGCTGCTGTACGAGATCCCGCACGTGCGCTTCGCCGAGCTGCAGATCGACGTCGGCACGGAGTACCGCGCGCCCGATGGCACCACGCGCGAGGAGTGCCTGCTGAGCACGCGCGTCACGCGCGCGCAGGCGGCCACGGCGGACTGGGACGGCGGCGACACGGCGGCGGTGCTGGGGGAGTGGCGCACGCGCGAGTCCGCCCGCGGGCGGCCACTCGACCCGGACCAGGATGCGCTGATCCTGCCGGACGAGCCGGGCGCGGTGGTGGTGATCCGGGAGCGTGCGTGATGACCGGGTTCCGCTTCCTCACGGCGGGGGAGTCACACGGCCCGGCGCTGACCGTGATCGTGGAGGGGGTGCCGGGCGGGCTGCCGCTGGGCGAGGCCCAGATCGCGCGCGACCTCGCGCGCCGCCAGGGCGGCTACGGCCGCGGCCGGCGCCAACAGATCGAGCGGGACTTCGCGCGCATCACGGGCGGAGTGCGGCACGGCACCACCATCGGCTCCCCGATCGCGCTCTGGATCGAGAACGCCGACCACCAGAACGCCAACTGGCGCGTGCGCATGTCCGTCGACCCCGTGGCGGAGGAAATGGAGCGCATCACGCTGCTCCGCCCCGGCCACGCCGACCTCCCCGGCACGCAGAAGTACGGCTACGCCGACGTGCGCCCGATCCTGGAGCGTTCCAGCGCGCGCGAGACCGCGGCGCGCGTCGCCGCGGGCGCAGTCGCGCGCGCGCTGGTGGGAGCCGTCGGCATCACGATCCACTCGCACACGGTGTCGATCGGGCACGTGGAGGCGGAGCCGCCCGCGGGCGCGATCGACTGGGAAGCCGTTGAGGCCTCGCCGGTGCGCGTGGCGGATCCGCAGGCGGAGCCGCGCATGGTCGCGGCGATCGACGCCGCGAAGGACGCGCTGGACTCGCTCGGCGGGATCTTCGAGGTGCGCGCCAGCGGCGTGCCGATCGGCCTCGGCAGCCACGTGCAGTGGGACCGCCGCCTCGACGCGCAGATCGCGCAGGCGTTCGTGTCGATCAACGCCGTGAAGGGCGTGGAGATCGGCGACGCCTTCGCGAACGCCCGCCGCCGTGGGTCGCAGGCGCAGGACGCGATCCTGCCCGTGAGCCAGTGGCCGCGCGGCGAGCGCTGGGCGCGCGGCAGCAACCACGCCGGCGGCCTCGAGGGCGGCATGAGCAACGGCCAGGAGATCGTGGTGCGCGGCGCGCTCAAACCGCTCTCCACCATCCCCAGCCGCATGCCGAGCGCGGACCTGCTCACGGGCGAGGCGGCGCCCTCGTTCTACGAGCGCTCGGACGCCTGCGTGGTGCCGGCGGCGGGCGTGATCGGCGAGGCGATGCTGGCGCTGGTGCTGGCGCGCGCCGTGCTCGAGAAGTTCGGCGGCGACCACATCGACGAACTGCGCCGCAACTGCGCCGCCTACCAGGCGACGGTCGGGCCGCGGGAGCCGCGCCCGTGACGCCGTCGCGACCGGCCGCCCAGCAGATCGTGCTGGTTGGCCTCTCCGGCGTCGGCAAGTCCACGGTCGGCCGCGCGCTGGCCGAGCGGCTGGGCTGGCCGCTGATCGACACCGACGACGCGGTCACGCGGCGGGAGGGCAAGACCCCTGCGCAGCTGATCACCGAGCGCGGCGAGACCGCCTTCCGCCAACTCGAGGAACGCGCCGTCGCCGAGGCCGTGCGCACCGCGCCGGCTGTGATCGCCACCGGCGGCGGCGCGTTCATGAGCGCGCGCTCGCGCCGCGCACTCGGCGAGCGCGGCTTGATCTGCTACCTCGACGCCACTCCGGGCGAGATCGCGCGGCGCGTTCAGGGCGCGCCGGACGCGCAGGAGCGCCCGCTGCTCGGCCGCGAGCTGCAGTCGCGGCTCTACGAGCTCGACGACGAGCGGCGGCCGTTCTACAACCACGCCGACCTGTGGGTGCCGGTGCAGGAGCGCGCGGGCGCCGCGGGCGCCGTGCCGGAGGCCGCGGTCGCGCGCATCGTGCGGGCGTGGGTCACCGATGGCCCGCGGTTGGTGAGCCAGCCCTCGCGTCTGGAGCGCCTCGGCGACGCCGCACCGGCGCGCGTCCCGGCGGCGATCGTGGACACCGGCGAGGAGCGCTGCCCGATCTGGATCGGCGCCGGCGAACTGGAGCGCCTGCCCGAGCGGCTGCGCATGCTCGGCCTCGGCGGCACTGTGTTTTTGATCTCCGACAGCACCGTGATGGAGGCGCACGGCCAGCGCGTGGCGCGTGCGCTGGCCGCGGCGGGGATCGCGGGCGCGTCGTACATCGTGCCGCCGGGGGAGTCCTCGAAGTCGCTGCGCGTCGCCGGGGAGCTCTACACGTGGCTCGCGGAGCGGCGCGCGGAGCGCAGCGACCTCGTGCTGGCGTTCGGCGGCGGGGTGGTGGGCGACCTCGCCGGGTACGTAGCGGCGAGCTACCTGCGCGGCATGCCGCTGGTGCAACTCCCGACCACGGTGCTGGCGATGAACGACGCGGCGATCGGCGGCAAGGTCGCGGTCGACCTCCCCGCGGGCAAGAACCTCGTGGGCGCGTTCCACCAGCCACGCGCGGTGATCGCCGATATCTCGACGCTGCGCACGCTGCCGCGCCGCGCCTACCTCGAGGGCTTCGCCGAAGTGATCAAGCACGCCCTGATCCTCGATCCGCCGCTGCTCGGCGAGCTGGAGCGACACGTCGCGCGGCTCACCGCCGACGACCCGGACCCGGAGCTGCTGGCCTGCGTCACCGCTCGCTCCGCGCGGCTGAAGGCGCTGATCGTCTCCTCAGACCCCTACGAGCACGGGCTGCGCGCGATCCTCAACTACGGCCACACCGTCGGCCACGCCCTGGAGACCGCCGGCGCCTACCGCCATCACCTGCACGGCGAGGCGGTCGCGGTCGGTATGATGGCCGCCGCCCGCATCGCCGAGCGGATGGGGCTGATCGACGAGGCGCTGGTGCAGCGTCACTCCGAGGTGCTGCGCGCCTACGGCCTGCCGCTCGCGGCCTCCGGCGTGCGCCCGGAGGCGGTGCTGGCGGCGATGCGCCTCGACAAGAAGGTGCAGGCGGGGCGCCAGCGCTTCGTGCTGCTGGATGACGCCGGCCGCGCCACCGTGCGCGACGACGTGCCCGCGGCGCTGGTCGAGGACGTGGTGCGGGGGCTGATCGAGCCGTGACGTCGCGCGGCGGGCAGCGGCGCATCTATGCACGCGCCACCGGCCGCGTGCACGGCGTCGGCTACCGCTCCTTCTGCGCCGACACCGCCACGCGGCTGCACGTCACCGGCTACGCGCGCAACCTCAACAACGGCCGCACCGTGGAGGTGGTCGGCGAGGCCGACGAGGCGACGCTGCGCGGCTTCGTGGAGCGGCTGCGCGAGGGACCGCCGCAGGCGCGGGTAGAGGAGGTCGACTTCCGCTGGGAGGAGGCCACCGGCGAGTTCAAGGGCTTCGAGGCGGTGATCTAGGCCGGGCGACCCAAACGATGACGCAACGATTCGACGCTAGCCGTGCCAGCCGTCGCGGGGACGGCGGCGGATGGTGAGCCGGACCGCGCTGGGCCAGCGCACCCCCTTCAGCTGCTCCACCATCGTCAGCACCGGCCGCGCGATCATGTCGGTAACGAAGCCGCTGCCCTGCACGGTCCGGCCGTCCACGCTCAACTGCATCGAGACCTCCGGCCGTGGCACGAGCACCGCGCTTTCGACCAGCTCGGCGAGCCCGCCGATCTCGCCGGGCCCGAAGCTCGCGAAGCTGCCGCGCAGCTCGTCCGAGGAGACCACCGCGATCAGGTCGGCGGGCGCGGTCGCGAGCGCCGGGGCGCCGGGCGGCGAGAGCTCCACGGCGGGGTAGCCGGCGTCCTCGAAGCCCTCCGCCAGCAACAGGTCCACCTGCGGGTCGAGCGCCGCCACGATATCGCGCAGCGCCGGCAGCGCCAGCGAGCGCTCGACCGTGACGCGGCCGCCGCCCGCCAGCACCACCACCGTTGCCACCGCGCCCGCCGCGATCAGCCGCTCGGACTCTGGATCGAGCTGCGGCGTGCCCTCCCGGCGCACCGCCGAGGCGATGCGGTAGCCGCGCTGCCGCAGCGCCTCCACCAGCGAGACGATCAGCAGCGTCTTGCCCGAGCCCGGCGGGCCGACCACGCGCAGCACCGCCGCCATCGTCAGGCCCGAATCGCTGCGGGGACTGGGAGGGGAGCCTCGCGGTCCACCAGCATCACATCGCACTCCTCGCCGGCCTCGATCGCCGGCACGTCCTCGGGGCAGATCGCGTAGCCGTTGGCGAGCGCCATCGAGGTGAGCACGCCGGAGCCCTGCGGCCCCGTGAGGCGCGCGACGTAGCGCCCCGCCTCGAAGGTCACCAGAGCGCGCGCGTAGAAGCGGCGGCCGTCGCTGTTCACCAACCGCTCGGCCGCCACCGCGCGCACGCGCGGGCGTTCTGCCGCCTGCGGCTTGCCCATCAGCGTGAAGATCGCCGGCCGCCCGAACAGCTCCATCGTCATCATCGCGGACACCGGGTTGCCGGGCAGCCCGAGGTGCGGCACACGGCGCTCGCCTCGCCGCATGGTGCCGAAGGCCAGCGGCTTGCCGGGCTTCATGCGCACCGTCCAGAAGCCGATATCGCCCTCGCGTGCCAGCACGTCCTTCACCACGTCGAAGTCCCCGCGCGAGACCCCCGCCGAGGTCACCACCAGGTCGGCGCCCTCCAGCGCCTCGTGGATGCGCGCGGTGATCGCATCGATGCTGTCGGCGGCGATCTCCAGCACACGCGGCAGCGCCCCGTACGAGCGCACCTGGGCCGCGAGGCTGAAGGCGTTGGCGTCGTAGATCTTCCCCGGCACCAGCGGCTGACCGGGACGCAGCAGCTCGTCGCCGGTGGAGAGGATCGCGACGCGCGGGCGGCGGATCACGGGCGCCGCGGCGAGCCCGAGCGAGGCGAGCACGCCGATCTGCGCGGGGCCGATCACGCTGCCCCGCGGCAGCGCCAGCTCGCCGCGCCGCACGTCCTCACCGGCGCGGCGGATGTTGGCGCCGGGCCGCGCGCCGACGTCGATGCGCACTTGCCGGCGCGAGATCGGGCCGCGAACGCCGCCGGCGGCGGCATCCATCTCGTCGGTCTGCTCGAACGGGACGATGCTGTCGGCGCCGCGCGGCACGGGCGCTCCGGTCATGATGCGCACCGCCTCGCCCGCTCCCACCGCACCTGCAAACACCGCGCCCGCGGGCAGGTAGCCGACGACGCGCAGCGTCACGGGCGCGTCGGGCGTCGCGCCCGCGGTGTCCTGCGCGCACACCGCGTAGCCGTCCATGCCGGTGTTGTCCGCGGGCGGGAGATCGAAGCCGGCGCGCACGTCCTCGGCCAGCACCTGACCAAGCGCCTCCAGCAGCGGCGCGGGCTCGGCGGGCAGCGGCGCGAAGTGCGCCAGTATCCGCAGGCGCGCCTCCTCCACCGAGATCATGTCGGCGGGCAGGATCGAGCGCGGCTGGGGGCCGGAGCGGTTGCGGGTGATCTCTTCGGGCATCTCAGGCCCGATCCTAGCAGGCCCCACCGCGGCACATGCGGTGGCGCCGCGCGCGCGGCGCGCTCAGCCCAGCGAGACCGCCAGGCAGGTGGTGGTGCGCTGCACGCCCGCGATCGACTGGATCTCGGCGGTGATGCACCGGCCGAGCTGATCGAGGTCGCTTGCCTCCAGCTGCACGATCACGTCGTAGGGCCCGGTAACGGTGTCCACCGCCAGCACCGTCGCCCGGGCGGAGCGGAGCCCGCGGATCGCCGAGTCCACCGCCTGCGTGCGGCCGACCTCGAACTCGATCAGCACGTAGCCTCGAATGCTCATCGCCACCCCCAGAGCCGGCCGCGCGTCGAATGCGACCCTGTGCGCGCGGGCGCGGGCTGTCAACGGGCGGCGGCGGGGCGGTCTACGCGCGCTCCGCAACCACCACCGTGCGACTGCTGTACGTGCGCTGCGCGCGGTTGAACTCGCCACCGCAGGTGATGAGCGTGATGCGCTCCGCCGGCGCGACGGAGCGCAGGACCGCGCTCCACGCGGCGTCGTCCGCGTGCAGCGCGGTGTTGGAGCGCACGACGTAGCGGTATTTCGCGCCATCGATCTCGATCTCGATCGCCGCCCCGGCCCGTAGCTGGTCGAGCCGCCAGAAGACCCCCGGCCCGGCGTACTGCACGCCCGCATAGGCGAGGAAGTCGACCTCGTCGACGTGCCCCGCGAAGACCGCGTTGCCGGGCTCACCCGGGCGGCCGCCGAGCCCCGGCCATGCCGAGAGGTCGTACCACGCCACATCGCCCGGGCCGGTTGGGTTGGCCATCACCCCGTCCGGGCCCACTACGCGGGGACCCAGCGGTGCATCGACGCCGATTGAAGGGATGCGGATGCGGCCCAGCGTGGCATCCGGCGGCTCGCCGTGCTCCGCGTGCAGTCGCTCGATGCTCCGCACGACCGGGTCCACGGCCGCGCGGGCGTCGGCGTCCGCGTCGCGCGCCGCCGCGCTCCCGTCGTGCAGCGGCCCGCCGCCGCGCCCGAAGACGATCGCGACCAGCAACAGCACGAGCGCACCGGCGCCGATCGCCAGCCAGCGCCACGACCGCTGCGCGCGCCCGCCCCGGCCTGGCTCCGGCGCGCGCCGCGTGGACAGGGCAGGGGCCTCGACCGGCGTCGCAGCGTCCGGCCGGGGCGGGGGGCTCGGCGCACGGCCGCCCGGAGCCGGCAGGCCTGCCCGGGGCGGTGAGGCGTCGAAGCGTGGGCGATCCGGGAAGCGCGGATCGAGCGACATCCTGATCCTTCGGCGCGAGCCCACCCCACGCACGCTGTTTCACGATATCGATTTCACGATATCGATTCCACGATATCGATTCCACGATATCGAGCTCGCGCCTACGTGGAAGCGCGCGGGGAGCGCGGCTGCACTCCCGCCCCAGCGCCGCCCTCGTTACACTCGCACTCATGGTCGCGACACCGTCACCGCAGCGGGTCAGCGAGCTGGAGCGCGAGGCGCGCGCCGCGCTCGCCGCGTCCGCCGACGAGGCGGCGCTGGAGCGCTGGCGCACCGCCACGCTGGGGCGCTCCGGGACGCTCACGCAACTCCTGCGCTCGCTCGGGACGCTGGACGCCACCGCGCGACGCGAGGTCGGCGCAGCCGCCAATACGCTCAAGAACGCGCTGGAGGCCGCGCTGGAGGCGCGCCGTGAGCAGCTGCGCGCCGCCGCGCTCGCCGCCGACGTGCACGCGGGCACGCTCGACGTCACGCTGCCGGGGCGGCCGCGGCGTCGCGGCGCGCTGCACCCGGTGACGCAGACGCTGCGGGAGATCCTCGCCGCCTTCACACGCATGGGCTTCGACACCGTCGAGGGACCGGAGGTGGAGTTGGACGAGTACAACTTCGAACGCCTGCGCATCCCCGCGGACCACCCGGCGCGCGACATGTGGGACACCTTCTGGCTCGACGAGGGCGAGGGCGCAGCTCGGCTGCTGCTGCGCACCCACACCTCGCCGATGCAGATCCGCTACATGGACGCGCACCAGCCGCCGATCCGCATCGCGGTGCCGGGGCGCTGCTACCGCTACGAAGCGACCGACGCCACGCACGAGTGGATGATGCAGCAGGTGGAGCTGCTGGTCGTCGACGAGGGGGTCTCGATGGCGGACCTCAAGGGCACGCTGCAGGAGTTCGCGCGCGCGCTCTTCGGCCCGGAGCGCCGGGTGATGATGCGCAACTCATACTTCCCGTTCGTCGAGCCGGGAGTCGAGCTGGCGGTGGACTGCTTCGTCTGCGACGGCCCGCCGCGGCCCGATTGCTCGGTCTGCCGCGGCTCCGGCTGGATCGAGATCATGGGCGCGGGCATGGTGCACCCGGAGATGATCGCCCGCGCCGGCTACGACGCGCAGCGCTACACCGGCTTCGCCGCCGGCATGGGCGTAGAGCGCATCGCGATGCTGAAGTACGGCGTCGACGACATCCGCCACTTCTACGCCAACGACCTGCGCTTCCTGCGCCAGTTCTGACGCTAGGACGGAGCGCCGGGACGGCTGACGGGCCGGCGCCCGGCCGCGAGGGGATGGGCACGCGCCGATGCTGGTCTCGCTGAAGTGGCTGCGCGACTACCTCGAGCTGCCGGCCACGGTGGACATCGATGACCTGGCGCACCGCCTGACGATGGCCTCGGCGGAGGTGGAGGGCATCCGCCGCACCGGCGCGCAGTGGGACCGCGCGCTCGTCACCGTCGGCGCGGTGCTCACCGTCGAGCCGCACCCCAACGCCGACCGCCTGCGGCTCGCCACCGTGAACTACGGCGGCGCGCAGCCGCAGCAGGTGGTGTGCGGCGCGCCCAACGTCGCCGCCGGCCAGCGCATCGCCTTCGCGCGGGAGGGGGCGACGCTCTTCGACGGCCCCGGCGGCGCATCGAGCACGCTCAAGCGCGCGAAGATCCGCGGCGTGGAGTCGGCGGGGATGGTGCTCTCGGAGCGCGAGCTGGGGCTCTCCGACGCGCACGAGGGCATCCTGGTGCTGCCGCCGGACGCGACCCCCGGCACCCCGCTCGCCGACTACCTCGGCGACGTGGTGCTGGACGTGCACGTGTGGCCGAACCGCGCCGACATGATGAGCATGCTCGGCGTCGCGCGCGAGCTGGGTGCGATCCTCGGGCTGCCCGCGCGCGAGCCGCCGGAGCAGTACCGCGAAGACGGACCGCCGGCCGCCGAGGCGGTGGCGGTGGCGATCGACGACCCCGCCCTCTGCGCGCGCTACATCGCCGCCGTGATCGAGGGCGTGACGGTCGGGGACTCGCCGCGCTGGCTGCAGGACCGCCTGCGCGCCGCCGGGCAGCGCCCGATCAACAACGTCGTGGACGTCACCAACTACGTGATGCTCGAGCTGGGCCAGCCGCTGCATGCCTTCGACCTCGCGCAGGTACGCGGGCGCGTGACCGTACGCACCGCGCGCCCCGGCGAGCGGCTGCGCACACTCGACGGGCAGGACCGCGAGCTGACCGTCGACACGCTGCTGATCACCGACGAGCGCGGCCCGCTCGCGCTGGCCGGGGTGATGGGCGGGCAGGACACCGAGGTCTCGCCTCACACCAGCACTATCCTGCTGGAGGCCGCGCGCTTCGACCCCGCCAGCATCCGCCGCACCTCCACGCGGCTCAGGCTGCGCTCGGAGTCCTCGTCGCGCTTCGAGCGCGGGCTCTCGCCGGAGCTGGCGCTGCACGCGGCGCGGCGCGCCACGCGGCTGCTGGTGGAGCTCTGCGGCGGGCGGGCGCGGCGCGGGCTGGTGGATGTCTATCCGCGGCCCCAGCCCGCGCCGCGCCTGCACGTGACGAGCGCCCGGCTCGACACAGTGATCGGCTTCGCGGTCCCCACCCCGGAGGTGGAGCATGGGCTGCGCGCGCTGGGCTTCGAGGTCGCGGCGCGCGGCGACGGCTTCGAGGTGCAGCCGCCGTGGTGGCGCACCGACGTCGCGATCCCGGACGACGTCGCCGAGGAGGTGGTGCGCATCGCCGGCTACGACCGGCTGCCCGCCACCACGCTCGCCGGTCACATCCCGCCGCCGGAGCCGCGCCCGCTGGTGGAGGCGCGCGAGCGCCTGCGCGAGGGGCTCGTCGCCGCCGGGCTGCACGAGGTGATCACCTACTCGCTGACCTCGCAGGAGATGCTGCGCCGCGTGCTGCCGCCCGAGCAGCTGGCGACGCTGCGCCCGCTGCGCCTCAGCAACCCGCTGACCGCGGACCGCGAGCTGCTGCGGCCCACGCTCCGCCACGCGCTGCTGGAGGCGATGGACCGCAACCTGCGCGCGGGGGCTGGGGAGGTCGCGCTGTTCGAGATCGCGCGCGTCTACCTGCGCCGCGAGGGCGCCGCCGGCCCGCTGCCGGAGGAGCGCGAGATGGCCGCCGGCGCGCTCTGCGGCTTCGAGCCCGACCGCTGGGGCCGCGCCACCGACCGCCGGCTCGACTTCTTCGACGCCAAGAGCGCGCTCGAGCAGGCGTTCGCGCAGCTCGGGGTCACACCGCGGTTCGTGGCTGGCGAGGAGTTCGGCATGCTGCCCGGGCGCGTCGCGCGCCTGCGCCTCGGGGGCGAAGACGTGGGAGTGGTCGGCGTGCTGCACCCGGACACGCTCGCACGCTTCGAGATCGACCAGCCGGTGGTGCTGTTCGAGCTCGACCTCGCGCGGCTGCTGCCGCAGGTGCCGCCGCGCCACCAGGCAGTGCCGGTGCCACGCTTCCCGGCCGTCGAACAGGATCTAGCGCTGGTGGTGAACGTCGATGTGCCGGCGGGGGCGCTGCGCGCGCTGATCGAGCGCTCGCCGCTGGTGGCCGCGGTGGCGGTGTTCGACGTCTACCGCGGGGAGCAGCTACCGGCGGATAAGAAGTCGGTGGCGTTCGCGATCCGCTACCAGGCCACCGACCGTACGCTCACCAGCGAGGACGCCAACCGCGAGCAGGCGCGGATCGTGGCGCGGCTGGAGCGCGAGTTCGGCGCGACGCCCCGCGCCTGAGCGCGACGCGCGATCCTAGGTGGCTGGCGGTTGGGGGCCGCGGCGCCGCTGGCAGTGCGGCTAGGCGGCGAGCGCCGCTTTCGCGCGCGTGGCGACCTGCGCGAAGCCCGCGGGGTCGCGCACCGCAAGCTCGGCGAGCGCCTTGCGGTCCAACTCGATGCCGGCGCGGTGCAGGCCGTTGATCAGCCGTCCGTAGGTGATGCCGTGCAGCCGCGCGGCGGCGTTGATGCGCACGATCCAAAGCTTGCGGAAGTCCCCCTTGCGCGCACGCCGGTCTTCCCAAGCGTAGCGCAGCGCGTGCAGCATCGACTCGTGCGCCACCCTGTAGTTCTTGTGGCGCTTGCCGCGGTGGCCCTGCGTGCGGGCGAGCACCTTGTTGTGACGGGCGTGCGACGCGACGCGCGCGCGGGCTCGTGGCATCTCGTTCCTCGACGTTCGACTGCGCCCGCCGGCCGTGGCCGGCCGGCGGCGGCTGCGGGCAAGCTACGAGTATGGCAGCAGACGCTTGATGGCGCGAGTGTGGGTGGCGTGCACCTCCTGCATCTCGCGCAGCGAGTAAAGCGTCTCATTCCGCTTCTTGGAGCGCATATGGCCGCGGTGGTGGGCGTTCATGAAGAAGCGCCCCGAGCCCGTGACCTTCACGCGCTTCGCGGCGCCCTTGTGGGTCTTCATCTTCGGCATCGGTTCAACCCCCTCCACCCACCGGCGCCACCGGCTCGGCCTGCTCGGCCGGCTCGGGCTTGACGCCACCAGCCGCGCTGTCGGCCCTGGCCGCCCGCGCGGGCTTCTCGGCCTTCTCGCTCTGCTGCGACCGCTTCGCCGGCTCCAGCACCATCGTCATGAAGCGGCCCTCGAGGCTCGGCGACCGCTCCATCGTGCCGGCGTCGCTCACCTCGGCGAAGAAGCGGTCCAGCAGGTCGCGTCCCACCTCCGGGTGCGTGATCTCGCGCGCGCGAAACATCACGGAGACCTTCACCTTGTCGCCCGCCGCCAGCAGCTTGCGAGTCGTACGCGCCTTGAAGTCGATGTCGTGCTGGTCGATCTTGACGCGCATCCGCACCTCGCGCAGCTCGACATTCTTGGAGCCGCGCCGGGACTCGCGCTCGCGCTTCGCCTGCTCGTACTTGTACTTCCCGTAGTCCATGATGCGGCATACGGGGGGATCGGCGGTGGGCGCGATCTCGACCAGATCGAGCCCCGCTTCGTCGGCGAGCCGCTGCGCCTCCGTCGCCGTCATCACGCCCAGCTGGTCGCCGTCGCGGATTACCCGCAGGCGCGGTGCGCGCACCTGCTCGTTGATGCTGAGTTCCTTCGCTATCGCCTTCGCTCCTCGCTGCTGGCGGCGGGCCGTGCCGGCACCGCTGGCCATCGATTGCACGGCGCCTGTGGGCGCCGCCGTGCGATTCTAGCATCCGCCGATCCCGGCTCACAACGGGAGCCGCCCGCACGCCGGGCGGCGATGCTATGCGCCTGCCTCCGGATCGTCTGGGGTGTATTCGACGAGCAGCCCGCCCTTCTCCACGCGATCACCCTTCGTGGCGTGCACCGCGGTCACGACCCCGGCGTACCGCGCCTGCACCTCGTTCTGCATCTTCATCGCTTCCACCACCAGCAGCGGCTGCGCCACCGCGACGCGGTCGCCCACCGCGACGTGCACCGCCACCACCACGCCGGGCAACGGCGCCGTCACTCTACCCGGCAGGTCGGTGAGGCCGGCCACCGGGCCGCGGCCGCGGCGCGCCGACGAGGCGGGCTCGATCACGAAGCGCCGGCCCTCGAGCGTGACCTCGAAGCCCTGCCCGCGCCGCGCGACGTAGGCGAAGAGCCGGCGCGCGCCGACCTGCAGCGAGAACAGGCCGGGGAGCGTGCCCGCCAGCAGCTCGACGGCGACCGGCGCGCCGTCGTCGACCGTGACGGAGCCGCCGGCGTCGCCGGGCCCCGCCTCCAGCACCACCGTGCGCTCGCGACCGCTCAGGAGGAAGCGCCACCGCGCCAACCGCGCATCCCTCCAATCCCCGTGCGCTGCGTGACGGCGGCGCTGCGCCCGGCGCGGCCCCAGCCGCCGCCGGGCGCAGCGCCGCCGTCACCTGCTCCCCC